>CAYQCT010000190.1:0-5757 GCA_964416015.1 uncultured Tepidisphaerales bacterium
AACGCCGTAGAAGTTCTGCACGATCTGGCCCTGGCCCGACCCGCGACTGCCGGCCGCACGGAATCTGCTTCGTGCCTGCGATCCGTGGGCGTTGCTGACGACCGCGGATCACGAAGGCGTCGTCGGCGGCTACCGCGTGCTCAAGGGTCTCGTCGATGCCGGTGTGCCCGGCGAGGCGACGCCGCGTGTGCAGCTTGCGTTGCCGTCCTCGGTCGAGACGAGCGAGGCGAAGAAGGCCAGCCGCAAGCTCGCCGACGTCTGCCGGCAGTTCCTGGATCTGGACCTTCTCGACGACGACCTTCCGACGGCGACACACGCCGGCGACTGGCAGGCGCACGAAGCCCTCGTCGGCCGCTGGCCCTCGGCCGCGGCGGCCCGTGAGGCTGTTGCTCTGCTCGAAACGCACCTTCTTACGAACCAACCCGCCATGACCGACTCGCCCTTTGCCTCGCTCGCCGACCTTGCCGAGGAGCCGTCGCAGCCGGTCTTCGACGAAGCCATCCCGCCAATTGCCCGGCCCACGCCGACGCGGCAACCACCAGCCGCCGAGCCGATGCGGATCGTGCCGCAGGACGAGCCGGCCCCGGCGCCGATGCCGATTGAGCCGGCGGTCGCGACGAGCAACGGCGGTGCCGACGAAGTCTTCGAGCTCGCCGCCGGCCAGTCGCTCGCCGACGCCGCACTCGCCCGCGACGGCCAATTTGCCGCGACGCCGATCGTTCCGCCGATGCTTCCCGACGGTCGTGTGGCCGTGGCACGCGACGGGACGCTCGTCCTGCTCGCCCCGGCCGCGACGGGCCTGACGAATCTGTCGGCCATTGCCCGCGCCGCCGCGTGGCTCGGGGAGAATCGCCAGCTTCTGGGCATGGCCCTGGGCCAGTTCCGCCTGAACGACACCCTGCCGCAAACGCAGCTGCTCGTCGATCACGCCGACGCCGGTGCCGCTGCGCTGCAGGCGTTGATCGGCACGGGCCGCGTGACGATCCGCGTCTGCCGCCGCCTTTCCTGGGGCGGCCGCGTCGGTCTGTTGCTCGACGCCGCGTGAACCTCAGGTCGGCAGCTCCGCCTGCACGAGCCGGCGGCCCTCGTGCTCCTCGACGCGCGACGGATACACCTTCAGCTCGAAGCCCGGCATGCCGGTGTACTCGCCGTCGGTTAGACGGAACGACCAGCCGTGCCACGGGCAGACGGCACACGGGTCGTCGCCGCTCATCTCGACGTAGCCGGAGGCCATGCTGCCGCCGGCGTGCGGGCAGAGGTTGTCGGTGACGTGCGGCTGGCCCTTGTGCAGAAAGACGGCCAGCTCCCGTCCGCCGCCGGGGTCGACGAAGGTGCCTTCGCCCTCGGCGAGATCTTCATAGTCGCACAGCGTGACCCACGGCATCGTGGTTGAAGGATATGTCACCCGCCGACGCGTTCGGCAATCTCCGGCGGGCAGAGCACGACCGACCAGATCGCTTTGGCCGGGCCGTTCTCGAGGCGGACGAGCAGCGTGTTGTAGCCCTGCCGCACGTTCACGCGGCGGAATCCTTCGCCGACGTTGTGCACGCTCAGGCCCGCGTCCTGCCAGACGACCTCGCCGTTAAGCCACATCTTGGCGGCGTCGTCGCTCGCCAGGCTCAGCAGCAGCTCGCGGTCGCGATCGCTGTAGATCTCGGTGTAGGCGTAGAACGTGCTCGCTGCGTACACGCGTGGCGGCACCTGGCGGATCTCGTCGCTCTGGTAGAACTCCCAACGCAGCACCTCGTCCGGATGGCCCGGCCGATTGGCGAACTTGCCGTCGTGGTACTCGGCATCGAGGTCGATCACGAACTCCGGCGGATGCGTCACGGCGTAATCGGTCCGGTACTCGTTCTCCCACGGCCCGATGACGAACCACGTGTCGACGTACAACCACCCCTTCCGCGTGCTCTCGTCGGTGAACATGCGGCCGGGCAGGGCAGATCGGCCGACCTTCCAGGTTTCGAGCTTCAGGTCGCGGCGACCGGTGCCGTGCTCCATGCGGGAGATTTCGCCGGACTCGTCGCGGCGCAGGTCGTCGTTGCTGTCACCGGCGGCACTGCCGGAGCCGACGATCGTCATCCCGGAAATGCCTTGCTGATCCTGCGATGTACTCGGCAAACCGGCCGCAGCATTGGCGAGGGAGGCGGTCCGGCGGGCGATCTGCGACGCGTGATTGCGGGCGGCTTCCTGCGCATCGCGGACGCGGCCGTAGTCGCTCGCGTCACCCTCGCCGCCTTCGCCCCGCAGAGCCTCGGCAAGGTCCGGCCGCTGCGGATCGACGTCGCCGGCCTGCTCGCGTTCTTCGGCGAAGCTCGTGCCTCGTTCCACCGCAGCCTTGGCCGCGGCGGCGTCTTTGGCAGCATCGCCGGCGGCCTGCTCGACGTCGACGATCGCCTCGTACTGCGACGCCAAGTCCTCGCCGCTCGAGTCGCGTTGCTCCAATGACAGATCGCTGGCAATGCTCGTGTCGTTCATCTCCTCAAGATCAACGTCAATGCCGAGCGTCGCCTCAATCTCTTCGACAAGGTCCCGGGCCTTGTTTCCCGCGTTGGACGCTTCGTTCTGCTGCGGCCCGTTGATGCCGCGGTTGTCGTTCATCTCGCGGTACATCTCGTTGCGCGTCGCCGCCACCTGCTCGATGAGCTGGTCCCGGACATCTTCGTCGGTCGGATCCTCCTTGAGCTTGGCAAATGTCTGCTTCGCCTCTTCGACCTGGTCGCGGACGCGTTCCTCGCGACGTTCGTCCTTCCGCGAATCTCGCTTCTTCCAAAAGCCGTCCACCCGCTTTTCGAAGTCGTCGAACTCGTCTTGCAGCCGCTCGACCTGTGCCGCTCGCACCTTGGTGGCGTCCCGCTTGCGTAGCTCATCGAATGCGCGTTGCCGTTCTTCCTGGATGCGCTGCAGGTCGTCGCGTGCCTGCTTCAGTCGGTCGCGGACGACCTTCTCCGCACGCTCCTCGGTCGGCTTGGCCATCTCAACGGCCTGCTCGGGCGTAAGTTGGACGGCCTGCTTCTTCTCATCGAGGATGCGCTGCAACTCCGGCCGCATCGCCTCGACCCGCTCCGTCGCCGCCTGCGGGTCCTCGCCCTCGTTTGTGACGATGTACCTCAGGTGCGGCCAAAGCACCGCGAGAATGGCAGCGTGTACGGCCAACGCGATCAGGACGTAAGCACCTCCGCCCAATGCACGACGCGCGGGATTGTCATCGGAAGTCGCCATTGTTTCTCCTCGCTCAGCGTCGGCGGTTGTACTTGTCGTCGTACGTGCGGATGACCACGTTGGTCATGCCGCGAAATTGGAGCAGATCCAGCACTTCGGCCACCCGCTCGAAGGGCGTCGCTTGATCCGCATCAACCCGCACTTGCCGACCGGGATCTTCAACGGACAGCTCGCCCAGCGACGCCATCAGGTCGTTGCGATTGCTCGGATCGCCCTGCAGGTAAACCTGGCCCAGCGGGTCAATACCGACCACGATCGCCTCGTCGTCGGCGAGCAGCTTTTGAGCGCTGCCGCTCTCGGGCGGCGTGATGGCGATGTCGCGGTCCTTCTTCTTCGCCATCGTCGCGACGAGGAAAAAGATCAGCAGAAGAAACACTGCGTCGATTAGCGGCGTCATCGACAGCTCCGCGTCCTCGCCCGCCTCGCGTCGTCGCAGCATCGCCATCAGCCCGGCCCCCGCAGTTGGCGGCCGGCGTCGAAGGCGTTGTCGCGGACGCGGAACCGGATGTTCTCGAAGCCGGCGAGCTCCAGACGGTCCTGCAGGTCGATCGTCTGCTGGAACGCCGTGCCACGCTCGACCACGACTTCCAGCGGCGCAGCCGGACCGCGGCGTTCGAGCAAGGCCGCCGCGTGTTGCTCGAAATCGTCCAGCGGCCGAAAACTCGCCCGGCCGAACGCCTCACGGCCCCCGCTGGCGCGGTAGAGCGAGCCGTCGGCACCAAGGCCAAGCGATGCGGCGTCGTCCTCGGCGGCTTCGGCAACGCTGCTCGTCGGGTCAGCGAGCGTCACCGGGATTAGCCGCTCGTACCGCTTGAACATGCTCGTTACGAGAAAAAAGATCAACAGCAGAAAGACGCAGTCGATCAACGGCGACAACGGCACCTCGGCGGCGGCCTCCTTCTTGCGACGACGCAGCATCATGCCGACTTCTCCTTCGCTGCGGGCGGAGCCAGGAAGAACGCCGTCGTAAGCCCGTCGGCGGCCTCTTCGAGTCGCTTGGCGGTGCCGTGCACGCGGCCTTTGAAGACGAAGTAGAGAATATACGCCGGCATTGCCAGGACGAGGCCGAGGGCGGTCGTGATGAGCGCCTTGCTGATCGAGCCGGCGAGGATTGCCGCCCCGCCTTCGTCGCCGAAGACCTCGACGAGCTTGAACGCCTCGATCATGCCGATCATCGTGCCCAACAGCCCGAGCAACGGCTGCAACGCGGCGATGACGCTGAACGGCGTGTTCTTCTGCTCCTGATCGGCGACGTCGCGCATGCCGACCTCCGCGACGCCCGCAGCGAGCGCCTGCCGATCGGCGGCGTGGCGGTGCTCGCCAAGGAAGAGCGCCATTCGCCCCAGCGTCGACGGCTGCTTTTTCGCCAGCCGCTCCAATTCATCCCACCGCCCGGCCCGCACCAACTCGCCCGCCTTACCTGCCAGCTCCCGCGGGGCGAACCGCGATGCTCTCAGATTCACCAGCCGCTCGACGGCGAAGGCAACCATGACGACGCTGCCGAGGAGCTGCACGACGACTACGTAGCCGCCGTCGCCGGCTTCTTCGACCCAGTCGACGCGGGTCAGCTCGTCCAGATCCGCCGGATCCTCCGTCCCGACAGCCGCCGGCGTCGCGGCGGCGAGCGACGGGAGCACCAGCGACAACAAGAGGCAGAAAAGGAGCCGGATCATGAGCATTGGAAGGGGGCGAACATGCTGTGGCCCGGCATCAAATTACCCGCTCTAGATGGTGTTGCAAGCCCGTACTCCCTGAACTGTCTCGGCAGGCGTAAGGATGTCGCCCGTGAGCACGAACGTACACCCGATGAACCGGCGCGACTTCCGCGGCACGCCCGTCCCCGAAGTCGGCCTCGGTTGTTGGCAGCTCGGCGGCAACCCGGAGGGCGGCGATTGGGGCGATGTGACAGACGAACACGCCGTCGAAGTTTTGCGGGCGGCGTACAACGCGGGCTGCCGACTCTTCGACACGGCTGAGGGCTACGGCGGCGGACGCAGCGAGAGCCGCGTCGGCGCGTTCTTCAAGACGCTGCCACGCGGCCACGACGCAGTCGTCGCGACGAAGATCGGCGCCGGCCGGTCGAAGAAGGACGACGTGCCGGCCGCCGTGCGAGAGGCAACCGAGGCTTCCCTTGAACGGCTCGGCGTCGACAACATCTTCCTGACGCAGCTGCACTGCTGGGGCAGCGCTGCCGCGACCGACAAGGCGGTCTGGGACGAACTGCGCCGGCAGAAGGACGAGGGCCTGGTCGCACATATCGGCAGCAGTGTCGAGACGAACGAGAAGGCCCACGAGGCGATCGATGCGGGTGCCGAGTCGCTGCAGATCATCTTCAACGTCTTCCGCCAACGGCCGGCGACGCAAGGCCTGCTCGACCGTTGCGCGAAGGAAGGCATCGCCGTCCTGGTGCGTCTGCCGTTGGCGAGCGGCCTGCTGACGGGGGCGTTCGGCGAGGGCGGGAAGTACCAGAGCCACGACGACCTGCCGCCGGGCGACCACCGCCGGTACAACAAGGACGGCGACGCCTTCAACGTC
>CAYQCT010000191.1:0-5690 GCA_964416015.1 uncultured Tepidisphaerales bacterium
GCGTCTTGACGATGTCGAAGACGTGGCCGTCGTAGAAGTAGACGCCGATGACGGCTTTATTGCTCTTGGGATTCTCAGGCTTTTCAACGATGCCGACGACCTTGTCGCCGTCCATTTCGGCCACGCCGTACGCCTTGGGATTTTCGACCTCGGCCAGCAGAATCTTGGCCCCTTTGCCGTCGTTGCCGTCGAGTTGCTTGCGAAAGTTGTCGGCCTGCTGCTTGATGGAATACTCGAGGACGTTGTCGCCGAGGATGAGCATGATCGGCTCGCCGTCGACGTAACGCTCGCAGAGCCCCAGTGCCGCGGCGATGCCGGTGGCGTCGGGCTGGTAGGTGTAGGTCAGGTGCTTCAGCCCGAACTCGTGGCCGTTGCCGAGAAGTCGGATGTAGTCGCCGGCGTTGTTGCCGCCGCAGACGAGCATGACCTCCTCGACGCCGGCCTTGGCCATGCACTCGAGCGGGTAGTAGATCATCGGCTTTTTGTAGACCGGCAGCAGGTGCTTGTTCGTGACGGTGGTCAGCGGGAACAAACGCGAACCGGTGCCGCCGGCCAGGATAACGCCCTTCATGTTCGGCAGTATCGGCAGGATCACCGGCAGGGCAAGCACGCGACGAGGAAATGTACTCGCCACGAGGCACGACCATAAGGGAGAGCGATCGCGGAACGCGATGTCTGGACGCTCGTGCAGCAGACATCGCCTGCGGCGATCGCTCTCCCTCACGGTCGTGCCTCGCGGCGGTGCATCACTCGACTTCGACGTCCACCCAGACCAGCCGATGATCGCTCGCCCGCTCAACGGTGGCGAGGTCGACGCCCATCAGCGGCTCGTCCGGCGTCGGCCAGAAGACGCCGGAGTCGACGACGGTGAGGTCGTTCGACGGCAGGACGTAATCGACCCGCAGGTTGCCGGGGCCGCGAACATCATCCCAATCGGCCGTGTCTGCGGTGGCATGGCCACGATGTGCTGTGTTCCCGCCGCCCTGCATCGTCGCAGCGGCATCACCGCCTTTGGACAGTGGGACGAGTTCACGCGAGAAGCGGTAGTCGGTCAGCAGCTGCGCAATCGAGCCTTGCCAATCAATGGGTGATGAAGCCTCTGTTAGCAGCATCGCCGCCATATCCGGCGTCAGGCACCAAGCGGCTAGATCCTGCTGCACGGGGGCTGCGAGCGAGAAGGAGTCGCCGTCGATCGGGTCCGCGTTCAGGTCCCCCGCCACGACGACCGGCGGCCCGAGGTACTCCGGCACCATCGTGTGGACCTCGCCTGTGCAGTCCTGCCACGTGCCCTTGGGGAGCATCGTCGACATGAGCTTGATCTCGTCAAAGTTCCGCCGCCCGTTGCGATCCTCCGGCCCGTCGAACACCGGCGGCGTCGGGTGGGCGGCGAGGAGGTGAATCGTCTTGCCGCCGACGTCGATCGGCACGTCGACGTGGTTCTTGCTCGATAGCCGCAGCACATCCCACGCCTCCGGCGGGTAGTACGGCTCGGGAGCCTTGCGAGCCCCGACCGTCAGGGAGGGGTCCGGCTCGCCGCCAGAACCCCTTCCTGACGGTCGGGGCTCGCGTTCATCTTCGAGTCCGCGGACGATCGGGCGAAGGTGGTTCCCCGGCAGGTCCTTCCACAGAAACTCCTGGAACGTGCGAATGCCGTCGCGGTCGATCGGGTACTTCGACAGCACCACGAACGCGTACTGCCCCGGGAACTTGCCCCAGCCGTGGCAGTCGGCGGCGTAGGCACGGGTGCCGACTTCGGCTCCTGCGGTCGGGGCGATCAGGCCGTCATTGTTGAGGTCGACGCCGGTGGGTAGGCCGGTGTTGCTAGGGGCGAGGTAGACGTGCTCGTACGCGATGGCCGTCAGGCCGGAGGCTTGGGGCATGGCGAGGTAGTTCTGCTGGAACAGCCGCAGAGCCTCGCCGTCCGGGTCGTAGCCCCCGCCGTGGTCGAACTCCTGCAGCAGCAGCACGTCCGGCCGCGTCGCCTGGATAATCGTCGCGACGGCCTTCGCCTGCTCGTCATCCGGCGTCCGCATCGCCGCCAGCAGCTCGCCGGGCGCTTCACGCGAGAGCGCACTGTTGAACGTCGCAAATCGCACCGGCTCCGATGTCGATCTACAGCCGACGAGCAACAACACGATCAGCAGGCACCACCGCATGCCAACGTTGTACCCGATCGTCGACCAACGTCGACCCGACGAGCAACCATCACCCAAAGCCCACGGCCTCAGGCCGTGGGCGTACACGAAACGCAGACATCGCACGCGATCCAGACCCACCTACGCGTACACGTCCGCCTGCTCGCTCAGCCGCGGGTACTTCGCGTCCTTGCCGCTCAACGTCGGCTCTCCGGGTAAACGCCAGTCGATGCCGAGGGCCGGGTCGTTCCAGGCGATGCCGCGCTCGCTCGACGGGTCGTAGAGGCCGCTGACCTTGTAGGCGACGATCGTGTTCGGCTCGAGCGTCGAGAAGCCGTGGGCGAAGCCGGCGGGCACGAACATCTGCTCGCCGCCGTCGGCCGTCAGTTCGGCCGTTACGTGCTGGCCGAAGGTCTCGCTCGAACGCCGGATGTCGACCGCGACGTCGAGGATCCGGCCCTGGATCACGCGGACCAGCTTGGCCTGCGGCGAGGGCTCGACCTGGTAGTGCAGCCCGCGGACGGTGCCGGCCGGCGCGCTCAGTGATTGGTTGTCCTGCACGAACGTCACGTCGATGCCGGCCTCGGCCCACTTGGCGGCGTGGAAGGTCTCGGCGAAGTAGCCACGCTCGTCGCCGAACCGCTTCGGGCGGATCAGAACGACACCCGGTAGGGCAGTGACTTCGTGAGGGACGGCAGAGGGAACAGGCATGAGAAGCGCGTGACGCGAGACGGCAGGAGCGGACACGACCCTGCATCGGCGGCACGGCACCGCATGTTGAGCCGCCTGTCAAGCCTCGGTCGCCGCGTCCAGTCGCTGCGGATGATGCGGAGCCACCAACGAAAAAGCCGCCCCGGCACGGGCGGCTGGATCGGACGGAGCAGCAAGCTGCTCGTTCGTCGTGCGGAACTCGCCGAGCCCCACAGCGAAGCGGAGGCCGCAGTTGCTCAACATGTTGAAGAAGTGGAGTGCGACAGTCGTCGGCTGTGGACAAGGTTCATCAGGAGCCTGCACGACAACAAGTTATAGATCTTCGCCGCGAAGAAGAAAATCTGCCTCGCTCGGCAGCTCGTGTGGATGACCAATCAACTGGAGAGACGTTCTGGCGGAGTGACCGGCCATCTTGTCGATCGCTGGTGGCTGAGCGTGGGGCGGAAGGTGGACAAGATGCAGCCGACACCGGCGGGCGGTGCGGTGGTCCGAAGACGCCTCGGCCGGTAGCGTGTGGGCGTGCCCGCCGCCTCCGATGATCGTGTCCCGCCTGCCACGCCGCGGCGGGTGCTTGTCACGGGCGGTGCCGGCTTCATCGGCTCTCGGCTGGCGATCGCATTGGCGAACGCGGGGCACGACGTGGTCGCTGCCGACAGCTTCGCCAGCGGGCATTTCGCCAACTTCGGTGACGTGCTCGCGGCGGGAGACGCAACGCAGATCCTGACGCTGCCGGTGGCGACAGACGTGCGTCCGCTCGCCGACGCTGGGCCGTTCGACGTGGTGTTTCACCAGGCGAGCCTCACCGGCGTGATTCGCGACGACGGCTCGGCCGACCTGTCGCCGCAGGCGCAGAAGACGATTCTGCTCAACAACGTCGAGCAGTTCCGCAGCCTGCTCGACCTCTGTGCGACGTGGGGCAGCACGCTCGTCTGGGCCAGCAGCTGCAGCGTCTACGGCCGCGGCCCGGTGCCGATGCGTGAGGACGCGACCGGCGAGCCCTTGAACGCGTACGCCCTGAGCAAGCTGGCCAAGGAGCGACTGGCCTCACTGCACGCGGGCCGGCTCAAGCACCCGCCGATCGCGCTCCGCTACAGCAACGCCTACGGCCCCGGCGAGGACCACAAGGGGCCGCTGGCGAGCATGATCCATCAGCTCGCCAAGCAGATGCGGCAGGGCAAGCGTCCGCGCATCTTCGAGCACGGCGAGCAGCGGCGGGATTTCGTCTACGTCGACGACTGCGTCGCCGCCAACTTCGCCGCCTGGCGTGCCGCGGAATCCGGCGACCTGCTGGCCGGCAAGGCCGTCGCCGTCAATGCCGGTGCCGGCCGGAGCTGGTCGTTCAACGAGGTTGTCGAGGCGTTGAACAAGACGCTCGGCACGGACCTGCCGCCGGACTATTTTCCGAACCCGTACGACTTCACGCAGGACCACACCGAGACCGACATGAGCCGATGCGAGGAGCTGATCGGCCACGTGCCGAAGTTCGACCTCGAGCGTGGCATCGCGGCGTACGCGGCGACGGAGAGGCTCGGCGTCGCGACCACGTAGCTCCGTCAGCCGGCGAGTGCGATGGCGGCCGCGAGGTCGATCTTTTTCTCGTAGATCGCGCGGCCGATGATGACGCCGGCGATGTTGGTCGGAACGAGCGGGCGAAGATCATCAAGGCTGCCGACGCCGCCGCTGGCGAGGACGGGAACGTCGGTCGCCTCGGCGAGCTCCGCGGTACCGACGGCGTCGGTGCCGGTGAGCATGCCGTCGCGGGCGACGTCGGTGTAGAGGATCGCCGCCAGCGGCAGACCGTTCGTCTGCCGGGTCAGGTCGATGGCGGCGACGGTCGACGATTCCTGCCAACCCGCCGTCGCGATGCGGCCGGCCTTGGCGTCGACGGCGAGCGTCAGGCGGCCGTGCAGGTCCGCATCCTCCAATAACTCCAACAGCCACGGCCAGTCGCGGACGGCCTTGGTGCCGACGACGACGCGGCTCACACCGGCATCAAGCAGCCGTTGAATGTCGTCCCGCTCCCGCACGCCGCCGCCTGCCTGCACACGCAGCCGCGGCTCCCCCTCGACGATCGCCCGGATCGCCTCGGTCTGCTGGATCGAACCGGCCTTGGCACCGTCAAGATCGACGACGTGCAACCATTCTGCCCCCGCGTCCGCATATGCCTTAGCGGCGTCGGCTGGTGCGACGTCGTACTTCGTCTCTCGCCCGAAGTCGCCCTGCGCCAGCCGCACGACGCGGCCGCCGATGAGGTCGATGCTCGGGTAAATCTCCAACGTGTCGACGAACGGCTTGGTCACGTATCGACCCTACGGCTGACTACAGGACTTCGCGGTGCACCTTGGCCATCGCCGCCGCGAGCGTCGTGGTTGCCGCAGCACGATCGGCAGGCAGCACCGCCTCGATCCGCGTCGGGCCCGGTGCCTTGCCCGCGTCCGGCGAAAGCTCGACGGCGTCCCCGCGCGGCGCGGCAGCGGCAGGCGATGTCGGCGTGACCCGCTCGTCGTAGACGGCAGGTCGTTGCGTCATCGAGCGAGGGGCGAGAGTGCGAAAAGAAGAGTGCGTTACGTCCATTCACCTTGGGATCTACGATTCGGATCGCGTGGTGACAAGGCCGCGACCTGCGGGGCTTTGCCGTTCGTACAAGGTGGTGTCGTGCCGGAAGTCAAGGAAGACGCATCCATGGTGATCCCGCCGCACGAGTCGCGTGAGGACCGCCTCAAGCGGCTCAACGAAAAGGCCAAGCGGCTGACGAAGGACCCGGGCGTCTACCTCATGAAGGACGACCGCGGCCGCGTCATCTACGTCGGCAAGTCCGCGTCGATGCGCGACCGCGTCAGCTCC
>CAYQCT010000192.1:0-5621 GCA_964416015.1 uncultured Tepidisphaerales bacterium
CGTGGCGAAGTAGGTGCTGCTCGTCGCACCCGCCGGTCGGGAGACGAGGAACGTTGCCGTGCCGTCCGACTCCGCCGCCTGCGTGCCGACCTCGACGTTCCCGCCCGGCGACTCGCGGAACAGCCGAACAACTTCGCCCGCCTGCGCCGAAACCCGAATCGGCAGGTCCGTCTCCTGCCGCGTCAGGTCATCATCGTCGAAGAGCCCGGTGTCGCCGGCCGGCAAGAGGTCCGGCCGCGACGGCGGTTCCGTCGGTGCCGCGAGGTCGAGATTGACCGCAAGGCCGAACCGATCCGCACCGCCGCGGAACTCGCTGCTGCCGACCCGCACCACGTACCGCTGCCCCGGCACGAAGCCGTCGAAGCTGAGTTGGTCCGCGCCTGCCTCGGCATCTGCGAACGCGAGCAGGTTGCCGTCGAAGCCGGTGAAGTCGCCGTCGAACAAGGCGACGACGCTGTCGAAGCCGAGCGGCGAGACGCGAACCGTGCCAGTACCCGCGGCATCGTCGGGAGCCACGAAGTCGAAGAAGCGAACCTCCTCTTGCGTGTCCAACTCGCTCAGCGTCCCGGCGACGCCCGGGCTGCCGAAGGACAGCGTCTGTGTCGCACCGTTGTCCAGCGTGCGAATCTCGAGGTCGAGCGTCGCCGGCGTCGTCAGGTCGTCGCTCGAGACGACGACGTGGAACACCTCGCCCGCCTCGACGTTCCGCGCGAGCGAGGCCTGATCGCCGGAGCCGGTGGAGCCCTGCAGATAAACACCCGACTCGTCGTACAGCCCGAGCACCGGCTGGACGTCGACGCTCGGGTCGAAGTCGTTGGCGAAGATCCGCACCAGTCCGGCCTGCGGCGAGGCGAACCGATAGGTCGCCGCGTCCGGCCCGATGACCGGCGAACCGCCCGCGGCGACGTCGAGGTCGACGTCGAAGATCATGCCGCTCTCGTCGCCGTACAGGAACGTCCCCGCACCGGCCGTGACCGACGTCGGCAGGTTCGGCTCGACGACGATCTCGTTGACGACCCCGATCGGGCCGTCGCTGACGTCGTAAAAATAGTTGTCGACCGCAGCCACACGCAGCCGCGTCTGGAAGTTGAGCGGCGCGTCCGTCGGCACGGTGACGACGTGTTGGCCGTCGTTGTCGGTCGTCGCGAGCGAGGTCCAGTCGTTGCCGTTGTTGTACGAGATGTCGATGCGAATCTCGGCGACGTCGATGCCGTTGGCGTCGGTGCCGGCCACGTCCCAGGCCACACTCAGGTCACTGCCGCGGGCGACGGCCCCGCCGCTGTTGCCGGTCAGAACGCGGAAGGCGGCACCGGTGTCGACGACGGGCAGATCGACGACATCCGCCGCGACGCCGCCCACGCCGTCGCGGACGGTCATGCGGAACGTGAGCGGGTCGAAGAGGCGGGCAACCTGCGGCAGAACCTCGTCGTCGTCCTCCCGATTCGCCAGCACGTCGGGCAATTCCGGGAAACTTCGGCTTGATGAGAAGTCCGGCTCGCGCGAGCGGAAGAGCGGCCCGTTGCCGTCATCGACGCCCAGCGGATCGTCGTCGCCCAGGTCGTACTGCTCCCAGTTGAAGGTGAGCGTGTCGCCGTCACTGTCGGTGGCACTGCCTTCGAGCAGGAACGGCGTGTTTGCCGGGATCGTCCGGGACGGCGGCACGAACGGGACCGGCGCCGTGTTGCCGGTCGGCTCGAGAACCGCCGCCACGCCGGCAGCGCCGGAGCTCGTGAGGCTGTCGATGCGGTCGATCGATTTCGTGTGGAAGTAGTCGTCGCGGACGAAGACGAAGTCGCCCGACAGGCCGAGCCCGCCGTAGCTCATGATCGTGCTGCCGGAGCCGGGCTCGTAGGCGAAGTCGGCGGCACGCTGGTCGGCGAATTGCGTGCCGACGAAGTTGAAGGTGTGACGCGAGCCGAACTGGTGGCCGAGCTCGTGGGCGAAGGTCAGGACGAGTCGGGAGTCGAACGGGCCATAGTTCGTGACGGCGCGGCCCTTGCTGCCGTTGACGCCGACGCTCCCGACCTGGGCCCGCCCGCCTCCGCCGGTGCCGAGGACGTGGCCGACGTCGTAGCCGCTGCAGCCGTAGGCGCTGTCGAGGACGCCCTGCACCTGGTTGATCATCGCCCCGCGATCGCCGTTGGTGAACGGGTCGCTATTCGCGTTGGTGTAGATCGTCGCGGTCGTGCTCGCGAGCTGCAGCTCGATGTTGAACTCACGCGAGAAGATCGCGTTGACGTTGTTGACCTGCGTCGCCAGCCGGTTGAACGCCGCATTGGCCGAGCCCGCCTGGTTGGTCCACTCGCCCGTCGTCGCAACGGCAAGGCGGAAGATCTTTCGGTTTTCGCCGAACGAGTACGGCAGCGACTCGATGGTGTTGTCGACGCTGACCGCCTTCGCGATCGGCGTGTCGACCGCCTCGTGATCGTGGTCGTCGTGGTCGTGGTCGTGGACGAAGTCGTCCGGGTGGGCGGGCGTCAGCGGAACGTGCGCCCGGAAGAACGACACGTGCAACGGCCCCGCGGTTCGGCCGTCGAGCGGCTCAACGCGCCAGTTGCCGTCCGGCGAGAGGATCGTCGCGTCGAAGCCAGTGCCCGTCAGCAGGCCTCGACCCGACGCTGCCGGATCGTCGATGCCGCGGAGCCGGACCGCGTGCAGCTGCGGGGCGCTCTCGGTCGGGGAGAGCAGGTCATATCGCTCCACCGCGAACTTCGCTGCCCCTCCGTGCGGTGTCGGAAGAAAGATGGTCGATCCGTCGAGCTCCGACGCAAGCTGCACCACGTCGGCCGCGACGACGCTGAACGCCGCGGCCGTCGTTGTCGCTTCGGCAGTAAGCGACGCCTCGTCCTGTGCCGTCCAGTAGCTGACGGAATCAAGAGCATTCGCCGCATCGGCGGCCACTTCCTGCGTCGCCAAGGAGCTGGCGACCGTTACGTCGTCCACGCCGACCCGCTGCCGCGCCTCTGCCGCCAACGGATGATCCGCCAGCTCCTGCAGATCCGCCGGCAACGCGTCGAACGCGGCGTTCGCCAGCAGCCGCCGGGCTTCGAGCGGCTCAAGACGAAGGTCGGAGGAACCAGAATGCGTGCGGCGAGCGCGGAAGTCGTTCATGAAACTACAGGATCAATGTACAGCAAGAAAGCATCAGCAGGTGCTGCTTGCAATGTAACAGATCATCCCGCACTTTCATCCCCGTCACCCAGATTTCCGGCTATGCCATCTACGCCAGGTGCTTGTTCGACTGCTCAATCCGCAGCGTGGATGTCGAGTTCCTTCACCTTCTTGTTCAGTGTGTTGCGATTGATCCCCAGGAAGTCTGCCGCTCGGGTCTTTGTGTTGCCACAACGCGTGAGCGCCCGCTCGATAAGAGCACCTTCTACTGCGCTAATGGTCGCCTCGTGGATGCGACCTTCTTCGATGTCGAAGCCGCTGGTCGCTCGCTCGGCGAGGGTGCGGGCAAGCGTCTCCAGTGTCTGGTCCGCCGCCAAGGCGCCCCGCCGCTGCTGCGCAAACATTCGAATGCTCAAGGGCAGAAGGTCCTCGTTGAAGTCTTCGCCACTGCTGAGAACGACGGCTCGTTCCACCGCATTCTCGAGCTCGCGAACGTTGCCCGGCCACGGGTACCGCGTCAGCAGCGTCAGAAGCTCGCGGTTGATTCGACGAAGGTTGCGGCCGTTCTCTTTGTTGAATCGATCGAGGAAGAAGTCGAGCAACGTCGGCACGTCCTCCCGGCGGTTTCGGAGCGGTGGCAGGAAGACCGTCACGACATTCAGACGGTAGAACAAGTCCTCACGGAAGGTCTCGCGGGCGACCTCTTCCTGCAAATCAACATTGGTGGCCGCGATGACGCGGACATCGACCTTCTGTGTGTCCGTATCGCCGACTTTTTCGAACTCGCGTTCCTGTAGGACGCGAAGTAGTTTCACCTGCAGGCTCGGCTCCATCGTGCCGATCTCGTCCAGGAAGATCGTCCCGCCATCCGCCGCCTCGAACCGGCCGATCTTGTCGCGGATCGCGCCGGTGAAACTTCCCTTCACGTGGCCGAAGAGCTCCGACTCGAGAAGCGTTCCAGTCAACGCGCCACAGTTCACCCGAATGAAAGGCTTGTCTTTTCGCGGCGAGTTGTAATGAATCGCCTTCGCGATCATTTCCTTGCCGGTGCCGGTTTCGCCGAGAATGAGAACCGTTGCACGACTGTTGGCGACTTGTGCGACGGTCGCGAAGACGTCGTGCATCGCCGGGCTGTCGCCGATGATGTTTTCGAACTTGAACCGTCCGCGAACATCCTTGCGGAGGCGACGGTTCTCTTCCATAAGTTGGTCCTTTTGGCGGAGCACAACCCGGTTGATCTGGATCGCCTGACTGAGAAATGCGGCGACGATCTCGAGAAACTCTGCATCGGCCTGCAGACGCTCGGCACCTCGGAACGGCACGTCGACGGCAACCGCCCCGACCGCCCGGTCGCCGACGCGGACGGGGACGCAGATGAAACTAATCTGAGGATCTTCGCCGCCGGTTTTGCCCGCGAGGCTGTCGAGCTTGAGTCGGTTCGTGCGATTCAGGAAGTCGGGCTCGCGCCGTACGTCTTCAATGACGCGAGGCCGACCAGTCGCGACGACGTTGCCGGTGACGCCTTCGCCGAGACTGAAGCGGTTGTTGCGGATGTCGTCGTTGCTCAGACCAACCGCGGCTTCGGTGCGTAGCTTGCCGGTCGCCTCATCGAGCAGCACCAGGGTCCCGCGTCGCAGGCCGAGCCGGTCGCTGATCGTCTGCATCGCGGCGTCGAAGGCTGCACTGAGTTCGAGCGTGTCCGACAAAACACGGGCCACCTCGGCGAGCGTGACCTTCTCCCGCTGGATCCGCGTGTCCACGGCAGCGTCGGCGGTGGCAGCGTCGTCCATGCTGCGAAAGTAGGCAGATTCACCCCGACGATGCAACTTGGGCCCGCAGCCCTTGCTGCGAAAGCAGGCAGAAGCGTGGCGGAAATCGGTTGACATGCCCGCACAGAATCCTAACCTGCAGTCACGCGGCGGATCCGGTCGAAACTTTACTGGACGGTCCGCGTACGACCGTCGACCTGCTCCACGCCCATCCGACGTCTGAATCTGCCTTCCGCACCATGCCGAGATCCACGCCCGCCGCAAACGCCTCCGCCTCGGCCCGCCGCGCTGCGCCCGCGACGGCCGAGTCGATGGCGACGAAGCAGAAGGAGATCGCCGTCAGCGAGTTCTTCGCCAAGAACCGCCACCTCCTCGGCTTCGACAATCCGCGGAAGGCGCTGCTGACGACGATCAAGGAGGCCGTCGATAACTGCCTGGACGCGTGCGAGGAAGCGGGGATTCTGCCGGATATTCACGTCACGATCGAAGCCCTCAACGGCGGCGTGAAGCCGAAGAAGTCGGCGAAGAAGCAGGAAGATGCCGAGGCGGAAGCCTCGGATCGTGGCGAAGTCAGCGTGCCGTCGCTCACGAACGCGACGAAGTTCAAGGTCACCGTCCGCGACAACGGCCCGGGCATCGTCAAGGCCCAGGTGCCCAACGTCTTCGGCCGCCTGCTCTACGGCAGTAAGTTCCACCGCCTCCGCATGAGCCGCGGCCAGCAAGGCATCGGCATCAGCGCCG
>CAYQCT010000193.1:0-5616 GCA_964416015.1 uncultured Tepidisphaerales bacterium
CTCTGAAGATGGATATCTTCCTCTCCTACTGCCTCACCGAACCCGGCTCCGGCTCGGACGCGGCAGCGCTCAAGACGAAGGCCGTCCGCACCAACGACGGCTACGAGATGACCGGCTGGACCTACAGCGGCCGGACCAGCGTCGAGCACTCGTTCGTCTCGGCGGGACTCCTCACCGGTGGCGGCGAGAACTACGACCCGAACGGTAACAACCAATTCGGTACCAACGCCTCGCCCCTCGACGCACGCCTCGGCACCCTTGACGATCACGGCCCGCCCGTCCCGACCGTCTCGCTCCTGACCGACAGCCCGGCCCTCAACGCTGGTACCGCCAGCGGCACGCCCACCACCGACGCCCGCGGACAGGCTCGCTTCGGCACGCCCGATATCGGCGCCTTCGAACTGCAGAACGTCGCACCCGTCTTCGTGACGACCTCGCTGCCGGACGCCCTTGCCGGAACCGCCTACTCGCAGACCATCACCGTCAGCGATCCCTTCGGCGGCACCACGCCGATCATCACCGGCTTGCTCCTGCCGAGCTGGCTCACGCTGACCGACCACGGCAACGGCACCGCGACCCTCGCCGGCAACCCGATCTGGACCGACAGCGCCGGCACCGTCAATCTCGTCACCTCTGACGGCATCGAAATCGTCAACACCAGTCTGCCCGTCGCCTTGAACGTCGACAACGTCCCGCCGACCGACATCACCTTCGCCGTCAACCCGATTCGCGAAGACGCGGCCGTCGGCACCGTCGTCGGCACCGCGACCGCGATCGATCCCGACACGAGCGACACCTTCACCTACGCCATCACCGGCGACGCCGGGCCGTTCGCCATCGACGCCGCCACCGGTGTGGTCACGACGACGGCCACGCTCGACTTCGAGACGGCAGCCAGCCACCTGCTCACGGTTCGTGCGGTCGATGCGGGCGATCTCGATGTCACCCGGAGTGTCACGATCGGCGTCGAGGACGTGGGCCCGGGTGAGACGCCCGGCGACAAGCCGGGCCGGACCGTCGTGACGCACGTCAGCCCGCTGCCCGGCGGGGATAGCGTCGCCGTCACCCGCGACGGCGACGGCCGGGCTGTCGTCACCATCAACGGCGAAACACAGACGCTCAGCACGGCGACCCAGGCCATCTACCTCGACCTCGGGGACGGCGACGACACCGTTACGATCGCGCCCGACGCCCCAGCGGTCATCATGAACCTGGGCGGTGGCGACGACGTCGTGCGGCTGCCGGCAGACGTCGTGCCCGGCGGCTTCTTCGTCATCCGCGGCGGCGACGGTGACGACCTGATCTACGGCACGCCCGGTCGCGACGCCCTCTACGGCGAAGCCGGCGACGACACCCTCGTCGGCCACGGCGGCGGCGACCTCCTCGACGGCGGTACCGGCGACGACCTGCTCGAAGGCGACGTCGGCGACGACACCCTCATCGGCGGCACCGGCGACGACGTGCTTCGCGGCGGCCCGGGTGTCGATGCCGTCAGCTTCCAGCACCGAACCGCCGGCGTCAGCGTCGACCTCACGCAGGGAACCGCCGGCGCTGCGGGCGAATCCGACGTGCTCCGAGAGATCGAAGACGTGATGGGCGGGGCCGGCGACGACGTCATCATCGGCGACGAAGGCGGCAACTTCCTGCTGGGCCACGCCGGGGATGACACGCTCCGCGGTTTGGCCGGCAAGGACACGCTGCTCGGCGGGGCCGGCTCGGACGACCTGTTCGGCGGCGACGACGTCGACACCTTCATCGCCCTGCGCGGCATCGCCGGGGACGACGCGACCGACCGACTCTTCGGCGGCGGAGGGATCGACCTGGCGTTGGCCGATGAGGACGACACCGCCGTTTCGATCGGCCGGCCGGTGATGACCTCGGTCGCCGACTTCCTGGCTGCGGCCTGAGCTTGACGGGGTCGCCTCGCCTGGCAGGCGTCCGGCGTCGGGTTCGATCTGGTAGATTCCCGGAATGTTCCGCCACCTGTCTCAACTCGTTCTCGCACTGGCGGCATTGCTCCTGCTGCAGGGGCCGTCGGGTGCCGCAGAGCTTCCGACGGCGGACGAGGTGGAGCGGGCGTGGCTGAAGCACGACATGAACTGGTGGTTCCCGCGGAGCGCCGACCGTGCCGGTGGATTCCACGAAGGGTTTGATGATCGACGCCGGCCGACCCGGTCTGATCGCAAGTCGGTCGTCTTCCAGGCCCGGATGACCTGGACCGCCGCGACGGCTCTTCGGATGCGGCCGGAACTGCGGACCCGGCTGGCCCCCGCCACCCTCCACGGGCTGCGGTTCATGCGGCTGCGCATGCTCGATCCCGAGGGCGGCATTTACTGGCAGACCGACCGCCGGGGCCGACCGCTGCGGGACGGACAGAAGCACCTTTACGGCGTCGCCTTCGCGATCTACGCCGGTGCCGCCGTCGAGCGTGCCCTGCCCGACCGCGGGGGGGCGGACTTCGCGATGGAGCTGTTCACCTGGCTCGACGAGGAAGGGCACGATGCCGCTCACGGCGGCTACCGGGAGCACTACGACCTGCCGCGCAATGCCGACCCGGTCCTGGCACCGGAGGTCGGGACCAAGAGCCTTAACGCTCATTTGCACCTGCTCGAAGCCTTCGCCGAGCTGTACCGGGCCCGGCCCGACCCGCTCGTCGCCGATCGACTGCGAGAGCTGATCGATCTGCACCTAGGGCCGATGTACGCCGAGCCGGGCATCCTGCACGAGGTCTTCTCCGCCGACTGGCAACCCCTGGCCGACGAGACCAGCTACGGCCACAACATCGAAGCCGCCTTCCTCGTCGCAGACGCGTTGGACGCGTTGGGCCAAACCCCGACACCCGAGGAGGAACGAAAGTTACGCGCCCTCATGGACTCCACGCTCGAGGTCGGCTGGCACCAGGACATCGACGCGATCGCCGAGCGCGGCACCGCGACCCGAGCCGCGGCGATCCGGGCGTCGTGGTGGTCGCATGCGGAGATGCTCAACGCCGCGGTCTACTTCGCGGACCGGGCGAGGCGTTCAGGGGACGACGAAGCCGCGGCGAGATACGAATCGGCGGCGGCACGGACGTGGCGGTTCATCGATCGCGAGCTGTTCGATCACGACACGGGCGGGTGGCGTGCGACCGCGGGCGTCGACGACGAGGAGCGCAAATCCGGCCCCTGGAAGGCGTCGTACCACACGACGCGGTCGCTGCTCAACACGGCCGACACCCTCCGCCGCTGGGAGCAGGCCCAGGTCGGATCGTCGGCTGCGACGGACCGATGATGTGCACGGCGTCACTTGGGGCGGTCGCTGCTTTGGTAAAGACTCAGGAGCGTGCCGTCCGGATCGGTGAAGTCGGCAGTCCAGCCGCCCGGTGCGTGGCTGACGGGCGTGACGATCTGGACGTTCCGCTCGGCGAGCTTCGCGACGACGGCTTCGATGCCGCCGTCATCGAGGCCGAAGACGGGTATCGGTGGTTGCGGATCGGCGGTCTGGAAGAAGACGATGCCGGTCTTGCCGGCCTCACCATACATCCAGCGGTCGTCCCCCTCGCCGCGGATCTCGACGTCGATGCCGAGCGCGTCTTGCCAGAAGTCGCGGGTGCGGTCGAGGTCGCGGACGAAGAAGACGATGCCGGTGATGCCGTGGGTGTCGAGCATGGGATTTCTCTGTTTGGGAGGAGGTGTGCCGATCAGTCGTCGGCGTCACCCGCTTGTTCCCGCAAACGGTCGAGATGTGAGGAGCCGATCAGGAAAAGATTTCCGTCCGGGTCGTGAGCCCCGATGACCCCGCGGCGACGGGCGGCGACGAGCAGGTGCCGGCGGATCAGGCCGAGATCGAGCGACGGCTCGTCCTGCTCCGATGGTTCCGTATCCGGGGGAAGAAGGGTTGATGAGCGGTAAGCACGACGGACGCTGGTCAATCGCTGTCGGTAGGCGGCGTCACTCAGGGCCAGGACGTGCTTGATCTCGCGGGGCGTCATGCCGTTGAGCGCGAGTGTCGCCACCACCCGGGCCGACGGCGGGAGCGTGCGGACCCATCTCGCGTCGGGCAGCCGCGGCGGCATCGGGGGCGTCGCACTTTCAGGCCGCTCGACCCGCTCCCGCCTTCGCCGGCGGACCGCGTCCCGTGCCCGACGCAGCGCCAGGTTCGCGATCACGCCGCTGAGCCACGGGCCGTCTACCCCTGCGACATCGAGCCTGCCCCGCTCGACCGCAACGGCGAGTGCGTCGTGCAGCAGATCGTCGGCCTCCCCCGCAACCCGGCTGTGCCGCCGGGCCGTGACGAGGAACTTCGCGTACGTACCAGCGGTGAGCGACGTCACGCGGCCATGGTCTCACAGCATGAGCCGACATGCCACTGCACTTGACCCGCTTCACCGGTGCCGATCCGAAAGCCGAGCCGGGTCGTCGCACAACACGGCGATGACCCGGCTCGGGTTCGGTCAGGATGTCAGCACCGGTCAGGCCTGCGGGCGGCGACGCAGGGACATCATCCCGAGCAGCGCGAGCCCGCCGAGGCTGGCCCCGGGCATCGGGACCACGGCGGTGACCGAGAGCAGGCTGTAGTTGCTTCCAGCATCGATGAGCCCGGAGCTGGCAACGCCGAAGAGGAAGTTGGTGCCCGCCAGTTCGGGGATGAGGGTGATGGGCGAATCGCCGGCGTCGAGGTCGGTCGCGGTGAAGGCGGGCGTGAGGCTGCCGTCGACGTAGATGACGATGCCGTCGTTGCCGTCGAGCAGGCCGAGGTCGATCTCCTGGAGGCGGACGGCTTGGGAGAAGGTGATCGAGAGGAACTCGTTGATGCCGAAGCCGTCGATCTGGTTGTCGGGGTCGGGGAAGATCAGCACGCCGGTCCCGTCGACGCCCAGGCCGGTCGCGTCGGCGACGGTGACCTCGGCCGAATCGCCGCCGAAGAAGATGTCCTGCGGGTCGAAGGCGGTCGACTCGTAGCCGGCGGCGACGACGTCGAATGAGGTGCCCGAAAAGGCCAGGTCGTCACCATTGACGACCGTGGCGTTGGAGGTGTTGAACGTGATCTTTTCGGCCGACGCCATTTGGGGCGAAGCCGTAATGACGGTGACGGCCGCTCCGGCAGCCAAGGCGGCCACTTTGCCGCGTGAAGTGATTGATCGCATGTTGTTTTGTCGTCCCCGACCTCTCGTCTAAGAGGTCATAAGAAAATTACCTGCTTCGTGACAAGCCACAACGTCCCCGGCTGCACAAGTTGAAACGCCTCGATCAGGTAGGTTCGAGTCGCAACGACTGCTCGACGTGAGCAGCCGCAGGTACCTTACCAACCGACGGCGGTCCTGCAACAGAATTTTCAGACGTGTCTGATGCGTCAGTCCTTCGGCTAAGCCTCGAGGGCGTCGAGCGCTTCGGTCACCCGCGGCAGGTACGTGTAGACCGGCCCGCCGCCCATCATCACGGCGACGCCGGCGGCTTCCATCACCTGCTCGCGGGTCGCGCCGAGCTTCACCGCCGCCTGCGTGTGGGCGTAAATGCAGTTCTCGCACCGGACCGCCAGCCCGATCGCCAGGGCGATGAGCTCCTTATGCAGCTTGTCGATCTCACCATCGGTGATGGCCGCCTGGTGCAGCCCGCCGAAGCCCTTGAGCAGGCTCCC
>CAYQCT010000194.1:0-5477 GCA_964416015.1 uncultured Tepidisphaerales bacterium
GTCCTGGAAGAGCGCGTCAACCACGCCGCCCGCGCCGTGGCCGTAGGCGTCGGCCTTGACAACCGCGACGATGCCGTCGGGCGAGGCGGCACGAAGCGTGGCAAGATTGTGGCGAAGACGGTCGTCGCTTACGAGCAGACGCGGACGATGTAGCAGGTCGCGGTCGACGCGGCCGACCCGCGGAAACAGCGGCCCGGCGGCGTTGGCAGGCTGAGAAGAAGCGGCGTCGTCGCCTGGGTCCGGATGCGTCATCAACGGCGATCATCCTACGAGCCGGAGACCTCACTTTGCAGCGGATTCCCCGCCGATAAGCACCGACGGACGCACCGCTACATCGGCAACCGCTCCGGAGCCAACGCCGCCAACGCCAGCATCGTCGCCCCGGCCAGCGCGAGCAGCGTGCCGACGATCAACGCCGCTGCCTTCCACGGCAGACGCTTCACCAGACCCCACGGCCCGGGCCGTTCGTCGAGCGAGAACGCCGCCGCCAGGTCGCTCGTCGTCAGCAGGGCGTCGTCGGTGCCGTCGGGGTCGACGAGGGTCGCCTTGACGCGTTTGCTCGAGCCCGGATACGCCGCGGCACGGCCGACACTGCCGCTGACTTTGACCGGTCGACGCGCGGGCAACCGGGCCGGCAGGTTGTTCGACGGCGTCCCTTTGCCGGCGGTCGTCTGGCTGCTGCGAGAGGTGCCGGAGATACCGATCGATTCGCCGGTTTCGGCGACTTCGAGTTGCTGGTCCGGGTTGCTCGGCGGCTCGATGAGCGCGCCGCAGTAGAGGCAGAAGTCGTCGGGCTTCTCGCCCTCACGAACCTGCGGCAGACGGCGGTTGCAGGTCCAGCAGAGGCCGAACAGGTGCGCCAGGCCGCGACAGCGGGCCGCGAAGGTCCACATGTGTTGCGTGCTGGGCCCGCGGACGATGCTGTCCGGCTGGATGCCGCCTTGCTTGGTCAGCTCGCGGAGGACGCTGAACTTCATGCCCGCCGCGTGCGGGTGCGACTCGCGCCGCAGGAACCACGGGCCGACGCGTCGGCTGGTGGCCGAGCGGGTCGCGTCGGTGTCTTCGAGGCCGCACGATTCGCAGGGCCCGCGGCCGTCCTCGTTGCCGTGGCCGCAGAAGGGGCAGATGTGGACTGCCAGCCGCTCGCGAAGCTCGCGCGGTTCGGGAATGCGTTGCTTGTTCGGCGTCCGCGGCCCGGCATTGAGATGATTGACCAACGCGTCGCCCGTCTCGTCCGCAGCGCGACGGTCGTGGCGTGTGATCCCGGAATCCGAAGGTTGGGCAGCGGCGTCGGACATACGCGACACGTGCACCGTATCCGATGCGGCCTCATTCGTCGCGGCACCGAATCCCGCAAAAGCCTTGCCGTTCGAGTTGGTCCCGTTGTTGGCGGTTTCCATAAGGCGGCGGGTCATCGGTCGGGCTTGGTCCTACGCGATTCGGGCGGTCGGCCCGCCAGCCTGCATCGGCCCAGGCGAGAAGCGACTTCACACGCAGCAGCGAACCGCCGTGCAATCGCGGTTGACGCGCACGCGTCGCCGACGGCAGCATATCGGCCCGTGCCCGCCGATCCGACTTCGATGCCGTCTCTGTCCATCCAGCCCGCCACGTCAGGCGACGCCGACCGCGTCGCCCGGCTGCGAAGCCGGTGCTACCGCGGCAGCTACGCCGACGAGCCCGCGATGCAGAAGTCGGGCCAAGGCGAACGCAATGCGTTGGAGGACGTCCTTGTCGCCACGCTCGACGGTCGAGACGTCGCCACCGCGACCAGCATGCGCGGCCGCCTCAACGTCCGTGGCAAGGTCGTGCCGTGCCAGGGCGTCGCCTGGGTGGGCACGACGCTCGACGCCCGCCGGCAGGGCGGCGTGGCGAGCAAAGTCATGTGGAAGATGATCGAGATAGCCCGCGAACGCGGCGAGGTCGCCTCGGCTCTCTTGCCGTTCCGTGCCAGCTACTACGAAACCTTCGGCTACGGCCTCTGCGAGCGGCGGGCGCTGTGGACGGTGCCGACGTCGATCCTGCCGCGTGAGCCGGTCGACTCGTTCTGCTTCGTCGAGCCGGACGACGAAGCGGCGGTCGCGAAGCTTTCGGCAAGTCGCACGAGTCAGTTCGAGCACGCCCGCCTCGGCCACGGCGACGTCGCCTTTCCCGACGCCGATCAGGCCGGGATGCGGCACTGGGTCGACTACTACGCCGACAACGGCTACGTCTTCGCCGACTACCGCCCCGACGGCTCCGTCCGCGGCTGGCTCGGCACGCGGCCCGTCGGCAAACAGGGCAACGCCGGCTTGCAGGCGATGCACATGATCTTCGACACGCCCGACGGCTTCATGCGTCAGCTGCACTTCCTGGCAACGCTCCGCGACCAGTACGGCCACGTCGAGTTCGCCACGCCCGCGGATCGCCCGATCCACCTGCTGCTCCGCGAGACGCAACTGCCGCACCGCGGGGTTGAACACCCGCACGCGGAGGTGGTCGTCGCCGCCCGCAACCAGGTTCGCCTGCTCGACCACGTCGCGGTCCTCGACGGCCTGCCGATCTTGGGCGAGGGCAGCGTTGTGGTGCGCGTCCACGAATCCGAAGGCCACGCGACGACGCTGCAACTTTCCTTCGCCGACGGCCGCCTGGCTGCAACAATGAGCGATGCCACGCCGCAGTTCGAGTGCGCCGACAAGGTCTGGGCCCCGATCGTGCTCGGCGAGCTCAAGGCCGCCTGGGCCGCCACGCACGGCTTGGCGACGTGCGACGATGCGTCCGTGCTGCCCCTGCTCGACGCCTTCGCCACCGGCGGATTGCCGTTCTGCCGGGAGTTCTTTTGACAGCGGAGAGGGGGGGATTCGAACCCCCGGTACGGAAAACCGCACACAGCATTTCCAGTGCTGCCCCTTCAGCCACTCGGGCACCTCTCCGGGGGCGGCCAGCATAGACCTCATGCCGCGGCGCGTTTCTTGGGCTTGTCCGGCGTCAGGCGGGCGATCGTCCAGATCAGGGCGTAGCCGAGCAGGGCGGCCCCGACGCCGGCGAGGTAGCCGAGTGGGGTCGTCTCGCTCGTGAAGGGCCAGACCGGCACGACGCTGCCCCACAAGACGCCGAGCAGGACCGCGCCCGTTGCCACCGGATGCCGACGCAGCAGCCACTTGAGGGCGTTGCTTACCGCAACCAGGCCCACGATCGCACCCAGCGTGTACGGCAGCAGGATCGGCAGCCACTGACCGGTCGGGGCGGCCTCGACGGCAGGATTCACGAAGTTGCCCGCCTGGCCGATGGCCCAGACGGTCGGCTCGTACCGGCCCAGTGCGAGCTTGATTGTCCCGCCGCTGACGCCCGGCAGAACCATCGCCGCGTACGCCGCCGCACCGACGGCCGTGTCGAGCGGGATGTTCTGCGTCGGCACGTAGTCGGGCGTCGCCGACGGTTCCTCGCCTTCGACGTCCAGCACGCCCGCGTCGACCGCCGCTGCGGAATGCTGGGCCTTGTCCTCGCCGGGCACGAAGGCCAACGCGACCATCATCGCGACGCCCAACGCCGCCCACGGCCACGTGATCGCCGGCACCTTCCCGCCGGCCGCGGTGCGGATCGTCTTCCACAGGATCGGCGTCCCGGCCAGCGTCATGCCGAGGAACAAGGCGTAGGCGATCGTCCGGTACGCCGCGACGGTTTCGGCCACGGTCTCGCCCAGCAGGCCCATCGCGGCGAATTTGGCACCGAAGAGCAGGACGATGAACAGCACCGACGCCCGCCGCAGGTGCAGGCGGGTGATGTCGGCCGTTGCGACGACGAAGCGGTCGTACAAGCCCGTCGCCAGCACCATCGTGCCGCCCGACAGGCCCGGCACGAGGTTCGCGGTGCCCATGAGAAAGCCGGTGACGAGCGTCCGCGCATACGGCACGGCCTCGTCGGCCGCGGGCTTCACCGGCTCGTACGCCAGCTCCTCGGGCGAAGGTTTCTCGACAGGATCTGCCACGACGGCGTCAGCCTATGGGAGACGCGGCTCAACCGCCCGCGGCTGCCGGCGACTTGGCCGGGAACAGGTCGGCCACGGCGACATTGAATTGCGGCAGAACCGGGGCGGCGGAGACTTTCTCGCCCTCGCGATAGGTGTGGCCCGCCCCGTTCGGCTGCTCGGTGTGGACGATGCGTGTCTGCGGGTCGACGATCCAGGCAAGCTCGACGCCGGCGCGGAAGTATTCGTCGAGCTTGACGTTCAGGTCGGCGGCGTTGTCGTGGGGCGAGAGTACCTCCACCGCCCACGCCGGAGCTGCTGCGATCTCGCCGCGGTCTGACATTTCGCGCGGCCAATGCTCTTCCCGCCAATAGGCAACGTCTGGCCTGCGCTTCAGCTTCGGGTTCCATTGAAAGCAGACAATGAACGGCTCGCACGCGACACTGTCGATTTGATCGTGTTCTTCCAGATGGTTGCCAATGCGTCGCATCAGCCTCGACCCGACCCACGTTGACTTCAGGATCATCGGCTTTTCCACTCGTTCCCCATTTACGATCTCGAAGATGGGCCCGGTGCCATCGTCATACACGTCCTCGGCCATCGGCGTGTGGGCACGATCAGGCTGCTTCGACGGCGGCGGGGCTACAAGCACCTGCGACATGATCCGACTATACGACGCGTCTCGGCGTGATGATGGGCAACCCGCGACCATCCGTGGCCCCACGGACGTATAGTTCTTCGCCGCCCCTTATCGGCCGCTGCGGCGACCGGTTCCGGGGTGTGCAACCGATCAACACGCGAAGGGTAACCAACCACCATGTTCGAACGATTCACCGACCGCGCCCGAAAGGTCATGGCCCTGGCCAACCAAGAGGCGCAGCGTTTCAACCACGAATACATCGGCACCGAGCACATCCTGCTTGGCCTTGTCAAAGAAGGCAGTGGCGTCGGCGCCAACGTGCTGAAAAACCTCGACGTCGACCTCCGCAAGGTCCGCGTCGAAGTCGAGAAGCTCGTGAAGTCCGGCCCGGAGATGGTCACGATGGGCAAGCTCCCGCAAACCCCGCGGGCCAAAAAGGTCATCGAGTACGCCATCGAAGAAGCTCGCAACCTCAACCACAACTACGTCGGCACCGAGCACCTTCTGCTTGGCCTGCTGCGGGAGCACGACGGCGTGGCCGCCCAGGTGCTGATGAACCTCGGCCTGAAGCTCGAAGAGGTCCGCGAGGAGGTGCTGAACCTGCTCGGCGCGGGCGTCGAAGGCGAAGACGAGGAGGAAACCGTCACCGCAGGCGGCGGCGGGTCCGAGGGACGCAAGGGCAAGAAGGGCAAAAGTCAGACGCCCGCGCTCGACGCGTTCGGCCGCGACCTGACGGAGCTGGCCAAGGAAAATCAGCTCGATCCGGTCATCGGCCGCAGCGAGGAGATCGAGCGGGTCATCCAGATCCTGTGCCGTCGGCAGAAGAACAACCCGGTCCTCCTCGGCGAGGCCGGCGTGGGCAAGACGGCGATCGTCGAGGGCCTGGCCCAGATG
>CAYQCT010000195.1:0-5046 GCA_964416015.1 uncultured Tepidisphaerales bacterium
GACCAGGCGGTGGTGCCGGTGTCGCTGGTCGCTCCGTCGGCCAGGCCGGCGAAGGACTCGCTCCACGGCAGGCTGCCCGTTCCGCCGGTGGGCGGCGGGGTGATGCCCGTGTCTTCGTAGATCGAGATGTCGCTGAACGTGACGTCGCTGCTGCCGCTTCCGGCGTCGTCGTCGGCGATGAAGCCGAGCTTGGTGACGCCGCCGGTGAAGTAGTCGCCGACGGGCACGGTGTAGGTCACGTCGCCGCTGCCGGCGGTGTACTCCGGCGACAGACGCCAGCTCCAGCTCGTGTGGCTGGTGCCCGAGTGGTCGCTGCCGCCGACCATGAAGGCCCGCCGGCCGTTGGTCGGATCGCTGTCGTTGTCGAGGCTGATGCCCAGGATTTCGCCGGCGTCGGCGGCATTGACCGTGAACTGCAGGACGGTGTCGGCCGTGACGGTGTAAGTCAGGTCCGTCATCTTCCAGGCGTTGCCCTGCAGGCGCAGGTCACTGCCGCCACTCAGCAGCTCGAACGAGGTCGAGTCACCATCCTGGCCGTCTTGGACGCTGCCGTAGCTGACGGGGTCGGGCAAGGTCGTGGCGGTACCGTTGACGCTGACGCTGAAGTCGATGTCCTCGGCCACGGTGATGCCGAACGTCTCGTCGATGCTCAGGCCGCCTAAGTCGGTCGAGCGGATCGTGACGCTGTAGCTGCTCTTGGTGTCGATGTCGAAGACTTGAGCCGTCTTGAGTTCGTTGCCATCAATCGAGAAGGCAGCCGTATCGCCGCCGACGATCGTGTAGGTGTGGGTGTCGCCGGCATCGGGATCGTTCGTGAAGAGCGAGCCGACGACGGTGCCGACGGGTTGGGCTTCGTCGACGGTTGAGCTGTTGAGGCTGATGCTGGTCGGCGCGTCGTTCCCGGCGGCGGGCGCGTCGACGTACTCGATGACGAGCCGCGGCGCGTTGGCCCCGGTGCCGACGAAGCCGAAGCGGCCGTCGTCGTAGTTGAGGTCTTGTGCCTGGAGCAGGAAGGCGTACGAGTCGTCGCCGCCGTCGGCCAGGGCGACGCGTTCGATGCGAACGTCGAGCTCCGCCCCCTCACCGATGCTCGTGTCCCACGGCACGCGGCCGTTGACCGCCGTGTCGCCGTGAACGCCGGGCGAGTAGGAGCCGACCGTTCGCTCGGCGAGGTTGAGGTTCTGAGCTGCGTTCCAGGTGATGCTGTTCGGATCGAACGTGCCGTCGGTGATCTGGTGAATGCGGAAGCCGGTGTCTCCGGCACTCAGGTTGCCGCTCTCGGTCATGACGAGACGCACATTGCGGACGATTTTGCCGGCGAGGCTCGGGACGTCGAACTTGACGAGAATGTTGGCTCGGTTGCCCTCGTCGGCACCAGTGACGAGGTCGCGGCCGCTTCGCTGCAGCAGGTACGGGGAGGCACTCTGCACCGTGTTCGGCTGCTCTTCCCGCACGAAGGTCGCGGCCGAGGCGGCGACGGTCAGCTCCTGGCTCTTCACGGCAGCGATGTCGGGCATGTTGCCGAAACCGACGCGGTCACGCAGCGGGCTGTCGCCGTACTCGATCGCTCCGATATCCGGAGCCGAGCCGTTGAAGCCGTTCGTGTAGGGGCTGATGATCTCGCCCTCGTCGATCAGGTCGTTCTGGTTGCGGCTCGTATCCCGGAGGCGGTAGTCGTCGCCGCCGCGATTGACGTAGTCGGCATTCGAGACGTTGTTGCGGCTGACCTGTCCAGGCCAGCTCGTCGCCAAGCTGCCGCGGCCGTCTTCGAGAATGTTGTTGACGAGCCAGGAGTAGGCACCGTGCTCGCTGATGTCGCCCGATCCCTGGAACGTGGACTGAATGTCGCCGTCGAGCGTGTTGTTGAAGAAGTAGCGGTGCCACTCGCGGACCGGGAACTTGGGCTGGACGCTGCCGAAGTTGACCGTTTCTTCGATGATGTTGCCGTGCATGACAACGTTGCGCATCCGCGTGTCCATGTACAGGCCGCGGTTGACGGTCGACGAGCCGTAGGCCTCGATTGTGCCTTGCTTGGTTACGTTCGTGACGACATTGTTGTAGATCTCAAGGCGGTTGCCGTCGGTGTTCCAGCCGTAGATCGCGCCTTGGTCGTCGCTGCGGGTGACGGTGCGATTGACGAAGTTGTGATGGATCGATCCGCCACGGATGCCGCTCATGCCGATGCCGATATTGCCGACGTAGTCGATCGTGTTGTAGGCGTTTTCGCCGTAGAGGTTGTAGTTGCCTGTCGTCTCGTCGAGCGCGTCGTCCTGGTCGCTCGTGCCGTTGACGATGGCTGCGCCCAGACCCATCCAGCCGACTTGAGTGATGTAGTTGTTGAGGGCGCGGTTGTTCGAGCCGAGGCCGAGGAAGACGCCGTTGCCCGACGACCCGATAAGCGTGCTGTTCTGGATCGTGTTGTCCGAACCCGCCAAGACGATGCCGCTGACACGCGGATCCTGCGCCCAGATCGAGCCGCCGGTAGTGAACTTGCTGATGTAGTCGAATTCGCGGAAGTCGACCGAGTCGATCGTGATGTTCGTCGATTCGGTGCCGTAGTTGGCCGGGTCGGTGCGGCTCAGATCGCGGGCCGTCGTCACGCGTGCCCCAACGATGTCAACGTCCTCGATCGTGATGTGACTGCGATCGGTTAGGTCGAACGCGTACGTGCGGTCCTTGATTTCGACGAGATCGTCGGCGGGCGTTTCCCCTTCGGGCACGGTCACGTAGACCATCTGCTCGCCGTGCTCGTAGTGCCACTCGCCGGCGGTCGAAAGAGCGTCCTTGTCGCCGACGACGTAGAACCAGTAGTCGGCACTGCTACCGGTGAGGATGAACCAATCCTTCAGGTCGAGTTTGGCCTCGAGGTACGCGTTCTTACCGCCCGATGCACCGCCGGCGCCGGTGATGGTCGCGGTGATGGGCTTTGGTTCGTACAGGTGAGCCCCCAGCGTTGCTCCGATCCAGCGGTCGGTCGGTTGGTCATTCAGGGCCGAGTCGAAGATGCGGAAGATGGCAAAGCCGCTGCCGTCGTCCGGGCGTCGTTCGACGGTGGCGTTGGCCCCCAGGAAGTTGGGCATGAGGCGGTCGCCCTCGTCGACCCAGCGGGCCTCGGAGCCGTGGTCGCCGTTGACGAGCACCTGCACCTGGCCGACGGGCAGGGAGGAGGTGGCGTTGGCTCGGTAGACGTCGCCGCCGCTCACGTCCTTCCACTTGGACCAGGTGCCGGTGACTTCGTTGGTCCCGGTGATGATGACGTCCTCGCTGTTGTACGCCTTGAACGTAATCGGCTGGCCAGCACTACCGGAGTTGGCCGGACGGATTTCCTCGCGGTACGTGCCGCCGCGGATGAGCACGGTGTCGCCATCATCGGCCACGTCGGCCGCAGCCTGGATTGTCTGCAACGGGCTCGACAGGCTCGTGCCGGCGTTGGCGTCGCTGCCGGTCGGGTCGACGTAGTACGTCGTACTCAGCAAACGCCGGTTCTCCAGCGTCTCGAACGCGGCGCGGTCGAGGTGCTGTCGAGCGTCGGCAGCGAGGGTGGTTGAACGGTCGGAAGGCATCGGAACACTTTCGGGATAAGACAGGGAATTCGCAGACGACGGCGTCGCAGGACGTGGTGGTGGCGAGGCCGCGCAGGAGAAGGAAACGGCACGGATCGAGGCGGATCGGCCTCGCCGCACCGAGAAGACGAACCCACGTTGCAGAACGGACGCGTGGCTTGACGCACACGCTCCGAACGCCCCCCTGTCGGCATTCAGCAGACATCCTGCTGCGTCACGACATGACGCAGCGGGAGTCGGCAGAGTTGTTGATCAATTCAGCCGCTCAAGGGCGGAGGTAGCGCGAGGCACAAGCGTGCCGGCTGCGAGACGGGTTGCGTGGACTGCAAGACGGGATCCTCCTTCACAAGGTCGTTCGTGCCGCCGTACCCGCTCCTCAACGGGTGGTGAGCCGGCGGCTCGAACAAGGCCTCTCTCCCGCGGGGAAGCGTAGCAGGATCACGGAACCGACACAAGCCGTTGAAGCGATATAAATCGGCGACGGTGCCGCAACGGGGGTAAGCGCCTGTAGCGGCGGTCTTTACAAATGAGCCGCTTCGCCCGCCGCCCGCTCGGGGTTTGATGGCCGCCAGGCGAGGGCATCTTTCCGTGGTTCGACGACGCACGACTGGCGTTACGCCGATCGCGTTGCGTTCCGCCTTTCGCGACGGACGAGTTGGGCGTCGTGATCTTCGCAGCGTGTCGGACGAGAGTGGACGTCGGCGGGCGACGGAGACGGTGGAGACGAAGACGGCAGCCAAGGGTGGGGCTCGACGGGGAAGTCGGGGCGGTGTACCGTCGCCCACCGCGTCGAGATGCAAAGCCGCCCGCGTCCATCTTCGCCCCCGTCACTCAGTCGATCCTGTCGGACAATCGCGGTGCGCGGCTTCGGCAGGACAAGCTGTGTCGGGTTGCTGTTGGCCGTCTTCTATGCGTGTCTGCCGGGGCTGTTCGTTCTGCACACGGCGGTGGCGCATAGCGAGCAACAGCAGGCTGCAGACGTGACGGCGGAGGTTTGTCATCACGACGGGCACCACCACCACGACGGCCAGGACGGCGGGCCTGAGCCGGGAGAGCCGGAGCTGCCTTGCCAGACGTGTCAGATCGTCGGCAGCCTCGGCGTGGCCGGGGCGGTGCCGACGGGGGCGATGGCGTGGGTGGCGTACGACGTCGCGTCGCCAGAAGTTGTGTTCCGGGCAGAGGTCGTTCACCTGCCGCTCGATGTTCGTGCCGCGCCGGCGTCGCCGCGGGCACCGCCGGTCGTCTGATCGAGCGGCCTGGCCGCGTCGCTGCAACATGCAGAGACCGTTCGCCGCCCGGGCGTCTGCGAGCGTCAATTGACTTCGATCGAGAACCCGAGTCTCCGTCAGCCGCGGCACGACGTGCCGCTGGACGAGCCAACGAAGACATTGGGTCATCGGTGACCGTTGCATCTCCGCCCGGCGGCACGTCGTGCCGCGGCTTCGGGACGCGACGGACGAAGTTCCTTCACGCTCGCCACGGT
>CAYQCT010000195.1:5056-5432 GCA_964416015.1 uncultured Tepidisphaerales bacterium
AAACGAAACGAGGCCCGCGATCCGTGTGGCCCGCGAGCCCGCCTCGGGCGGCCGCCTCTCCGTCAAGAAACGACGGCCGACCCTTCACCCCCACCCCTTCCCGCCGGCGGCGGGCCGGATTCAGCTTACTTGAAGCTGCGTTCGCGCTCACGCCGCCGGCTCCCCTTCCTCACCCGGAGTCGCAGAAATGCACCATCGTTCTTCCCATCTTCTTCTTGCGAGCCTCGGCACGACGTGCCTGCTCGCCGCCTCCGCCTCGGCGGCGCCGCTGTTTGCCAGTGGTCAGTTGCTCATTCCCGGCGATCCCGCCATTCCGCCGGGCCAGCCCGGGCACGACGACAGCCGCGAGAACTACGTCTTCGAAATCGATTCGGAG
>CAYQCT010000196.1:0-5381 GCA_964416015.1 uncultured Tepidisphaerales bacterium
GGTCGCGGGCGGGCTGCGGGATGAACTGCTCGATGAGGCGTCGGCCGTCGGCGAGGGCGTCGGCGTCGAGGCAGCGGGAGCGCGCGACGACGGGCGAGGACGCGTCGAGCGTCGGCAGGTCGCCGGGGCCGTTGAGGTCGCGCCAGTGGATCGCGGCGTCGGCGTCGTTCTGGCCGAAGCCGTCGGCGAGCAGGAGGACGCAGTCCTGCGAGAGGTCCGGGAAGAGGCGGGTCTTGAACGTGAGGACGCCGAGGGTGGCGAAGCGATCGCGGAGGTGATGCAGGACCGGTCGGCCGTAGGCGGCGTGGAACATCTCCATCGGCAGGACCATCGCCAATCGGCCGCCGGGCCGGAGCATCGCGGTGGCGTGGATGACGAACGGTGCCCAGAGGCTCGCGAGCTTCGGCAGCGACAGCCCCTGCTCGGCGACTCGTCGCATGGCGGCATCGCGAGCGGCACCGTTGAACGACTGGTAGCGAACGAAGGGCGGGTTGCCGACGACGGCGTCGTAGGTCGACGCACCGTCTAAAGAGAAGAAGTCGGCCCGCGTCAGGTGATCGGGTGCGACGTCCGGGGCGAGGCGACGGACGACCTCCCGATGCACGTCGGGATCGAGCTCGACGCCGTGGACCGACATGGCCGGATCGCCCTCATTGTCGCTGATGCGGATGGCGGCGGCTTTGAGGAAGACACCGCCGCCGAAGCTCGGGTCGAGGACGCGGTCCGTCGGCTCGCGGACGACCCAGCGGACGAGGAAGTCGGCGACCGCGTCGGCCGTGTAGTACGCGCCGGTCCGCTTGAGATTGGGCGAGATGACCCCCAGCGACATCGTGGACGAGTCTACCGCCGACCCTTACCCGATGCGAACAACCCGTTCGCGTGCGACGCGTCTTGCCGCGGCATGGGGGTTAATAACTTTGCGTAGTCCGGCGGAGACACTGCAAAGATGCAGTGGCGCCGGAGTCGCGGCACTGCGGGTGGCGATAATCGTGCGATCTTTTTCAGCGCATCAACTGGGCGGTGTGCCTTGTCGATGACGGGTGCAGACGGGCAGGTCGCGGCCGTGTGGCTGGTGACAGATTCCCGTTTCCTACCCGAAGACCTCTTGCAACCACAGCCATGCCCAGCCGAACCGACTACCTGCCGACCCGTATCGCCGACCTGATTGAATGGGCGGTCGCCTTCCTCCGCAACGCGACGCTTTTGAAGGAGGACATCGGCCTTAGCGATCAAGCCTTGTCGGACCTGTCGACCACCGTTGACCGGGCCAAGGCATCCGTTGATGCCGCGTCCGACCCGCTGACACGCACGCGGATCTCCATCGAACGGCAACGGGAAGATCTGGCCACGCTGAAGCGGAGCCTCCGCAGCCTCGTCAAGCAGGTGCAGGCCTTCCCGCAGACCACCGATGATCAGCGGCGGCAACTGGACATCACGGTGCCTGATCGCACGCGGACCGAGCGGCCGACGCCCACGGAGGAGCCGGTGGTGACGATCACGCAAACTCAGCGTCACATGGTGGCGATCAAGATTCGTCGCGAGGACGGCCGGGCGGGCAAGCCGGCGGGCATCAGTGGCATGAACGTCTACTACGCCGTCTCCGACACCGTCCCGACGCACATCGGCGGCTGGACACACGCCGGGCAGGCGACGCGGATGGGGCACGTCATCGCGACCCCGACCGACGTGCCGGCGGGAGCGACCATTTGGATCACGGCCAACTACTACAACGGCCGCGGCGAGGTCGGGCCGCTGGCCGACGCGATCAGCACGAACCTCCCCGGCGGCCAGGCACGGCTGGCGGCGTGAGGCGGAAGGACCGACTCGCGAGTATCGACTAGCGAGTGCCGGAGCGGTCGAGAGGCCGCTCCGGTTGTTTGATTGAGTTTCAGGACTTGATGGGCCATTCGGCTTCTTGTTGCGAAGATGCGATTTAAGGGGAAGCCAGGAGTCGGCTGCCGAGCCAGAAGGTGGCGATCAGGGCGATGGCGAGGATGACCGACGTCCACTTGTGCTTCTTGATGAAGGCCTCCGCCTTGTCGCCGAACTTCCAGACGATGAAGGCCAAGCCGAAGTAGCGGATGCTGCGGGAGATGAGTGTGGCGAGCAGGAACCAGAGCACGGGTACTTCGTCGCGCCGGCCGCGAGCATGGCGATCTGGAACGGGATCGGCAAAACGCTCACCGCCAGGATGAACCAAAAGCCCTGGCGGTCCATCAGGCCTTTGGCACGGTCGAGCGTGTCTTGCTGACCCGTCTGTTCGACAAACCAGAGCCCGACGGTTTCCATGAAAAGGTAGCCAACGTAGTAGCCCACCACCGCCCCGGCGATGCAGCCGAACAACGCGATCAGGGCCAGTCGCCAGAGGCAGTCACGTCGTTTCTGCATCAGCGGCACGAGCACCGCCTCGAGCGGGATCGGCACGATGATCGACTCGAGGAACGACGCCACGCCCAGCGACGTGAACATCCAGCGGCTGTTGAGCCAGGAACGGGTGGTCTTACGGAAGGCGGCGAACATCAGAAGGCCGTCGCCAACGCAACGAGCGTGCCGACGTAGATGACGAGCATGAGCACGCTTTCGAAGCCGATGTTGCCGGCCCCTTTCTTCTCGCGGGCGACGAGGCCGCTGGTGAGGATGGCGGTCATCAGGACCGTCACGCCGATGAGGAACGACTCCTGCGCGCCGAGGCCGCCGTCGACGGCGTGGTAGATGCTGCCGGGGCGGTAGGCGATATCGGCACTGCCGACGAAGAGCGTGTCGAACGCGTTGCCGCCGATGATGTTGCCGACGGCGAGGGTCAAAGCCCCGCGTCGCACCGCGGCGATGCTCGTCACCAGCTCGGGCAGGCTCGTCGCCACGGCGGTGAAGGCGGCGCCGACGAACGACTGGCCCAGCGGCGTGCGGTCGACGATGCCCTCGCCCGCCTTGGCCACCGCGAAGCCGGCCACGCCGAGGACGAGCACCAGGCCGACGAACTTGGCCCACAGCGCGAAGGTCGAGTCGTCGCCGCTGTCGTCGTCGGGCTCGTCCTGCTTCGTCTCGGGCGTCTGCTTGGGCTTCCACTGCGGGGCATCGCCGGCACGGTGGCTCAGGCGAAGGCCCAGCGCGTAAGTGATGAACAGCACCGGCGTCATCGGGTGCATCTGGCTGAATCCGAGCGGAATGGCAACCTCGGGCAACGCGGCCGCGATCAGGATCAGGCCGAGCAACGCGATCAAGAGCACCGCGTTGAGGATGTTCGGCACGCTCGCGGCGGCGTGTTCGAGGTTGACCTTGCGGTACGCCAAATCGGCGGCGACGAGGAAGACCGTCTGGGCCGCGAGTCCGCCGACGCCGTTGCTGACGGCCATTTGGGCGTAGCCGTTCCAGGCGGTGACGACGCTCGTCAGGATGCCCGGCAGGCTCGTGCCCGCACCGAGCAGCAGCGCGCCGACCAAGGCCTCGCCGAGGCCCGTGCGATCCGCCAGCCGGTCGGCGACGCCGGCGAGATAGGTGCCCGCAACAGCGATGACCGCGGCGGCGACCACGATCACGACGACGATGCCCCACATCGGCAAGGCGGCGACGTCAAGGAGCGCGAGCGGCAACACGCTGGCAACCTTCGCACAGGTGTCGCGACGTGGCCATGCCCGTTCTGCGAGCATTCGGAAGCGGCGGCGAATTGCTCGGCACGTCGGTTGCAACGCCACCGGCATGGGCAAGACCGCCGAAGATTACGAGGATCAGTACACCAAGCCCGAGCTCCGTGTGAAGCTCAAGGACGAGATCATGGCCGGTGACAAGGGCGGCAAAAAGGGCCAATGGTCCGCCCGCAAGTCGCAGTTGCTCGCCCAGCGGTACGAGGCCGAGGGCGGCGGGTACAAGGACGAGAAGACCGACGCGCAGAAGTCGCTCGAGCAGTGGACGGAAGAGGACTGGCAGACAAAGGACGGCAACACTTATGCCGACAACGGCGATAAGCGGTACCTGCCGGAGAAGGCGTGGGACCTGCTCAGCGAGGACGAAAAGAAGAAGGCCGACGACAAGAAGCGTGGCGAGGCCGAGCAGTACGTCGAGAACACCGTCGCCGCCAAGGCCGCCCGCAAGTTCGTCAGCCACGGCGACGCCAGCGAGCTGAGCGTCGAACAGCTGCAACGGCTGACGAAGTCGGAGCTGGACGATGTGACCAGGAAGCAGGACATTTCCGGCCGCAGCAAGATGGACAAGGACGAGCTGGCCCACGCGATCCACGACAGCTTCAGCGACGCCTCGGCCGACGCGGACGATCAGACGAAGGACGAGTTGTACGACAAGGCGAAGGAGCTCGACATCTCCGGGCGCAGCAAAATGGACAAGGACGAACTCGCCGACGCCGTCGCCGAGGCGTCATGAAGCGCGGTTGGCATCTGGTGCCACTACACAACGTGTAGTGACTTCGGTATCCGAAACTTCAAACCACTACACTTCGTGTAGTGGCACCCACGTTGCAACGCCCATCGGCATGGCCATGGCAAGTCCCGACGTACCCGAGGAAGACCGCGACGACGTCTACACGTCGTTCAACGAGAAGGTCAACATGTCGCCCAAAGAGCTGGAAGAATGGCTTGAAACGGACGAGTCGAAAGAGGCCGGCCGACATCAGGAAGACGGCGGCGAATCGACCGGCCACATGATGGGCGGCAAGATCCTCGCCATCCGCGACAAGAAGAAGGCCGACCTCGATGACGACGACTATGGCGACATGAAGAAGGTCGTCGGCTATATCAATCGTCACTCGAAGCAGCGGCCGGACAAGTCGGAAGACGAACTGAAGGACATGACGTGGACGCACAGCCTCAAGAACTGGGGCCACGATCCGCTGAAGTAGATTCGACGCCAGACCGCCATCTCTTTCTGGCGAGACTTTGATATTCGGCAGGCACCACGTTTGCGTCGGCGGCGGGCATGGCATCCAACGCACTGCTCCTCAACTGCACGCTCAAGCCCGGCTCCGAATCCAGCAACACGGCGGCGTTGCTCGATCGGGTGGCGAACCTCTTCCGCGAACGCGGCGTCACGGTCGAGACGGTCCGGGTGGCGGACCTGAACGTCCCACCCGGCGTAACGCCCGACAAGCAGGGCGATGGTGAAGGTGGTGACGACTTTCCGTCGCTGTACGAGAAGATCAAGGCGTGCGACATCTTCGTGCCCGCCACGCCTGTCTGGCTCGGTCACCGTGGCAGCGTCCTGCAGCGCGTTCTCGAACGCCTCGACGGCTCGATGAGCCAGACGGATGACAAGGGCCAGACGCCGTTCTTCGGCAAGGTGGCCGGCTGCGTCGTCACGGGCAACGAGGATGGAGCCCACGCGGTCAGCGAGTCGACGCTGTTCAACCTGACGCACCTGGGCTTTACGATCCC
>CAYQCT010000197.1:0-3428 GCA_964416015.1 uncultured Tepidisphaerales bacterium
GGCTGCTCGTCATCGCATCGAATGCATCGGCGACGGACATGATGCGGGCAATCAGCGGCGAAGCGTCGCCGGCGAGCCCGTCCGGGTAGCCGCGACCGTCCCACCGTTCGTGGTGGTGCAGCACCGCCGGCAAGGCATCGGCGACCTGCGGCACGACGGCCAGGATGCGGTGCCCGGTCGCCGGGTGCAGGCGGACCTGATCGAACTCGTCCTCGGTCAGTCGGCCGGGCTTGCGAAGGACGGCATCGGGCACGCCGATCTTGCCGACGTCGTGCAGCAGGCCGGCGAGATAGAGGCGTTGACGAGCTTCGGGCGTGAAGCCGATTTCCTGGGCCAGGCGGACGGCGAAGAGCGCGACGCGGACGCTGTGGCCGCAGGTGTACGGGTCCTTGGCGTCGACGGCCGTGACGAGCGAGCGGAGCAGGCCGCCGACGAGTGCTTCGGATTCGGCGAGAAGTCGCCGGCTTTCAGCGACGGCGGCGGCGTGCGCGGCGAGGCCGTCGAGGCGGCCGAGGAGGCGTGGATCACGCGTCTGCACTTGCGGCCGGACGACCGCGTATGCCGCAACTTGACCGCAGTGCGAGACGGTGGCGACGACCCGCGCCGTGCCCTCCGTCGCGTGCTTCACCGGTTCCGGCAGCCGTTCAGCGGAGGCGGCTTGCAGTGCGTCGGGCAAGGCAGAGGTGATGTCGAGCAGCGGGACGCCCGTCTCGCCGCCGGTGCTGCAGGTGATCGCGTGCGGCCCGTCCGAGGTGCCCACGACGCCGACATCAAGTACGTCGCTCTCGGCCAGATCCTTGGCTGCCTCGCAGCAAGCGGAGGTGATGCTGCTGTCGGTCGTCTCGCCGGCCGGTCCCGTCAACCGCTCGGGCGCGGGCGAGACTTCGGTCAGTTCCGGGATAGACGGGTAATGGATGGACATGGCAGACACGCAGCGAACAGCCCCAACCGAATCATCGGCAGGAGACCATGGCTACTTGTCCTCGCGACGCATCGAGACATATTCCCCTATCGCGGGGAAGGGCAAGGGTTCCAGTCGACAAGAGCCGGCGCGACGGCGACTCAAGCCTCCGCGGCGGCGTCGCCCTGGACGACCTCTGCGGTGATCTTGTCCTGCAGGATCTCCTCGATCACGACCTCCATGTCCGTCATGCCGGCCTTGCGCTCGATCAAGGCGCGTCCGCCCCGCATCAATTCGACGCGGCGCTTCTGAATCAGTGACGTGAGGCGGAACCGGCCGCCGACCTTGGTGACGATTTCGTCGCTCTTGAGTGCCTCGATCATGGGGAACGTCCATGGTAGGCGCTACGCCTGCTCGGCGGCGACTGATCGGCGGTGCCGCAGGAGCTTGCGGAGGTCCGACATCGCCTGGTCGAGGTCGTCGTTGACGACCATGCTGTCGAACGCGCGGCAGCCTTTGGCCATGTGGATCTCGCGGCGGGCGGCGCGGAACCGTTTGGCGATCTGGTGCGGCTCGTCGCGGCCGCGCGTGACGAGCCGGTGTTCCAGCGTCGCCTCATCCGGCGGCAGGATGAAAATCAGCAAGGCCGACGGATAATGGTATCGGACCTGCAAGGCTCCCTGCACGTCGATCTCGAGCAGCACGTCCTGATCCTGCGTCAACAGACCCAGTGCCGGCTCACGCGGCGTCGCGTAGTACTCGTCGTAATTCTGCGCATACTCAAGAAACTCGCCCGCATCGAGGCGGCGGAAGAACTCGGGCTCGTCGACGTAGTCGTAGGCCTTGCCCTTCTCGTCGCCGGGGCGTCGGGTGCGGGTGGTGACGGCCGGGACGTAGACGACGTCCGCTTCTTCGCTGAGCCGCTTGCTGAGGGTGCTTTTGCCGACGCCGCTCGGGCCGCACAGGACGATCAGGAGGCCGGGCATCTTGCTGCAGAGTAGGCCAAAGCCGGCGCGGCTATTCGACGTTCTGGACCTGCTCTTTCAGCCGGTCGATCGCCCCCTTGACCTCCACGATGCGCCCGCCGATGTCGGCGTCGTTGGCCTTGCTGGCGATCGTGTTGGCCTCGCGGAGCATCTCCTGGGCGATGAAGTCGAGCTTCCGCCCGACGGGATCGGCGTCATCGTCGCAGTCGCAGGCCTCGCGAAATTGCTCGACGTGGTGGGCCAGACGCGACAGCTCCTCGCTGATGTCGCTGCGATCGGCGAACAACGCGACCTCCTTGGCCAGATCCTCGCGGGCGATTGTCACGCCGCTGCCCGCGAGGAGCTCGTTGGCCCGCTCGACGAGCCGCGTGTGGTACTGGCGGACGACGCCGGGTGCGCGGTCGGTGATGTGGCTCCCGCCGCATCGCCAGCAGGCCGTCGACCGCGCGGGCGACGACGTCCAGGACCGGCCCGCGGTGCGCTGCCGCCTCCGGCTCGGCCGGCTCGACCTCGTCGTGCGTCCGAATCGTCCCCGGCAGGCCCAGCAATGTTGCGGGCGCCGGCTCTTCGAACCCGGCGGCGACGAGCTGCTTCAGGTACGACTGCAGCACTGCGACGTCGACCCGCGGCGCGTGCGTCGGGTGCCCTGCCGCTTCCTCTTCCGGCAGACGCAGGCGAACGTTGCAGACGACGCTGCCCCGGCCGCAACGTCTGCGTAGCAACTGCTCGACTTCCGTCTCCAACGGCGAGGCTGCGTCCGGCAGGCGGACGAGCGGCTTGAAGAAGCGGGCGTTGACGCTCTTAACCTCCGCGAGATATCGCACCTCGCCCGCATCGAGTGCGGCATCACCAAAACCCGTCATACTGCTGATCATGCGACGCGACGTCGTACCAGACGCCGCCGCACATTGCTACTCGCCGCCGCACATTACTACTCGTCGAGCACTTCGACGCCGGTCGGCTCGTCCTCGAGGATCTGTACGCCGCCGCCGTCGGCATCGCCGACGATGGCATCCTCGTCCTCGCCCGCGACACGTGTCTCGGCCGCGTAGACCGCGTCGCCGGTCCAGATGAGCACGAAGCTCAGCAGGAGGAACAGGACGAAGACGACGCTGGTGACCCAGGTCAGGACGTCGCCGGTCTTGCTGCCGAACGCCGTGTTTCCGCCGGCACCGCCGAAGGCGCTGCTCAGCCCGCCGCCGCGACCCTTCTGGATCAGGACCAGCAGGATCATGAAGACGCAGATCGAGCCGAAGGCGAACGCGAGGACGGAGTAGAGGGCAGCCATGGGAGAAGCCGGTCGGGTGCCGGGGGCTCATGCTAGGCCGATCGGCGTCAAGTTCGTCGCGTTACGCCTGCTCCCGTGCCGCCCGCAGGATCGGCAGGAACGCGTCGGCCTTCAGGCTCGCGCCACCGACCAGCGCGCCGTCGACGTCCGGCTGGCCGAGGAGCTCGGCAGCATTGTCGCCCTTGACGCTGCCGCCGTAGATGATCCGCACGGCGTCGGCGAAGTCGCCGCCGAAGTCTTCCTTCACCTGCTC
>CAYQCT010000197.1:3457-5159 GCA_964416015.1 uncultured Tepidisphaerales bacterium
GGCCCAGACCGGCTCGTAAGCGATGACGACGCGGCTCGGGTCGTCAAACTTGGGCGACAGCTCGCTGAGCTGGCCGTCGATGACGCCGAAGGTCTGATCGCTCTCACGCTGCTCCAGCGTCTCGCCGACGCAGTGCACCAACGTCATGCCCGCATGCACGACGGTCGCCGCCTTCTTCGCCAGCAGGTCCGTTGGCTCGTGCAACACGTGCCGACGCTCGCTGTGGCCGACGAGGCAGAACGAGCAGCCGACATCGACCAGCATCTCCGCCGACACCTCGCCCGTGAATGCGCCCTTGCCCTCAAAATAAACGTCCTGCGCTCCCAGCATCACCTTGCTGCCGAGGTGCTGCTTCACCGCATCGAGGTAGACGAACGGCGGGCAGCAACCTTCGTCGACGCCCGGATGCTCCTCCGCGGCCAACAGCTTCGCCAGCTCGATCGAGGCGGCGCGGTCGAGATTCATCTTCCAGTTTCCGGCAACGAAGGGCGTGCGGCTCATGATGCGCCGGACGCTACCGACGCCGGGCCGACGACGCAACGGCCGGCTTCTGCGACGCAGCGCCTCACTGCGTCTGCGTCCGCCGGGCGAAGACGATGTCAGCTACGGCATCGCCGGCGTCGGCGACCGTCACCGTCTGCCGGCGCTCGCCGAGACGCTCGTGCCATGCGACCAGCTCGTACGACCCGGCCGGCACGCGGTCGATCTCGTACGTGCCGTCGCCGCCGGTGGTGGCGAAAAACGGATGATCGAAAACGCCGACGAAGGCACGCATCCACGGGTGAATGTCGCACCGCATCTCCACCGGCGTCGGCTCGGCGTAGGCGAAGCTCGTCTCCTCCGTCCGGCCGCCGGTGGCGAAGTGGATGTTCTGGTCCGGGTTGTTCTGCGGCCGAAAGTGCACGTTGTGCCGCATCGGATCGTCGTTGCCGACGCGAAGCGTCTGGCCCACCTGCACACCCATTACGTGCGGATCGAACCGGCAGCGAACCTGGTCGAGCGTCACGGTCGGCTGCTCGGCGCCCGTACTCGCCGACACGTCGTCGAGGTAGACCAGGACGTTGGCGAGGTTCATGTTCGCGTCGAGCACGACGGACTCGTCCGGCACGACGCCGCAAAAGTCGCTCTCGTACACAGGCTGCGGCTGCAGCGGACGGTCGCCCTGGAACCAGACGCGGCCGGTGATGCTCGCCTCGCCGAAGGTCGGTGCCGGCAACGCCGCAGCGGGCAGGCCGCTCGAGTTGTCGCCGCGGCAACCCTTGGTGTCGCAGCCGGCGGCACAAAGGAGGCAGGCAAACAAGGTCAGGCGGCTGAGCAGGCGGCGACGCATGGTTCTAGAGGCTCCGGTCGAGGACGAGGACGAACAGCAACGCCGGCAGGTAGGCGATCGAGACGAGAAACAACCGGCGGGCCGTGGCACGCGACGTGTCGGCGACGGTGCGGGCTGCCGCTCCGAAGAACCACCCGCCGAGCAGCACGGCCGGCACCACGTACAACCAGTCGATGCCGGGTGCCAAGGCCGGCGTGAGCGAGATCGGCACGAGCAACGCCGCGAAGAAAACCGACTGCCGCGCCGCCCGGCGTTCGCCGTTCGGCTCGCCCGGCAGCATGCGGAACCCGCCCTGCCGGTAGTCGTCGCGATACAGCGTGGCCAGCCCGAAGAAGTGCGGCATCTGCCAGCAGGCGAGCACTGCGAACAACG
>CAYQCT010000198.1:0-2611 GCA_964416015.1 uncultured Tepidisphaerales bacterium
CGAACCCCGACTAACTGGACCAGAACCAGTCGTGCTACCGTTACACCAAGGGCCAGAGGCGTCGGCATCGTAGACGCCTCAGCCGAGGCGGGCGAGGAAGCCTTCGACGCGGTCGGCCATGTCGGCGGCGGCGGCCGGGTACTGCGAGTCGGCCTCACGGAGGGCGCGCAACGTCACGGCCGTGATGAGGTAGTCGCGGAGCCACTTGTTGTCCGCGGGAATCGCCCACCATGGCGCGGCGGCGGTGCTTGTGGCAGCTAACGCGTCGCGGAAGGCGAGCTGGTACTCGGACCAACGCTCCCGCTCGTCCAGGTCGGTCTCGGCGAACTTCCACCACTTGTCCGGCTCCTGCAGACGATCGCGGAACCGGGCGGCCTGCTCGTCCTTGGAAAGGTGCAGGAAGAACTTCAACACGATCGTGCCCTCGGCGGCGAGAATCTCTTCAAAGGCATTGATCTGGCCGTAGCGGCGTCGCCAGACGGGCTCGGGCGCGATGTTCTTGACGCGTTCGATGAGAACGGCTTCGTAGTGGCTGCGGTTGTGGATGCCGATCATGCCGCGGGCCGGGCAGCGGTGGTGGTGCCGCCAGAGGAAGTCGTGGCGGAGCTCGAGGTCGGTCGGCTGCTTGAAGCTCCAGACCCGCACGCCCGCCGGATTCATGCCGCCGAAGCAGCGGCGGACGGTCGAATCCTTGCCGCCGGCGTCGATGGCTTGCAGCACGATCAACATTGCCTTCGACCCGTCGGCGTAGAAGGCGTCCTGGCGGTCCTTCAGCTCGTCGCGATGTACATCCGTCGCGTCCTTCGCGTCCGCCTTGTCGACGTCGAGGCCGTCGGCACCGGTTGGCAAATCGGTCAGGGCGAAGTCCGACGCCGCCGGGTCGCCCGGCACCGGCGCGGCCGGCACGCGGAAGCGGTCGGCAAGGGCCACGGCGTCGACAAGGTCGGGCATCGCTTGCAGGCTAGCGAGCGTTCGCGACGAGGCACGACCGTCAGGGAGAGCGATCGCGGAACGCGATGTCCGGCCGAACGCGAACTAGACATCGGCTTCGCCGATCGCACTCCCTTACGGTCGTGCCTCGTTGCCAACGCACTTCGCCGGCCACGACTAGCCTTCGCCCGTGAAGCTCTACACCCGCACCGGCGACGACGGCACCACCGGCCTCATCGGCGGGACACGCGTCGGCAAGGACGACCTCCGCCTCGACGCCTACGGCACCGTCGACGAACTCAACGCCCTGCTCGGTCTCGCCGCCGCTGGGAGCGAGTTAACACCTTCTATAGAACGTGTGCAGGCCGACCTGTTCTGCATCGGCTCACACCTGGCGGCACCGGCCGGGGCGACGGAGAACGTGACGCTGCCGGCATTGCCCGAGGCCGGCCGACTGGAGCCGGAGATCGACGAGGCAGAGAAGGAGCTGGAGCCGCTGACCAACTTCATCCTCCCCGGCGGCAGCGACAACGCGGCGCGGCTGCACGTAGCCCGTTGCGTCTGCCGGCGGGCCGAGCGGGCGTGCGTGGCGTTGGCCCGGCACGACGCAGTCGCGGGCGTGCCGGACGAGGTCCTGACGTATCTGAACCGCCTGAGCGACTGGCTGTTCGTCATGGCCCGGCTGGCAAACAAGCGGGCGGGCGTGGCGGACGTGCCGTGGAAGCCGTGACGGTTTTCCGTCCGCGTCGGCATTGCAAGCCATCGCGAAAATCTTCTTTTCTCTGTACTTCCAGATGCCTACGTGAGTCATTGGTGACCACCGTCAGCCGAGACTCGACGGTCTCGCCACATCCGGGTGTGGCGGAATCCTTACACGCACCTCGGATTTTTTATCGACCGACCCCTTGTTGCGACAGCGGCAGGTCGCTATGTTCGGCACGTCCGCCGCGAAAGTGCCGTCACCACCGGCACGCTTGGGAGAGATAGAGAGATCACGTTCCGGCAGTTTCGATAGCTCGCTCGTCGTCGCCGACCCGCACTCGCGGGCCACGTACCGCCGCACGCGTCGGCTGCCATTGTTTTACCTTGTACGCCGACTCGGCGTAGGGAGATACCCGCATGTCCAATTGCATCAAGCTCGCCGCCTTCGCGGCCATCGTCGGCCTCAGCGCCCCCGCCTTCGGCCAGTTCGCCTACGACGAAGCCGTCAGCGGCGACCTGTCGACTCTCGAAGAGACACCGACGTTCCTTCCGTTCGTTCTCGGCACCAACACCATCACTGGCACGGTCGGCGGATCTGGCGCGAACTCGCCGCCGGAAGACTTCCGCGACGCCTTCACGTTCACAATCGCCGATGGCTTCGCGGTCAATAGCGTCACGCTCGACTCCTACATCACGACCGGCGGCAACACCACGAGCGGCCTGAATCTTGTCGAGGGCAGCAGCTGGGACGGATCGTTCACCAGCCCGGACTTTATTGGCAGCGTGACGCTCGACGCCGCGTCCATCGGAACCGACGTGCTCGCGCCCGCCTTCGACCCGCTCGCCGGTCCGGGCGACTACACCGTGAGTATCCGCGAGGGAACGCCTGGCCAGCAGTACAGCCTGACGTTCGACGTCGGCCGCTTCGTCCCGCCGCCGCCGCCGCCGCCGCCCACGCCGCCGGGCTCGGGGTCAACGC
>CAYQCT010000198.1:2621-5141 GCA_964416015.1 uncultured Tepidisphaerales bacterium
GCCCGCGCGGTGGGGCCGAACGCCCTCTCGCCCATGCCGTGGACGCCTTCCTCGGCGGCAGCCTGTCCACCACGCTCGCCGCGGGCGAAGTCATCTTCTTCGAGTTCGACTACGACGGCACCGGCCCGATCAATCTCGACACCATCGGCAGCAACCTGCCTGGCGGCACGTTCGAGCTGGACGACACCGAGCTTGGCCTCTTCGACTCGGCTGGCAACCTGATCGCAAGCAATGACGACGCGCCCGACGCCGTGATTGGTTCGTTCAGCCGCCTCGATTTTGCCGATGGCGATCTCGCCGCCGGCACGTACTTCCTCGCCGCCGGTGGCTTCAACACCATCTTCGATGACGGCTTCGTCGCCACCTCGACGTCGCCGCTCGCCGGCACGCTCGTGATCAACGGCATCGCCATCCCCGAGCCGGCCACGCTCGGCCTCGCCGCCTTCGGTGGCCTGGCCCTGCTGCGTCGCCGTCGCGCCTGAGCAGCCTCCGCTTCCTTCTTCCGCCGCCCCGCGCCCGACCGCGCGGGGCGGCCTTCGTTTGTCCGTTCCACTACCATCGTCCCCGGCATGAGCCACAGCGCCCTCGATGCCGCCAAGCAGCTTGCCCGGCCGCTGCTGCGCCGGCATCGCTGCTGGCGGACCCGGCTCGACCGCGAGTCGCAGGCACCGATGGTCCTGCTCGCCGTCGCGTTCATCGCCGTCATGACGCTGGCCCTGCCGCACAGCTTCACCACGCTCGACGGCTATCCGGGCGCGGCCGGCGTCGTCAACGAAGTCGCCACCGACGCCGACCCGATCCTCACGAAGCCCGGCCCGCTCGAGCGGTCGCAGAACCTTTCCATCGCCGCCCGGCTGACGCTGGTGCTGCTGGCAATTCCCTTTTGGATCGAGATGATCCTGCGGCTCGTCTACGTCGAGAACGGCGGCCGCGACTGTGGCGTGCCGCGGTGGACGAAGGTGCGGGCGGCACACCTGCTGGCCGTCGCGCTCGTGCCGCCGTTGCGGCCGACGGTGGCGCCGGCGTCGATGCTCGCCTGGAACTGGCTGCCAGGCCTCGGCTGGCGACGCACGACCCGCGAGCTCGCCCGGCACGCGCAACGCGCGCTCGGCATGCCAATGCTGCTGATCGCCCTGCTCATCCTGCCGGTGCTGCTGACGCAGATGCTGCTCGACGATCTGATCGTCCGCTACCAACTGCTCGCCCTCGGCCTCGACATCGCGATCCGGCTGATCTGGCTCGCGTTCACGGTCGAATTCCTCGTCGTCCTGAGCGTGACGCCGCGCAAGCTCGAGTATGCGACGCGGCACTGGGTCGACCTGCTGATCATCCTCCTGCCGTTCGTCGCCTTCGCGCGGACGCTGCGGCTGGTCCGCGTCGGCCAGCTCATGCGTGCCGGCCAGATGACGAAGCTCGCCAGCACGTACCGCCTCCGCGGCTTAGCCGTGAAATTGATGCAGGCGGTCGTCATGCTCCGCGTCCTCGAATCCGTCAGCGGCGTCATGGCGCGGCGGCGGATCGACAAGATCGACGAGACGATCCTGCGACGCGAGGAAGAGATTGCCGACCTGAAGGCCGAGCGGATCGAGCTGCGGACGGACCTGGCCCGGCGGCTTCGCGAGCAACGACGGCGTCGTCGGGAGAAGGCGGCGGCGAAGAAGCAGGCGGCGAACTCTGTCGAAGCATCGCGTGCGTTGGTGCCGTCAGCGTCGGCCGGTACAACAGTCAGCCCGTGACGCCGGCCGCCGCCCATTGGATCCTGCTCGGCCTGCTGCCGGTCGCCTTCGGCCTCGGCAGCGTGCCGTTCGGCGTCCTCGTCGGCCGGGCCCGCGGCGTCGACGTCCGCCGCGTCGGCAGCGGCAACACCGGCGCGACCAACGTCGGCCGCGCCTTGGGCAAGCGATTCTTCTACCTCGTCCTCGCCCTCGACGCGCTCAAGGCACTCGTCCCCACGCTCGCCGCCTCGGCCCTCGTGCACGCATACTTGCCGCCGGACGAGCGGTCGCCGCTGACCTTCTTCCTCTGGATGGCCGTCGGCGTCGCGGCGGTGCTGGGCCACGTCTTCAGCCCGTTCCTCGGCTTTCGCGGCGGCAAGGGCGTTGCCTGCGGCCTCGGGCTGATCCTCGGCGTCGTGCCGTTCGTCACGCTGCCGGGCCTCGTCGCGGTTGCCGTCTTCGTCGTGACGTTCCGCCTGAGCCGCTACGTCAGCCTCGGCAGCATGGCCGCCGCCGCAAGCCTTCCGGTGGCGTACCTCGCGTTCGCGTTGCTGCTCGACTGGAACCTCGCGACGCAGTGGCCGGTGCTAGCGTTGCTGACGCTCGTTGCCGCGCTTGTCCTCTGGCGTCACCGCGACAACGTCCGGCGGCTCCGCGCGGGCACCGAGGTGAAGGCGTGATGCACCCGTCGAATGGGGGTGCGGCGACCGCGAGCTTTTGGCGGATCCACGTCACGGCGCGCGAGCCCTGAGCGTGGGCGAGGGGTTCCGGTAAGCCTCAACACGCGCCGGAACCCCTCGCCCAC
>CAYQCT010000199.1:0-5080 GCA_964416015.1 uncultured Tepidisphaerales bacterium
CGTCTCTTCGTCTCTTCGTCTCCAACTCTGCCTTTGCGGAACTTCGCCTCTTTGCTCCTTTGCGTTTCCCCCTTCGGTCACGTCACCACCCGACGACGAGCAAGCGAGGCCAACCCGCCGCCGATCTTGAGTTTCGGGTTCGTCCGTTGCCGGACCGCGTGACGTTTGCGCCAGCGGCGGCCGACGTGCCAGCGCCAAGTGACGCTGACCAGCAGGTACGCCAGCAGGCCCGTCACGATCCCGAGCAGGACGCCGCCGACGTACATTGGATAGAGCTGCGGCAGTTCCGCGAGCAGGACCTTGGTCCCGCCGACGATGCCGCCGTCCATGACACGCCCGACGACGCCGCGGAAGTCGATCCGCTCGGCCGGCGTCAGCGGCAGGCCGACCTCGTACGCCAGCCAGAAGCAAGGCACCCACGTCAGCGGGTTGCTGATCCAGGTGAAGAGCATCGAGATCGCCACATTTCCCCGGCCCAGGAAGGAACTGGCGACGGCGCCGACGGTCTGAACGGGGCAGCAGATCCACGCCCAGAAGACGCCGCAGGCCGCGCCAAAGGCAGCCGAGTGGCGGTTGAGGTGCCAGAGGCGTTTGTTGAAGACAGCCGAGCCGAGCATCCAGAGCAGCGGGTGCTTGCGTGCGTCCGACTGGGCCGGCATCCACTTGCGAAGGTAGCGGCGGGGCATCGTCGTCTCCCGGTACAGCAGCACGCCCGGCGGCCTACACATCGGCCGGCGGACGTGGGGACTTTACGCGACACCGCGACCGCAACGCGTGAAGATCGCGGCAATCTTCGGATTCTGCGTTCGGGAACTCGTGTAGCTCCTCGAACGGATCCTGCGCGAACGACGCACCCGCGTCCGGTGCGAGCCCCGAGCGTGAGCGAGGGGTTCTGAAGCACGTGGATGCACGCAGAATCCCTCGCTCACGCTCGGGGCTTGCACCGGACTGCGCGAAGGCGTCGAGCAATTTCAGTCTGAACCTTGCACGAAACTCTATACGGGCGGATGAACGCGGAATGCCTTGCGGATCGGTGCGAGGCAGCGGGTGTCGTCGCACACGCGGTAGCCGACCGACAGCGAAGCCGCGTCCTCGGCATCGAGCGGCTTCGCCAGATGCACCGGGACCACGACCAGCCCGCGTTGCTCGCCCAGCGGCACCTCAACGTGGCGCAGCTCCGTGCCATCTTCGCCGCGGAGGTCGAGGTCGGTCAGATGAAACCCGTCGGCGACGGCGAGGCGAACCTCGAACTGGTGCGGGTCGTGCCACTCGGCCGAAAGCGTCACGGCGGCGTCGGCTTCGTCGGCGGGCGTCGGCGGCGTCGCATCACCGGCGGGCACGTACAGGTCGCCCTGGCGGGCGTGAAACACGTGGGCCGACTCGAGCATGGCGGCGGCGTGGCTCGGCTGGTCGACGAGCGGGCCGGCGGACGTCGCGATCGTCGCACGGGCGGCGTCGACACGACCGAGGTCGAGCAGCAGGCGAGCGGCCCAGGCGTTGCCGGATGGCAGCGGGTTGTCGCCGGCCGTGACGCGTCGGCCGAGCACGGCTTCGGCGTCGCGTGGCGTCGTGAAGAACCCGCCGCCGTCGCGGGCGAAGTCGCGTTGCATCGCGTCCGCCAGCTCCACCGCCGCCGCCCGCCATTCGTCGTCGCCGGTCGACAACGCCAGCATCGCCCGGCCGAGGTAGGCATAGTCCTCGAGGCTCACGCCGTCGAAGCGCACGCGGCCGTTTCGACTCGCGCGGGCGAGGCGGAACTCGTCGTCGCGTGCCACGTGGTGCTCCAGCAACCACGTCGCCGCCTTCGCCGCGGCTTCGCGATACCGCGGCTCGTCGAGCAGGTCCGCGGCGACGGCCAGCGCCCGGATCATCAGGCCGTTCCAGCTCGTGATGACCTTCGTGTCCAGCATCGGCTGCGGCCTTGTTTGCCGGGCGTCGAGCAGCTTCCGCCGCATCGCCGCCACGGCCGGATCGGCCTCAACGTTCCGATCGGCGAGTACCAGCACGTTCGCCTCCGGCTGCTGCGTCGGGCCGTGCGGGTCGGCGAAGTTGAAGCCCTCATCCAGCCCGTAGACGCGGTTGAAGATCGCCGCGTCCGCCTCGCCCAGCACCTCGACAACCTGCGGCGGCGTCCACGGGTACGGCCCGCCTTCCTTCTGCCCGGCCTCGGCGTCGAGGGCCGTGTAGAACCCGCCGGCCTCGTCCGTCATCTCGCGAAGCACGAAGTCGCAGCACGCCCGCGCGACCTCGCCGTAGCGCGGCTCGTCCAGCGCCAGCGACGCCGCCGCGTACGCCTCGGCGAGCAACGCCTGGTCATAGAGCATGATCTCGAAGTGCGGCACGGTCCACGTCGCGTCGGTGCTGTAGCGGTGGAACCCGCCGCCGAGGTGGTCGCGTAAGCCGCCGTCGGCCATGGCGTCTAAGGCGCGGCGGACGGTCGACTCCCGGCCGCCGGCGTGCAGCAGGGCCAGCAGCAGCGTCTCCTGCGGAAACTTCGGCGAACGCCCGAAGCCGCCGTTGCGAACGTCCTCGCCGGCCGTCGCCTCGATCGTCAGCCGGGCGAGCGTCGCCGCGTCGAGCGTCACGTCCTTCTCCGGCGGCGTGGGCGCGGCCAGTCGCTCCAGCACCTGCGTCACCTGCGTCGCCGTCTCGACGACGTCATCACGCCGGTCGCGATAGGCCTCGGTCATCGCTGTCATGACCGTGCCGAAGCCGGGCCGGCCGTGCAGGTCGGTCGGCGGGAAGTACGTCCCGGCAAAGAACGGCCGCCCGTCCGGCGTGAGGAACGCGCTCATCGGCCAACCGCCCTGGCCGGCAAGGACCTGCGTGGCCGTCATGTAGTGCTCGTCGACGTCGGGCCGTTCCTCGCGGTCGACCTTGACGCAGACGAAGCCTTCGTTCATCTGCCGGGCGAGCGACTCGTTCTCGAAGACCTCGCGCTCCATGACGTGGCACCAGTAGCACGACGAATAGCCGACGCTCAGGAAGATCGGCACGTCGCGCCACGCGGCCTCGGCGAAGGCTTCGTTACCCCAGGGTCGCCACGCGACGGGATTATGCTGGTGTTGCAGCAGGTACGGCGAGGTCTCGTCCGCCAGCAGGTTCGGCATGCGACAAGGCTATCGCCGCGGCCAGACGAGGTCGGCCCAGATCGGCCGATGGTCGCTGCCGAACGATCGCCCGACGCCCGCGTCGGCGGCGACGAGGTCGGGCGTGTGCAGGACGTGGTCGATCCGCACGCCGAGCCCGAGCGCGTAGAGCGGCCCGCTGATGCGAAAGCGGCCGTTGGGCCGCGTCGAACGCCAGGTCGTGCCACGCCCGCCGCCGGCGTCGGCGTGCGCTTCGCGAAGGCCCGCCTTTTCCAATGCCTGCATCTGCGGCGTCGTCGTGTGGGCGTTGAAGTCCCCGAAGTAGATCGCCGGCCGATCCGCCCGGTCCGGCAGCGACGCGACGAGGTCCGCGGCCTGCGCGGCGTTGCGGGCCACCGTGTCCCGTCCGGCGGGCGAGCGGTGGTGGACGCTGCTGACGTCCAGCAGCCGGCCGTCGACCACGAGCGTCGCACGCAGCCGCCCGTCGATGCGCGTCGAGCCGCTGCCGGAGAGCATCGGGTGCTTGCTGAGCAGGACGCGGCCCGAGTCCGCGTTCGATCGGCCGGCGAGGTGGTGCGGGTAGAGGTCGGTCAGGCGGATCAGCAGCTGTTGCTCGGTATGCCGACGCACTTCCTGCAGGGCGACGACGTCGGCATCGATCCGCCGAATCTCGGCCTCCATCGCGGCGACGTCGGGATTGAAGTAGTAGACGTTCAGCGACGCCACCCGCAGCGTCGGCCCGTCCGGCACGCCGGCAACACGCGGCAGCGCCCGCCACGTCTCGCCGCCGAGCGCCAGCACGACGACAGCCGCGGCGATGACGACCAGCTTCCAGCGTCGCAGAACCGCCGCGCAGAAGGTGAACACGACCATCGCGAGGCCGAGGTGGAAGCTGATCACGCCGACGCCGAACGCGAAGAAAAGCCACGTCCGCCCGCCCAGTCCGGCTGGCGTGAGCGGGACGGGCAGCAGCGTCACCGCGAGCAGCGTCAGCCCGATCGCGATCGTCACGATCCACAGCAACACGCCGAGCAGACGCACCGCCGTCCGGCGCAACCGGCTTCGAACTAACGGCGGATCCTGGGTCAACGTCGCATCCTTATGTGCGACGGCCCGGCGAGTCGCAGCGGGTTCGACAAAGATGCTGTGTGCCGCTCCGGTTCGACGAGCCCTGGTGGCTGTGGCTTGCTGTGCCGGGGTTGCTGGCGGCGTGGCGGTTGCGGTCGTGGCTGGTCGCGGCGGCGGCCGTTTCGCTGGCGACGGCGGCGGCGGGGTTGATCTTCAGTGCGTCGAAGCCGCCGCGTGTGATCTTGCTGGTCGACCTCTCGCCGAGCACACGCGGGGCGTTCTGGCGACAGGCGGCGGCGGTGCGGGACATCGCGAATCATGTCGGTGCGGACGAAGTGGCAGCGTTCGCCGCCGGGCAGACGACGCTTGCGGCGGACGCAACGCTTGACGACCTGCCGGCGGACGAGACGCGGCTGATCGTGCCCGACGGCTTCGACGCGGCAGTCGTGCTGACGGACGGGCGACTGCTGGAGTGGCAAAGCGACGTGCCGGTGCACGTGCTGGTCGATCCCGCGTTGGACGAGCCGGCCGACACCAGCGTGCGGCGGCTGCGTCGGGCTGGGGATCGGACGCTGGTCGTGCGGGCGGATCGGCTCGAGGTCGTGCCGACGGAGGAACAGCGCGTGACGATTGCGGCAACGTTCGGTGACATCTGGCCGGAGAACGACCTGCTGGAGATCGGGCCGGCGGTGCGGGAGGCGAAGCGGCTTACGGTCGGCGTGGATCTCGAGGGTTGGCAACGGGCGACGCGGCCGGTGGATGCCGCGGCGTTGGCCGGATCGGCGGTGGTCGCGCTGCGAGTCGACGCCGAGCTCTCGCGGCGCGAGCAGCGGGCGGTCTTGCGGCAGGTTGAGGCGGCGGGTGCGACGCTACTGACGATCGGCGGCGGCGTCCCGGCGGCGGGCGAGCTGGCCGAGGCGTTG
>CAYQCT010000200.1:0-5073 GCA_964416015.1 uncultured Tepidisphaerales bacterium
ATGCGTTTGCCGCCGCTCGTCCGCCGACGCATGCTCCGCTCGACATAGCGAAAGCCGACAAGTCCGCCCACCCCGAGCAGGCCGGGAACGGCAAGGCCTGCCGCCACCGCCCACTCGCCGAACCACACGCTGATCGCCAGCGTCGGCAACGCGATCATCGCCAACGGCACCATCGCCAGGCCGAGATCACCGGTGGCGGAGACGTAGTAGGCGAAGTGGTTCGGCGACTTCAAGACATTGCCTGCAAAGCCGCCCCGGCCGATGTTCTCGACGCGGGGCGGGTTGAAGATGGAAAAAGAATCAGGCGTTCAGGCCACGGCGTCGGCTCGGGGAGCCGCATCGCCGGTGTGCGTAACCGGGTCATACTGCCCCAGCGCCTGGCCGCCGTGGTCGTAGCCGAGGCGGTCGAGGCGGTCATCGCTGTAGCCCTCAGCATTGCTGCGGAGTTGGGCGACGTAGCCGATCATGATGCCGTAGATGACCTTCGAGACGATGTCCGCGACGGTGTACGCCATCTGCCGGATGACGGCCGATTCCTGGCTCATGCTGATGGCCGGCATGAGGTAGCCGACGAGGTAGAGCATCCAGCTACCGAAGAGCGTCCAGACGACGGCCTTCATCCACCACTGCGCCTTGGGCGGCAGCTTGGCAAGGTTGTCCTTGTTCAGGCCGACCGCGAAGACGAGGTAGAGGATCCACAGGTAGAAGATGCACGAGACGAAGAACATGACCCAGTAGGTCGCGGTCTGGCCGATGCCGGTGGCCAGCAGCATGCCGCCGACGGCGTCGGGTCCGGGCACGATCAGGCTGCCCGCATCCGGGACGGCCTCGAAGAACTGGCCAATGTAGCCGGTGTAGATCATGAGCAGGCCGGCGAGCGTGAACTGGATGACCGGGCTCCAGAACTTCTTGCCGACGAGGCCGAAGACGACGACGAACTGCATCAGCAGCACGGGCACGTCGATCGACCAGTTGACGTAGCGGTAGCCGTTGCTGAACCGCTGATCGCCGAAGGCGGCGAAAAGCGTTTCACCGCCGGCGACGAACGGCGTGATCGAGCCTTTCCAGACGATGTACTGGTTACCCAGCTCGAGGGCGGCCGAGACCATGACGACCGCGCCGAGCCAGTTGGCGATGCGGTACTTCGGCGAAATCTGCTTGGCCGTCACGATGAAGTAGACGAGCCCGGCGAACATGGCCGCGGCGCCGAGGCTCAGCACGTGGGCGATGACAAAGTTCGCCCAAGGGTCGAACACGATAAAGTTTTCCATAACCATCAGGCGGTCTCCGGTGAGTGAAAGAAGCGTGGTTGTGAAGACGGCACGGCATGACGCCGGGCCGCAAGAAGAACAAGTGCCATGTGCGGAACGGTCAGGCAGCCGAGCGTGACGAAGGTCACGCGAAGCGCCGTCGACGTCGCCGCAGGTGGCGCAACGGGTACGATTTGCACCGCCAGGTAAATCAGGAACGCGGCAACGATCGGCAGGACCGTCGCGCCGACGACCGGCGACCAAGGCCGATCTTCGCCGCCGGCCGGTGCGTCGATGACGTCGCTGAGCAGATGCCGCGACGAGTGCCAGATCGCGAAGTAGAGCGCAAAGCCGATGAGCGGCGGGGCGATGACGAGCATGGCCGTGACCGCGAGCAACTCGGCAGCGGCCCAGCCGTCACGACGCTGCAGCGAGAGCAGAGCAAGGCCGACGGCGGCGAGGAGCGTGACCGGGGCGATCGCCGACAACACAGCGGCGGCGGTAGTGGCCACACTCGGAGCCAACGCCGACAACGCGAACGTGATGTCGCCGTTGTACAGCATCGCCGGCAGCGTGATCGGCATCAGCCCGCGGACGAGCGACGCCGCGCCTTCGCCGGCGTGTCGTGGCACAAGGCCCGGCAACTCGCCGAAGCCAAAGTGCAACACGCCGAGCAGCAGGAAGCCGAAGAGCCAGATTCCAGGAGATACGGCGTAAAGAGAGAGTGCCGCGAGCGTCGCGACGAGGTACCCGCCGCCGAAGCGCAGTCGGCCGGCCGCGTCGTCGCCGAACATGCGTCGGCCGAGCCAGACGTCCGTCGCGCCGTGCGCCATGCCGACCGTCGCCGCCAATGCAACAAGGCCCACCTGCCAAGACAGCGGCATGCCGATCGTGCCGAAGACGATCGCCACGAGCAACGTTGCCATGACCGTCGCCGGCACCGCGAGCTGGCGGTGCCGGTTCCAGTCGATGTTGCCGAACCAGCGGGCGATACGCGATCCACGCACCGCCTCTCTCGCGAATGGAACCTTCGGCATCGCCATCACGACGGTCGCCACATCCGCCAGCCGCGGCACGTCGGCGAGGAATCGTGCCAGCCGGTCCGGCCGCGACTTGGCGAACAGATTGGTGAAAAGCTTGGGAAACAGCTCCGGCTCGCGTCGCAGTTTGCGGACGAACACACCGTCAAGATACCGCACGACCGCCGGCCGCCTCGGCACACGCCGCGCAACGTCCCGGCGACCCGCAGCGATGTCCTGCGCAACCGATGCGGCCTGCCGATGGATCTGCAGGAACGCGTACCCGGTGCTCGGCCGACACGCGCCGCCGCCGGCTCCGATCCGAATCACGCCGTCGTCCGCCGGCCGCTCGTCACTCGCCGGCCCCATCGGCAAGAGGCCTGACTCGCAATAGCCGCCTAGCACACGGTGCGCGTTTGGCAGATGCCGTGCGACCATCCGATCCAGCCGCTCGACCGCTTCCGCCGCCGGCACCGGCCGACGCAGCATGCCCGTCCAGTCGATGATCGCCTCGCCGTCTCCCATCGGCAGCACGTACATGAACGAAAGCCCGTACGCGTCGATTGATTCCGCGTCGAACTGCATCAGCGTCGCGACGTCGTCGTCGAAGTCGCCGCGGTAGGTCGCGCCGGCGAACTGCTGGACGAGCGACTCCTCGTCCGTCATCACGCCGCCCACTGACTGATCGTCATTCGCGCGATACGCCGACGGCGGCCGCGTGTCGATGACGTGTCGTGCCCGCAGCTCAATACGATTGCCTTCGCGTTCGGCGACGACACGCGACGCCTCAACCTCGTCCGCCCGCCATCCGCGGAACCACTGCACGCCGTCCAGCGTCGGCAGAATCGCGTCGTAGTAGTCGTCGCCCGCCAGCCCGGCGTAAGTCAGTCCTGGCCGCGCACGCTCAATCGCTTGTCCGTCGAGGCCGACCCGCCAGCTCGGCCAACGCCATCGAATCGCCTCCCGCACGACCTTCGGCAACGCCGCCGCCGGATCAGCCGCCGACGCGTCGGTCCAGAAGCACCACGTGCGGTCCCGCTCGTACTGCTCCCGCGGCTCGATGATGGCGATGGAGTCGATGCCGAGCTCGACGAGACGGTTGGCAACAGCCAGTCCCGCACATCCGCCGCCGACGACGGCGACCGTCACTTCGCGTTGTGCTATCGCTGCCTCCAAGCACGGAGTGTCGCCTGCTGCCGCTGCTACTGCAACGGCTGGAACGAATATGATGCTAATATGGAAAGCACTGAAACCTCGGCAGGCGGGGAGTGCGATCAAGGTGTCGTTGGAGAACACGGCAGCGGCAAGCCGCCGCTGCTACGACTCGACTCCTCAGAGGGCACCTAGGAGCCGTTTGAGAAGACAAATCCGGTGTACGGTGGGCCCTGGCTTACCATCGGGATTCACAAGATCGGCCAAGGACAGACGGTGGGCCGGGGCCCACCCTACTCGTTGTCAAACGACTCCTAGCTTGCTGAGTCACGTCGGTCCGCCGCGGCTGCGTGCGTGCGAACTGCCGACCCGCCTGCGACAGGTTGGGCGTCGCTGCACCGACAGCAGGAAAGCGGGCGATGATGCGGACGACCGCCATGAACCACATTCCACTCGCAATGTCCCACCTGCGCAGCCGCTTCGACCGACTCGACGCCCGCGTCAACGAAACGCTCGCCCGCTACGGCGTGCGGCTCATGCGGTACGCGATTGCCTTCGTCTTCATCGCCTTCGGCATCCTCAAACCGCTCGGCGTCAGCCCGGCCGAGCCGCTCTTGCGCGAGACGATCGCGTGGGTGCCGCTGGTGTCGACGGACTTCATGCTGAACGCCATCGGCTGGTGGGAAGTGGCGATCGGCGTCTGCTTCCTCTACCGCCCGCTGCTACGCCTGGGCATCCTGCTGCTCGCCGGCCAGATGGGCGGCACGTTCCTGCCGCTGGTCGTCGTGCCCGAAGCGACGTGGCAGGGAGCCTCCGCCGCCAAGTCCTGGGCCGCCTGGGCCCCGACGATGGAGGGCCAGTACATCCTCAAGAACCTCCTGATCATCGCCGGCGCCATCATCGTCGGCGGCACCGCCCGCGGCGGCGAGACGGGACGACTGGTGTGACGCAAGGCACGGCACCGCCACGAGGCGCGACCGTCAGGGAGAGCGATCGCCGCAGGCGATGTGGCTTGCCATTAGGATGCTGAGGCATGAACCCGCTCAAGTTTGCCATCTTGTTCATTGTACTGGCCAGTCTTGGTGCTGCAGGCGGCGCCGGCCTCGCTGTCCTGATCGCCCAGATCGAGCCGACGTTCTACAGGACGACTGCTGCCGGGATCAGCATTGGGCTTGGCCAAGGTGCTGCCGCCGGTGCATGCGGAGCGGTCGCTTGGCTCGCGTTGTCCCTCTGGCACCAGCGACGTCTGCTACATCCCGACGCACGGGTCACGATAGTTGGCCGCGTCGTCGGCTACACGTTTATTGCCATTGTCAGTGTTATCTGCATTTGCCTCGTGCTGCTCGTCTACCTCCGCACGACGCACAATCAGTCGCAGTATATTCGAGCGAAGCACGAAAGTTCTGAACTGTGGGAAGCGGTCGTCGCCGATCCACAATTCGACATCATTGACTACAGCATTATCTTCGAGAACGGCTACATCAGCGTCACCGGACGAGACGTCGACCTCCAGACCTACCACGACTTTCGCCAGCTCATTGAGGAGCAGGCGCTAACCGTGCCGGTGGTGCTCGATCTAGAACTGGAAGAACGATCGGACGGCATCCAAGACTGAACGATACGTGGCACCGGTGTTGCGGAACGCTTCGCGT
>CAYQCT010000201.1:0-3220 GCA_964416015.1 uncultured Tepidisphaerales bacterium
CTCCGGGCTCGCAGGCGACTTCGCCAGGACGCTACTATGGTAATGAACTCGCTCCAGGTTCAACTACGTTCGCGACGAGGCACGACCGTCAGGGAGTGCGGCCGCCGCAGGCGGTGTCGGCTTTCGTTCGTCCGACATGAGCGTTGGTCATAGCACTTCCTTACGGTCGTGCTTCGTCGCGAGCGCCCTTCACCCGGTCGAGGAGCAATCGAGCAAGCTCGGCGTCATCGACGAGCCGAACCCTGCCGTCGGCGAAGAGGACGACGGCATCTTTCCCGCTGTTGCTTTGGCCGCGGTGGTTGCTTCCGTCGCAGACGGCGATGACGAAGGTCGCCGGATCCGCGGGCGGGTCGGCCGGAAGCAGGTCGTGGTAGCTGGTGCTCACGCCGAGCTGGAACGGCGGGCCGTTTAGTAACATCTGCGGGTCGAGCGGGCAGTGGAAGTGTGTTGGCTCTCGATACTTGTTGCCGTACACCTCCGCGAAGTTGCGCGGCCACCGGAAGTGCTCAATCTCATATTGACGCGTCGCCTGCCCGATCGCGCGGAGGTTGCCCATGCAGTGAATCTGCGTGTAGTGCTTCTCCACGATGCGAATGAGATAGAAGCCGACGGCGGAAAGGCCGAGCATGACGAGGCCGACGAGGAAGCCGGCTCGTGCCATGCCGAGGCCTGCGTATCCCGGCGTGCGGCGTCGTACCCGGAGCGAGACCCGCCGCACCGGCGACGTCTGCCGCCAGCCGATGACGCCGGTGACGACGGCACACGCCGCGGCGATCGGCACGACGGCGAACCAACGCAGTCCGACCGTGACGATGCCCGCGACGATAACGACCGCCGCCAACGCCGTCGCCAGTGACAGGACCGACCAGACGCTCGTCGGCCGACGATCCGCCCGCGGCCCCGCGTAGCCGAGCGTTGGAGCGTCATCCTGCATTGGCCGTCACTTCTGCGTGCTGATCCGCAACAGGCGACGAAGCTGTTCCTTGGCCCGACGCAGTCGCAGCCGTAGACGCAGGCGGCGGAGCAGGCGGTGACGCGGATCCTGCCGCAGGCCGTCGACCACGACCTGCCAAGCCGCGTCGGCGTCGCCGGATTCGAGCAGAGCCAGGGCCAAATTGTTCGTCGCCGTCAGGTTCATCGGGTCAAGCTTCATCGCCCGCCGGCTCGCCACGACGCCCGCGCTGTGCCGGCCGCGGAGGCATTCGGCGACGCCCAGATCCTGCCAGCCGCGGGCGTCAGTCGGGGCAATGGCAACGAGCCGACGCAGACAAGCCGCCGCGCGGTCGGCGTCGGCGACGTCGAGCAGCAGGTTGCCCAACTCGCGCAACACCTCCGGCCGCGTCGGCCGACGGATCATCTCGAGCCGGCAGAACCGTCGCACGGCCGCCGGGTCTTCCTCGCGGACAGCCAGCCGCGCCAGCAGCAGATGCGCCCGCGGGAAGCTCGTGTCCAGCTCGATGACCCGCCGCAACGCGACGCTCGCCTCGCCGAGTCGGCCCGTCTCGAGGAACCGACGGCCGGCGAGGAAGTGCCCACGCGGATCGTCGGGCCGCTGCCGGACGGCGAGCTTGATCCGGGTCGCGGCGTCTTCGTACTGCCGCAGTTCCAGCAGCAGCTTGGACAGGCCGAGCAACGCCTCGTGGTGTCGAGCCGATCGGCCCAGGGCCTGCAGGTACAACCGCCGCGCCTCTTGCGGCTGGCCCGAATCGCGACAGAGGTCGGCCCGACAGACGAGCGTGTCGACCGCCAGATCGTCCCGCCCCGCCGCGAGCGCCAGCTTCTCGGCGTGTCTCCAGCACCAGGCCGCCCGGTCCGACAGGCCCCGCGCCGCTAGCGAGCGTGCGACGCCGTCGAATGCTTCGGGCCGCTCCTCGGCGACCTGTTGCGCCAGGTAGAACGCCTGCTCTGCCCGCTCGTGATCGCCGAGCTCGGCGTAGGCCCGCACCAGCCGGGCCAGCGACCGCTCGTCCCGCGGATCGAGCCGGGCCGCGACGCTCAGCTGCCCCGCGGCTTCTGCCCATCGGCCCAGGTCGAGCATGGCGGCCCCGAGCTCCGCCCGGTGGGCACCGTCGCCGGGCGCAAGATCGACCGACCGCTGCAGCGACGCCGCGGCTTCTTCGTGTCGCTCCAGCAGACGCAGGCAGAGCCCAACTTCGTGGTGGTGCGACGCATCGTGCGGCTCGAGCTCGGCAGCGGCGCGCAGCTCTTCGATGGCTTCGTCGAGCCGGTCGGCGTGGATCAAATCGCGGCCGCGGCGGATGCGGCGGGCGGCGTCCTGCCAGAAGTCGTCGCCGAGCTTCGGCAGGTGCAGGTGACCGGGCAGGCGTCGCTCGGAACGTGCGTCGGGTCCGAAACCACGATCATCGCGATCACGTGCGGGCCCGAACTCGTTCGATCCACTCTGCATAGGCGACAGGCCCTGAGGATGAGCTACGACGGGATGTAAACCCAAATGCGGCGAGGAAGCCGACGCGGGCGACGCGCGAACAGTAGGCGCGTGCCATGCCCGCGTCCGTTCGTACGACGCCCAGCCGACGTCGGTGCGGGACGCGGCTAGGATAGCAGTCACGGGGCACGCGGCGTCGAACGCGTCGGCTGGCCCGAAGAGGCGGCTTCAGCCCCGGAAAGGCGACTTGTTGATCTGGCACGCGGTGATCCCCGGGATGGCGCTGGCCGTCCTGGCGACGGCAGCTTCGTACGCGTGGGCGCAAGACGCTCCCGTGACGACGCAGCAGGCCCCGCCGGCGGCGGAGCGGCTGGTGGCCGACGCGACGCCGGAAGGCCTGCAAAAGGTCGCCGACGTTCTGGCCATGCCCGACACGCCGCGGGCGCAGGAAGTTCTGCGTGCGTTGGCGAAGCAGCGGCAGGTCAGCGCCACGCTCCGTGAGCCGTTGCGGGCCGTCTGGCTGGACGAGACCTTGCCCGCCTCGCAGCGGCGGGACGCGGCCATTTCGCTGGCCGGATTGGAAGCGGATTCGGCGGTGCCGACGCTGGCCGTCGGTCCGCCGGGCGTGGCGCGGCAGACGGCGGCGGAGGCGTTGTCGCGCGTGCGTCGCCGGGCGGCCGTGCTGCAGTTGGCGGCGTGGCTGGACGACGAGGACGAGGCCGTCCGCACTCAGGCGGCGGCGTCGCTCTCGCGGCTTCTGGCCGATGCTGGGCCGCCCGCGGACGATTTGGTGGCGTGGCGGGCGTGGGCGACGCGGACGCTCAACGGCAGCCC
>CAYQCT010000201.1:3297-3510 GCA_964416015.1 uncultured Tepidisphaerales bacterium
ACCGACTCGCCCGCGACCGCTACGCCCAGGCGGCCTCGAAGGCGGACCGGTCACGTGTGCTGCAGGAGCTGGTGACGGACGCCTCGCCCGACCTGCGACTGGCCGGTTTGCGGCTGGCGGCGGAGGCGGTCGGATTCGGCGAGTCGCTGGAGCCGGCGACGGTCAAGGCGACGCGGGACGCGATCGCCGACGCCGATCCGCGTGTGCGGCGGG
>CAYQCT010000201.1:3584-5068 GCA_964416015.1 uncultured Tepidisphaerales bacterium
GCTGGAGACGCTCGCCCGCGTCGCCCCGCCTTCGGCTGCGGGAGATTTGCTGGCGGCAGCGGAAGATACCTCGCCGAGCGTGCGGGCCAAGGCGGTTCTCGCGGCGGCGCAGGTCGCGCGGCGGGACGATGCACTGGCCCGGCAGACGGCGGCGGATCTGCGGGCGCGGCTCGACGACTTGAGCGACGTCCGCGACCGCACCGCGACGCTCGAAGCGACCGCCCGTCTCGGCAGCACGCCGGCGCGTAGTGAGCTGGTCCCCTACTGGCTCGACTTGCTCGCGCAAAGCATCCGCGGCGAACGCCAGCTCAGCCGCGGCGAACGGCGTGCCTGCCTGATCGGCCTGTCGGAAGCGGCGGACGCACGAGCGGCGGACACGACGGCGTTGTTCCTGGCCGACGAGGACGATCAGGTCCGGGCCGCCGCCGTTCTTGCCACGGCGTCGGCGGGCGGGCCGACGCGGGCCGGCCAGGTCTGGCCGTTCCTGGATCCTTTGCCCGACCGGCCGCAACCGGAGGTCGTGCGGTCGGCGGCGCGGCAGGCGTTCGAGGCATGGCTGCCCGGCGTGAGCGATCGACAGCTCTCCGCGTGGCTCGATCGGCTGCGGGATCCGCTGCTGAAGCTGCCGGTGCTCGACGAGCTGATTCGTCGCGAGAAGCAGGCCGGCAACGCCGTCGCCGCCGCCGAGTGGCAGCACGGCAAGGCGGACGTGCTCTTGCTGCCGCAGATCGATCAGCCCGGTGCCGCGGCACCGCTGTTTCAGGAGGCGTTGCTGCAGGAGCTCGACCGCCAGGAAGCCGAATCGCCCGGCGACGGATCCGGCCTGCCGGCGACGCGGGCGGCGGTGCTGCGGACGCGAGGTGCGTTGCAGAGCATGGTCCTGTCGGACCGGCTCGCCGAGGCAAGGCGGCTGGGCGAGCTGGTGCTGCGAAGGCGGCCGACGCTGGCGAACGACGTCGGCTCGGCGGTTCGGACCGCGGCCGAGGCGCTCGCCGATCGTGGCGACACGGCGGCGGCGCGGCGGGTCGCGGAGAATGCCTTGGCTTGGGATCCGCCGCTGCGGGGCGTGCCGCGTCAGAACCTGGTCGAGCTGCTGGTGCAACTGCCCGCCGACGACGAATGACGTAGCTTGCCCGGCGTACCGTTGCCGCCGATGCCGCCGGCGGGTGACATGATCGACGGCAAGACGCTCGTCCTCGACGCCGTCGACCTCGTCAAGCTCGTCGGCGAGACGGTCCAGCTCAAACGTGCCGGCCGCCGCTACACCGGACTCTGCCCGTTCCACAACGAAAAAACGCCCAGCTTCGGCGTGAACCCGGAGCGGCAATTCTTCCACTGCTTCGGCTGCAAGAAGGGCGGCAACGCGATCGACTTCGTCATCGCGCGGGACAATGTCGACTTTCTGACGGCCCTGCGAACCCTGGCCGAGTGGGCGGGCGACGAGCTGCCGACACGTGGCGGGCCGGAAGCTCGCGAGCGGCAGG
>CAYQCT010000202.1:0-754 GCA_964416015.1 uncultured Tepidisphaerales bacterium
CGAGGACGACAAGGCCTGCTACGAGCTGACGCTGACGCTCATCGAGAAAGCCGCCCGGTATCTGGAGGAGAATGACAAGGGCGACGCGACCTTCGGCGGCCAGAAGTATGGCAGCCTCGGCGACGACGAGCGGCGGGGCGTGCTGACCGAAATCCTCCCGTGGCTCCGCGGTCAGGTGAGCCAGCAGAAGCAATTCATCGGCACGATCGAGCAGCGGCCGGAGGTCTTGACGTTCGTGAATAGCGTCGACGCGGCGCGGCTCGCTGAGTTGGGCACGAGCTGCCCGGATCACTTCCTGCGGACGAAGAGCAAGCCGCTGTACGTCGACTGGAATCCGCAGATGGGCGACGTCGGCAGCTTGCAACAGAAGCTCGCCGACGGGCTCGAGAAGTACCGAGCGGACTACCAGGCGTACTACGACGCGAACAAGCGGCCGAACTCGCCGGCGGTGCGCGATCCGAATCCCACCGTCGTGCTTATCCCCGGCATCGGCATGGTCGCGTGGGGCAAGAACAAGAGCGAGTCGCGTGTGACGGCCGAATTCTACAGTTGCGCGGTGGAGGTGATGCGTGGTGCCGAGGCGGTCAGTACGTACCAGGGGCTCGACCCGCAGGAGGCGTTCGACATCGAGTACTGGCTGCTGGAGGAGGCGAAGCTGCAACGCATGCCGGCCGAGAAGGAGCTGGCGCGGAAGGTCGTCGTCGTCGTCGGCGCCGGCAGCGGCATCGGCAAGGAGACCTGCGGCAGGCTTCTC
>CAYQCT010000202.1:764-3533 GCA_964416015.1 uncultured Tepidisphaerales bacterium
CGTCGCGGTCGATGTGAACGAAGAGGCAGCCAAGGCGACGGCGGCGGAGCTGGAGGCGAAAGTCGGCAAAGGCATCGGCGTCGCGGGCACGGGCATCAGCGGCTGCGGCGACGTCGTCGGGCTCGCCGGCGACATCACGGATCCGGCCGCGGTACAGGCGACGCTCGCCGACGCGCTGCTCGCCTACGGCGGCGTCGATTCGCTGCTCGTCACGGCCGGCTACTTCGCGACGCCGGACAAGCAGGGTGTCAACTCGCAGGACCAGTGGGCCCGCAGCTTCGGCATCAACGTGACCGGCCTCTACAACGCCGCCGACGCCGCGGCGAAGGTCATGAAGGCCCAAGGCCTCGGCGGCACGATCGGCCTGACGACGAGCGTCAACGCCGTCGTCGCCAAGAAGGGCAGCCTCGCCTACGACACGAGCAAGGCTGCCGCGAATCATCTCGTCCGCGAGCTCGCCGTGACGTACGGCCCGGACCGCATCCGCGTCAACGGCGTTGCCCCGGCGACGGTCGTGGCCGGCAGTGCGATGTTCCCGCGCGATCGCGTGATCAGCTCGCTGACGAAGTACGAGATCCCGTTCGACGAGTCGGCGGACGATGACACGCTGCGAAACGCATTGGCGGCCTTCTACGCGAAGCGGACGTTGACGAACGCCCCGATTACACCGGCCGACCAGGCCGAGGCGTTGTTCCTCGTCTGCGGCGAGCGGCTGAGCAAGACGACGGGGCAAATCATCAGCGTCGACGGCGGCTTGCACGAGGCGTTTCTGCGGTAGATCTGGCCCCGGCGGGCGGGCGGTGTCGCACGAGAAGAGACGGTGTTGCAACGCGTCGACAAGTTGCTATGTTGCCGCTCCGCCGGCTTTTGGGACGAGCCGGACGTCGGTTCGTTTGCCGAGAGGCGGGCGTTTCCGCGTGTCACGCAAGGCCGGGCCGCTGCTATCTGCAGGAGTCCGCGAGCGTCGCTGACCGATGTTTCCACCTGTCGCGGCACGGGAATCGTGCCCACCCTTCCTGTTTCTTCGAAAGGCTCAAGCCACTCATGTCCACGACCCTCCGCACCCGCTTCTTCCGCGCCTTCGTCGGCGCGCTCATCGCGATGCCCCTCCTGCTCCAGCAGGCCGGCTGCTCGTTCCTGCTCGGCCAGGACACACAGATGGTCACCATCAGCAGCAGCGACCCGGAAGCCGAGCTCTTCATCAACGGCGACCCGGTCGGCTTCGGCACGTACTCCGAAGAGCTGACGAAGGACCGCACCTACTCGGTCCGCGCCCAGCTGCCGGACGGCACGAGCCGCTCCAAGACGGTCAGCCGCACCATCAGCACCTACGGCATCCTCGACATCGTCGGCGGCGTCTTCTTCCTCGTTCCCTTCATCGGCGTGCTTTCGCCGGGCTTCTGGGAGTTCCGCGAGACGGACGTCAACTTCAACTTCGAAAGCATGCGATAGTTTCGCCGCTGGCACATTGCCAGCCGCTCGATTGCTTGCACCTGATCGGCCGACGACGCACATCTGCGTCGCCGGCCGATCTTCTTTAAGCTGCCGCTCCGTCATGCCCTTGCCGATGCCACGTCCCGTTCTTCCCGGCTCGACCATCGGCCTGCTCGGCGGCGGGCAGCTTGGACGCATGTTCGGCATCGCCGCACGCCGCATGGGCTACCGCGTCCACGCGCTGGACCCTTCGCTCGACTGTCCGGCCGGGCAAGTGGCCGACGTCGAGATTAATCGGCCGTACGACGACATCGACGCCGCCCGCAACTTCGCCAACCGGTGCGACGTCGTGACGTTCGAGTTCGAGAACGTACCGGCCGAGACGCTCGCCGAGATCGAGGCGATCACGCCGGTGCATCCGTCGCCGCACGTGTTGCACACGACGCGGCATCGGCTGCGGGAGAAGCAGTTCTTGAAGGAACACGGCATCCCGCACGCGCTCTGGCGGAAGACGCGGTCGCCGGCGGACGTCGTGGCGGCGTCGCGGGAGCTGGGCGAGGGCATCTTGAAGACGGCGCTCTTCGGGTATGACGGCAAGGGGCAGTCGCGTCTCCCGCCGGCAGCGCAGCTGGAGACGTGCGAGGCGGCGTGGCAGAAGCTGGGCGATCCGGAGGCGGCGGTGTTCGAGCAGCTGGTGCCGTTCGAGGCCGAGGTGAGCGTCGTCATCGCCCGCACCGCAGCAGGCGAGACGCGAGCATATCCGGTCGGGCGCAACGACCACGTCGACGGCATCCTCGACGTGACGACGGTGCCCAGCGGCTTCGGCGACGCGGTCGAGCAGCGGGCGGTGCAGGTCGCGACGGACGTTGCCGTCGCCCTCGATGTCGTCGGCCTGATCGCCGTCGAGCTTTTTGTCGTGCCGGACGAGCATGGAGGTGGCGGCTACGACCTGCTCGTCAACGAGATCGCCCCTCGGACGCACAACAGCGGGCACTGGACATTCGACGCCTGCGTGACAAGCCAATTCGAGCAGCAGCTCCGCGCCGTCTGCGGCCTGCCGCTCGGAGACGTGACGGCGACGGCAGGCGGCGTCGCGATGGCGAACCTGCTCGGCGAGGTCTGGACCAGCGGCACGCCCGATTGGTCGGCGGCGCTGGCTGGCGGCAGAATTAAGCTCCACCTCTACGGCAAGTCGTCCGCACGACCGGGCCGGAAGATGGGCCACCTCGTCGCGACGGCGGACACGCCGGAGCAGGCGCGACGCGACGTTCTGGCGGCACGGGCGGCCTTGTCGAGTTGAGCTGGAGCGCCGGCCACGCGAATTCTGCCGAAAGT
>CAYQCT010000202.1:3582-5010 GCA_964416015.1 uncultured Tepidisphaerales bacterium
GGCCCCAATCGTTTTGAGCAGCAACCCGCACCGCACCTACGCCACCGCCATCCGCCCGCACCTGCCGGCGGAAGCGTTCCGGCGGAGCCCGTCGAAGATCGTCCCGGCGTTCGTCCACGTCGGGATCGTGCTCGCCTGCTGGGTCACCTGCCGGTACACGCCGTGGTGGAGCTGGCCGCTGCTGGGCATCGTCGCCGGGCACAGCATGGCATGCCTGGCGTTCCTGGCCCACGAACTGAGCCACAACTCGATCCTCAAGCGAGGCCGCCTCAAGCAGGTGCTCGGCATCCCGCCGACGATGTGGCACGAAGTCCACAACATCACACACCACGGCAACACGAACACGCCCAACGACCCGGACCGCCGTTGGATGACGGACGAGGTGGGCAAGCGGAGCACGATTATCTCGAAGCTCTTTCACCCGCAACGTGGCGTCTTCAGCCCGCTCGTGCCGGTGCAGTTTGTCGGCTACATCATGCGGAACATCATCGCCGCCCTCAGCGGCGGCCACTGGGGCACGCTGCCGGCGGCTCCGAACTACGACGGCAAGCAACGCCTCGCCATCGCCGTCGAGCTCGGCGTTATCGTCCTGATCCAGCTCGCCGCCTTCGCCATCGTCGGCTTCGACTGGGTCCGCTACCTGTTCGTCGGCCCGCTCCCGTGGGTCGTCGCCTCGGCGGTGGTGATGGCCTACGTCTTTACGAACCACTTCCTGCATCCGATCCACGACGAAAGCGACCCGGTCGGCTCCTCGACGAGCGTGATCGTGCCGGGCTGGGTCGACCGGCTGCATTTCAATTTTTCGTACCACACGGAGCACCACCTGTTCCCCGGAATGGACTCCAAGTTCTATCCGCTGGTGAGTCGCAAGCTTCGCGAGCAGTTTCCGGACCGGTACAACCAGCTGCCGTTCCTTGAGGCCTGGCGGCAGTTGCTGGCGGCGAAGATGTTCGAGCCGGCGGTGGCGAGGGCACCGGCGGAGACGCGGAAGTAGATGTCGCCTGGAAGCTGCTTGCGGCAAGAGCGGCTGGCGAAAGGAGCGGCTTGAGAAAGGCCGTTGACCGCGACTGGGCGTGGCCTACAGTGCCCGCCCGCGGAGCCGCCGGTGTGGGTCCGCGGCGGCCGCTGGCGTAGCTCAGTGGTAGAGCGCGTCCTTGGTAAGGACGAGGTCGAGGGTTCAATCCCCTCCGCCAGCTTGCGGTCCCGACCGGCGACGCGGCCACGTGCCAAAGTTGCCCGCGACGGATACATGCCGCAGGACGCGCCTATAACTCCGGACCCACCGCACCCGGGCGTCGCCCTTGTGCATTTTTCCACCTGAACCACGTAGAACAAGCCCCACAACAGGAGGCACCCGGCCATGGCCAAGGGAGTATTCGAGCGTACGAAGCCGCACGTGAACGTCGGCACCATCGGTCACATTGACCA
>CAYQCT010000203.1:0-184 GCA_964416015.1 uncultured Tepidisphaerales bacterium
TTCCGGCAAGGGCGTCCGGCAGCGAGGTCGTCACGAAGACGGGTGCGACGTTCTGGAGTTCGAAGGCGCCGATATCGGGCGTGCCGAAGCGGGCCTGGCCGCGGGCGTCGGTGGTGGGCGTGCCGCTGGCGGTACCGGCGTTGAGGGCGGGGCTGTCGGTCAGGAGCGAGACGGTCGGGACGGG
>CAYQCT010000203.1:194-568 GCA_964416015.1 uncultured Tepidisphaerales bacterium
TCTCGCCGGCATCGGTTTTGAGTCCTGCCGAGACGAACGAGTGTTGGACGTCGGTCTGGCCGCTGTAGGTAGAGCCAGACACCTCGAACCCCAGGGTTGTGTTGCCCGCAATTAGTGCGTTACGGACGAAGAACCCTTTATCCGAGCCATACGTGGTCCGGAGCGAAACAGCCTCACCGGTCGCGACGCCAGTACCGATCTGGCCGCCGTAGCCGTTGTCGACGATGGTGACGTTGACAGCCGTTGAGTCGACCATCATGTTCAGAGACATGGCCGCCGCACGAGTGTCGACGTCCGGGTCGACACGATTGCCGGCGATCGTGACGTTTCTCAAGGTGGCAACGTCGCCCCAGGAAGCGATACCCACGCCGTTA
>CAYQCT010000203.1:578-5001 GCA_964416015.1 uncultured Tepidisphaerales bacterium
CGGCCTGCCGTCGACGTCATAGCCGGGCTCGGCCCGATTACTGACAACGGCAACCCGCGTCATCGTCAAGTCACCGAATCTGTGCGAGATCCCGGCCCCGCCTGCGTACTGCCTCGTGTCATCGCCGACGGTGTTGCCCGAGACGGCGGTGTCCACGAGCGTCAGGTCACCGGTTGCATCAATGCCGCCGCCACCCCTGACGGCGAAGTTGTCAACGACGTCGACGCGGTTGAGGGTCACGTGGCTGTCGTCGCTCGACCCGCCGCCGCTGAGGATCGCGCCGCCTTCCTGCGCACGACCGTCGCGAAGCGTGACGTCCGAGAGTGTGAACTCGATGTCGTCGTCGACGTGGAAGATGCGCGATTCGTCGTCGCCGCTGATGGCGAGGGTGTCCCGACCCGGGCCGTTGAGGGTGACGTCGCGGTTGATGGCAATTTCGCCGGCGGCCAACGTGATCGTCCCGCTGAGGCCGGTCAGGTCGATGGTGCCAGCGTCGCTGACGGCGGTGAGGGCCTCGCGGAGGGTCATGACGCCGTCGCCCGGATCGACGACGTCGAGCAGGCTGTCGACGGTGACGGTGGGGGCGAACTCGAAGCTGCCGACGTCGGCGGTGCCGGAGCGGGGCAGGCCGCGTTGGTCGGTGGTCGAGGCCGAGCTGCTGCCGGCATCGATGCCGACGCTGCTGGCCAGGAGCGGGACGGTGGGCGTGTGTCCGCCGTAGTATCCGCCGTGCATGCCGAGGGAGCCGAGGCGGACGTCGAGCGGGCTGGCGACGGTGCCGAGGCGGTTGCCGTCGACGCCGTGCTCTGGAGCGACGACACGCCAGGCGCTGCCCGTGTCGAAGCCGGTCTCAAGGACCACATTCTCGAAGTCGGCATACGCATCCTGCTTGCGGTACACATAGGCCTCGCCATCCGTACCGACGTTGTCGGCAAGCAACGTATCGCGGACACGGACGATCGGGATTCCCGATCCGTCTTCGGTCGACTCCAGCATCAGCCCGCTGCCCAGCGGGACGGCCGAGGCCGTGTTGGTCAGCGTGTTGCCGGAGATCGTGGTGCCGATGACGTCAACCTCGGCTTCGAATACGTAGAGGTAGAGCCCGCCTCCTTCAAGCCAGTGTGAGCCGGTGTTAGTGTTGTTGGCAAAGGTCGAGTTGACGATGAGCGATTTCTGCGTGCCCGCACTGAAGTTTTGCGGGCTCAGGTAGGCGCCGCCCCCGCGTGCACCAAGGCCGCCGCCAACTTGGTTGTTCGTGAAGGACGCACGCCGGATGAGGAACTGCCCTCCGGTCATCACAAGTCCGCCGCCGAAAGCGTCCGATCCGTCGGCCACGTTGTTGTCGATGACGACATCCGTCATCTCCAGAACGTTGCCCCTGTGGCGGACTGCACCCGCAACGTCGGCCGAGTTGTTCCGAAAGACGACCTGCCGAAATGTTGCATCACCGCCGAAGTTGTTGTGGTACGCCCCGCCTTGACCGACGTCGGCCGACTCGCCGCCGGTGCCGTCGCCGTTGCGGAGCGTCAGGTCGTCCATCACGATCGGCCCGGCCGTCTGGCGGAAGATGCGGCTCTCATCGTTGCCGCTGATCGCCAGTACGCCACTGCCCGGGCCGTCGATCGTCAGCGACTTGTCGAGGACGATCTCGCCCTCCGTCAGCGTGATCGTGCCACTGAGGTTCGTCAGGTCGATCGTGTCCCCGCTCGACGCCGCGACGACGGCTTCACGCAGGGTCGTCTGGCCGTCGCCGGCGTCGATGACGTCCGACAACGTGTCGACGACGAGGGTCGTCAGCAGCCGCCGCGTCTCCAGCGGCTCGATCAGACGCAGGCGGGGCGACGCGACGAAATGGCGGGACGGCATGATGCGGGTCGTATCGGCAGCCGATTTGACCCGGTTGAGCGGCACGCAGACCGATAGCCCGGTTCGGCTTGTCATCGGGCCGGACGTTTCCCGGAAGGCCTTGATCAACCACCACCACTACCGCCACCACCACCACCACCACCCAGGAAGTTGCTCGCGACCCATGCCAGGATCACGACCGTCGAGAGGATCGCGATCGTCGACTTCTTGTGCTTGCGGGCGAACGCCTCGGCCTTGTCGCCCATCCACCAGACCAGCACTGCCAGTCCGAAGTAGCGCAACCCCCGCGAGATGGCGGTGGCGAGCATGAACAAGGCGAAGCTGAACCCCGTCGCGCCGGCGGCGAGCATCGCGATCTGAAACGGGATCGGCAGGACGCTGACGGTCATCACGAACCAGAAGCCCTGCCGCTCCATCAGCCCCGTGGCCTGGTCGAAGGTGTCCTGCTGCCCGGTCTGCTCGACGAACCACAGCCCGGCGGTCTGCATGAAGCCGTAGCCGACGTAGTACCCCACGGCCGCCCCGGCGATACAGCCGGCCAGGGCTACCGTTGCCAGCAGCCAAAGCCGGTCCCGCCGCTTTTGCATCAGCGGGACCAGGACCGCCTCCAGCGGGATCGGCACGATGATCGACTCCAGGAACGACGCCACCGCCAACGCCGGGATCATCCACCGCGACTCCAGCCAGGCCCGCGTCTTGTCCTTCAAACCTTTGAACATCGCCCGACGGTGCCGCAACTTTCGGGCCAACCCGTAGTGTCGATCCGTGATGTTTTTCCTCCTTCTGACCGTGCTCGTCATGGCCGAAACCACCCGCTTCACCGACTTCGAGGATGCCGACGCGAACCGCCGCTGGCAGATGGTCAACGACAACGTGATGGGCGGCCGGAGCCTGGGCGACGTGACCTTTGCAGAGAGCGTCATGACCTTCACCGGCTCGATCAACACCAACGGCGGCGGCTTCAGCTCCGTGCGACTGCGCCTTCGCGAGGGCGAACTGGACGGGGTGACTGCCGTCCGCCTGCGGGTCAAGAGCGACGGGCGACCGTACCGACTGCTGCTCGAGGACGATCAACGCCTGCCCGACGGCCGACGGCCCAGCTTCCGCGGAAGCTTCGACGTCGCCGCTTCCGATGAGTGGCAGCAGGTCTTGGTGGATCTCGCCGACCTGGAGGCCACGTGGCGCGGCAACCGGGTGAGCAACGCGGAGCCGTTCGACCCGAATGACGCACGCGTCCTGGGCATCACGCTGGTCGATGACGTCGACGGTCCGTTCGAGTTGAAGGTGGACCGGATCGAATTCCTTCGAGACAGCCGGTAGCCTGCCGGGATGCCCCTTCTCGCCGCGGTGGTCGCGATCCTTCTCCTGGCCGGGCCGCTTCGAGCAACGGACAGCCCCGACACCTACAACGGCCGGTTCGGCGAGACGGCCCGGGCCTACGCCGATGCGATGCTCGAGCACGGCCGCGACATCTACGGGCCACGACAGAGCGATGTCTTCGTCTCGGCCCTGGATCGAACGGAGCCGCCCGGCCTGCTCGCGGGTGTACCTGATGCGCCGCCGGGTGTCCGTCGGCAGGACCGCGTCTACGACCGCCTGCTCCCCTTGCACGAGCGTCGCCTGGTCGGCTGCAACCCCGGCCACGACGTGCAGCTCTACGCGTTGCTGTACGAGCTCGACGAGCCGCAGTACGTCGAAGCCGCCGACGCAGCAATTGCCTGGTTCTTCGATAACGCCCGCAGCGGTCAGAACGGGCAGGTCCGTGAGGCGACCGACCTGCTCGCCTGGGGTGAGCACGCTTCGTGGGATCCGCTTCGCGACATTGCCGTGACCGCGACGATCCAGGGTCGGCCGATCAAGCACGAGTACTTCGAGCACTGGCCCTTCTGGGACCGAACGCACCGCCTCGCCCCCGAAGCCGCGGACGCCCACGCGTTGGGCCTGTTCCGCCACCAGCTCATCGATCAGGCGACCGGGCTCTTCAACCGCGACGCCCCCTACGACGGGGTCGTGGACCACTCGGACCGCCCGTACGACTTCCCACGACATGCCGGCTACTACCTGAACGCCTGGGCCGCCGCGGTGGCGGACGACAGCGTCACCGCGAGCGACGCCGAGCTGCTCGAAGCGATCGACGTGCTGCTGTCCCGCTACGAGCAGAAGCGGGCCCTTTCGGCAAAGCTGCTGGGCCCGGGGCCGGGCTACGTCGCCTTCACGGTCGACGCTCGTGACCGCGCCGGGATTCCCGAGAACGCCTTCGCGAGTCTTTCGAGCAATCTGGAGTTCGCGATCCACGCCCACGCCGCCGCCGAACTGCTCGAAGGCCTGGCCGACCCCGCGCTCGTCGACCGCCTGCGTCAGTTCGCGGTCGACGAGGACGGGCTGCAGCTTCGCGATGATCACGATCCCGCCGGCGAGGGCCTTGTCACCGGTGTCGATATTCGCATCGGCGAGGTCGTGCAGCGTCGGAGCAAACGATGGGGCCGCGCCTACGGCGGCGGGACGATGGGGACCGTCGCCGTGAAGTTCCTCGACCGCCACGCCCAACTCGTCGACG
>CAYQCT010000204.1:0-4952 GCA_964416015.1 uncultured Tepidisphaerales bacterium
TCCTGGCGAGCGTGCCGATGCCGAACCCCGACGTGCCGCTGGCGGCGTTGCACGGCAAGGCAACGCCGGCGACCGTTGCCGTCACGTATTGAAGAAGTTCCCGTAAATGCGTGTCACACATTCATCGGAAGGGGTCAGGAGTCGCCAGCACAACGCTTCGGGAACACGAAGAAGTTTTAAGGCGACTCCTGACCCCGTTCAACGACAAGGTATCGTAAAGAATCTTCCAATGCGTTCGCCGAACTTCATCAATTTGCGGATCGGGACGTTTGTTCTCACAGCGGGCGTCTCCGTTGCGACATCGTCGGCTGTGGGGCTCGACCTTGCCTACGACTTCGACGACCTCACCGTCGGCCGGTTCGACGCCGACGAGCTCGACCCGACGCCGTGGCTGGCGCATCGCGAAGTCAACGGCTACGTCGCCTCGTGGGGCGGCGACAAGCACCTGAAGGTCAACTACGACGCAAATGCCGCCGGCGTCGGCAATGGCAGCGGGTTGCGGTTCTTCACCGCGCTCAAGCCGCGCGACGAGTACTTCGTCAGCTACCGCGTGCGCTTCGAGCCCGGCTTCGCATGGGTGCAAGGCGGCAAGCTGCCCGGCCTGGCCGGCGGCGATGCGGCGGCGGGTGGCGTCGCGGCCGACGGCGACGGATGGACCGCCCGCAAGATGTGGAAGGAGGCCGGCGAACTCGTCCCCTACGTCTATCACATGCACCAGCCCGGCCGCTTCGGCCACATCATGGACGGCACCGACGCCTTCTTCACGCCCGGCCGCTGGTACCAGATCACCAGCCGCGTCAAACTCAACACCGGCGACCGACGCGATGGCATTTACCAGCTCTGGCTCGACGGCGTCCTCGTCGAAGACGCCCGCGACCTTCAGTATCGAGACAACGACCGCGCCCCGATCGACGCGTTCCACTTCGAGACCTTCTTCGGCGGCTCCGGCCCGGACGCCTCGCCGACGACCGACCAGACCGTTCGCTTCGACGACGTCCGCGTCGCGACGACGTTCAATCTGGCCCACTTCGGCGAGGAATGGGCGACGCGTAAGGCGGTGCCCGAGCCGACGTCGGCCGGGCTGGTGCTCGCGACGGCGGCAGTTGTGCTGCGGCGACGGCGACGGGCAGTCGAGCGATGAGGCTTCGGCAGCCGATCGAAGACATGTGGCGGCGGACGAAGCGGCAGGGCGGCGACTCGACGTGACGGCCGGCGGCGGTGCGCCTGCGTCGCCGCGGCGGCCGTGGGTCGGCATCACGTTCGCCTGCTGCGGCGCGTACAGCCGGGTCTACCGCCGACCAGACGCCGACCGCTACGTCGGCCGCTGTCCGCGGTGCAGCCGGCAGGTCGTGCTCCGCGTCGGCCACGGCGGGACGAGCGCCCGCCAGTTTCTCGCGCAGTGACGTGCCGATACATTGTAAGTTGGTGGCGAGGGCTCCATGCACGCAACGACCACCGCCACGGCCGACGATCCTGCGAAGCTGTTCGACCAGGTCTACGGCGAGCTGCGCCGCCTTGCCGGGCAGTACATGCGTCGTCAGGACGCCGACCACACGTTGCAGCCGACGGCGCTCGTGCACGAGGCGTACATGAAAATTGCCGGGGCCGACGACGCACGGTTCCGCGATCGCAGTCACTTCTGTGCGGTCGCGGCGACGGCGATGCGGCAGGTGCTCGTCAGCCACGCCCGCGGCAAGAACGCCCTCAAACGCGGCGGCGACGGCGACCGGCAACGCGTCACCCTCGACGCCGCCGTCGCCGGCATGCGGCAGGGCGGCGTCGATCCGATCGACCTCGATGACGCGCTGACCCGCCTTGCTGCCCTCAACCCGCGCCAGGCCCGCGTCGCCGAGCTGCGGCTCTACGGCGGGCTCGACCTTCCTGCGACGGCGGAGGCGATCAAGGTCTCGAGCTCGACCGCCAAGAACGACTGGGCCTTCGCCCGCGCTTGGCTCAAGCGCGAGCTGTCGAAGTAGTCCGTGACCACGAGCTGACGTCGACCGCTGCGGGCTTGCAGATCGTCTCTACTGCGGGAACGCTTCGTCGTCATCGGCGAACAGGGACGCCGTCGGCGGGGCCAGGGACGCACCAAAGTTGCCGCGAAGGATGCCGAAGTCGGCCAGATTCACCTGTCCATCGTAGTTGAAGTCGCCCTCGGCGAAGGACGCCTGCGACGTGCCGAAGTTGCCGCGGAGGATGCCGAAGTCGGCCAAGTTGACCTGGCGATCGCGGTTGGCGTCGCCCGCGAGGATGAAGAAGTTGGCAACCGCGTCCTGTGCGAGCGGACGGTTCCCGTTGCTGACGCTGCCGGCCGGCAGCACCGCGGTGTAGTCGCCGTCAGGCAGGTCCGTCGGCAGGTCGAACACGGCGAGGTTTTCGGAGATCAGTTCGACCGCATCGGCAAAAAACGTCTGGCCGGTCGAGTCGTTCGAAACGATCAGGTCGCTCGCCGCCACCGAGCCTTCCACGATCTGCGTGAACTCGAACGCGACCTGCGGTACCGGCCGCGTCGGCGCAGCGACGAAGGTCGCGTTCACCAGCTCCGGTGCCACCGGCGTTGCCTCGATCGTCAACGTGTAATCGGCTGTCTCCCCTCGCGCACTGATAATGCGCGGCAGATACCGTCCGCCCGCTTCGATGGTAAAGGTGACTAGCTCCTCGTTGCTCGCAGTCTCCGACGATGCAATGAGATTCGCTTGATCATCATAGATAAAGAGGTCGAGATCGCCCTGCGTCCAGTCGTAGTCGATCGTCACGACCGCCTCCCCGTAGCCGGTGGCGTCGAAGGCAAACCAGTCGTCGTCCCAGGGGCGGTCGATGGTCAACGCGCCGATCTGCATAGACTCGACATCCCCCAACAGCGTGGGCGTCACAAAGGTATCATTGTCTTCGAAGAAGTCCGGCAGCAGAAAGGCAATGGTGTCGATGCTGAGGCTATACGTATTGGTGCCTTCGAATCCTTCGACAAAGATGTAGTACGTTTCGCCGGCAACGACGTCGGCGACGACGCGCTCGTTGTCGGTGTCGCTGAAGCCGCCATCGATGAACTCGCCGAAGCTGTCCCACACCTCGATGTCGATGTCTCTGCCCGCCGCGTGATGAAAAAGGACATCAACCTCTACTGCGCCAGTCGATGCCGCTTCAAAGCTGTACAGATCTACATCGTCTGTAGAGCTGATGCTTAGGTTCGATTCGACGCGTGTGGCGACGGTACCGAGCGGTGTGGCGGAGCTGATCGTGTCGTTCGGCTCGAAGCGGTCCGCCGGCGGGGCAAGGTACGTGGACATGTCGTAGTTGCCCGTCTCCCCGTTCTCGCCGTAGACACGGAAGTAGTAGAACGCTCCTGCGAATACTCGTAGGGAGACGCTCTCATCATTTGTCGTACTGTCGCCACCGGGGACCGGGATGCCACGATCGTCGAGCAGCTCCACGTTCAGATCGCCCATCGCGTGGTCGAACTCCAGATCGATCGTCAGGAAGTAGTCATCTTCGTTGGTATTCAAGACGAACCAATCCTCATCATTCGCCGTATTGATCGACAGACTTGATTCATACCGGTAGCCAATCTCGCCGAGGTTCGTCGCGGAGGACTGCGTGTCGTTGGCCTCAAATCGATCTGGCACGAGCGGAACCTCGCCGGCCCTGATCGTGAGGTCGTACAGCTCCGAACCGAACGAAGCGTTGCTCTCAATCTTGAGGTAGTACGTCTGGCCGGCGACGGCATCCGCATTGATCGGACTTTCATCAATCCATGAATTCTGCTGTCGTATCTCGATGAACGAATCCGTGTAAAGAGTGGCATAGATATCGCTGAAGGAAGCAGCTTGGAGCGCGTCGATAGTAATCGGACCCGATTGAGCTACATCAAATCTGAACCAGTCTAGATCCTCCATGTTGGTGACGTCCAAGCCTCGCTCGACCACGATGCCGAGCGTGCCGAGGTCGGTCGCTGTACTTGGGGTGTCGTTGCTTTCGAATCGGTCTCCGGCGGTACTGGCCGTGAAAGCAGCGGTCGCGGTCGAGGTGCCAGTGTCACCCGAGAGCAGCCGTCGACCCTCCAACGGCTCGGCGACGGCGCGGGACAGGCTGGCGGAGGGAAGGCGGGAACGGGTTGTGGCCATGGCAGGTCGTGTAGAAACGGGGGCAGGTCGTACAGAAACGCCGGGCCGGAGCATCGGCCCTCATCCACCTCCACGCGAAGCACGGCCGACGCAGCTAAACTTTTCTTCAAGTACCGCGATATCGCCGTCCACGCAGGTTTGGCAGAAATCTTCGGCCGGCGTTGTCCATCCCGTCCCTCGTTTGCGTGAACGGGGACGAGGGGTCTCCGCCCGCATGCGTGACTTATGACCGAGCAGGAACGACACGACCGGCTGACCGCGCTGTTCGCCGAAGCTGCCGGATTGCCTGCCGACGAGCGGGACGGTTTTGCCGTCAAAGCATGCGCGGGAGACGAGGAACTGTTGACGGAGCTTCGGTCGCTGCTCGCCGCGGATGATCAGGAAATGCCCCTGATGGACGCCGAGCCGAACTTCGGCTGGCGGGAAGAGCCTATCGAGCAGATTGGCCCGTACCGCGTCACAAGCCTCCTCGGCGAGGGCGGCATGGGCGTCGTCTACGAGGCCGAGCAGAGCGAGCCGCTGAGGCGTCGCGTCGCCCTGAAGGTCATCCGCCTCGGCATGGATTCCAAGGCCGTCGTCGCGAGGTTCGAGGCGGAGCGGCAGGCTCTGGCGCGGATGGAGCACCCTGGCATCGCCCGCGTCTACGACGCCGGCGTCAGCGACCGCGGGCGGCCGTGGTTCGCGATGGAGTTCGTCGATGGCACCCCGATCACGCGGTACTGCCGCGACCATCGCCTTGACCTCGCCGCCCGGCTGAGGTTGTTTGCCCAGGTCTGCGACGCCGTGCAGCACGCGCACCAGAAGGGCGTCATCCACCGCGACCTCAAGCCG
>CAYQCT010000205.1:0-2665 GCA_964416015.1 uncultured Tepidisphaerales bacterium
GCGGGAGCCCGCTACGCTTGCGGCCGTGGCCGACGGCATGCACTGCGCCATCTTCAACCCCGGCGCGGGCTCCGCTGCGGAGAACGAGGCGCTTTCGCAGCAGGTCGAGGCCCGGGCCGACGTCGTCTTCTGCCGGACGGAAAAGGCTGGCGACGTCGCGGATTTCGCCGCCAATGCCGCGCGGGAGGGCCGCGACGTCGTCCTCGCCGCCGGCGGTGACGGAACGATCAGCGAAGCGGTCCGCGGCCTGATGCGGGCCCGCGACGCCGGCATGCAGGACATGCCCGCCCTGCTGCTGCTGCCGCTGGGCACGGGCAACGACCTGGCCCGCACGCTCGGCCTCGACATCGAAGATCCGGCTGCAAATCTCAAGCTGCTCGACGACGGCGAGCGTCGCCGGCTCGACGTGATCCGCTGGCGGCTCGATCGTGAGGACGCGCCGGCGTTGTCGGGCTATGCCGTGAACGTCTTGGCCGGCGGGTTCAGCTCGAAGCTGCAGCAGTCGCTGACGCCGGAGGTCAAGCAGCGTTGGGGCCCGCTCGCCTACGCCCGCGCGGCGGTGGCGACGGCGACGGAGCTCGTGCCGCACCGGCTGGGCCTGCAGATCGACGACGGCGACCGCCGCGAGGTTTCGGTGCTGAATGCCGTCGTCGCCAACGGCGTTCATGCCGGCGGCGGCATTCGGGTCGCGCCCGCCGCCGACCCGTTCGACGGCCTGCTCGACCTGGTCCTGACGGCGCCGGGCGATGTCCTCGACCTGGCCGCCCTGTCGAAGGAGCTCATGAGCAGCACCGGCGACGTCCTGACGAGCGACCTGACCGAGCACCTCCGCGGCCGCAAGATCGAGTTGACGGCCGACCCGTCCCTGCCGTTCAGCGTCGACGGCGACCCAATCGGCTTCGGCCACCTCGCCGCCGAGGCCGTGCCGGCGGCGATCGAGGTGCTCGTGCCGCGGCGGGAACCGGCCTGACTACAGAAGCAACATCGGCAACGCCATCACGAGCGGCAAAAGCGTCGCGATGAAGAGACGACAGAGCGATTGGGTGCGGCTGGGCATGGGCGGAACGGGACGGCGAGTCTACGTCCCATAGCTTTAGCGGTTGACGGCTACGCCGAACTTGAGTCGGCTGCAAATTCTTCGAAGAAGACGCCCATGCCCGAGAAGGTGATTCGAGATCCGGTGCACGACGTCATCGCCTTCGACCTGGCGGATCCGGCCGACGCGTTGATCTTTCGGCTGCTCGGGTGTCGCGAGGTGCAACGCCTTCGACGCGTGCGGCAGCTCGGCTTGGCGAGTCTGGCGTATCCGGGGGCGGATCACAGCCGCTACAGCCACAGCCTCGGCGTCTTCGCGACGGCGCGAAAGATGTTGGACCGACTCGCCAGCGACGGGCACGGCTTCGATGCGTCCACTCGTGCCGCCACGCTCGCCGCCGCCCTGCTGCACGACCTTGGCCATGGACCGTTCAGCCACGTCTTCGAGCGGGTCAGCGGCGTCAACCACGAGGGCATCACGCGCCGGCTCGTGCTCGATGCCGAGGGCGAGGTCTACCGGACGCTCATCGCCCACGACGCGGATCTGCCGGAGCGGATCGTCGGCCTGCTGAGCTGCGAAGGCGACCGGACGGCGTGCGACGTGCTCTCGAGCCAACTCGACGCCGATCGGCTGCGAGACAACCTCATGACCGGCAGTCGCTACGGGCGGTACGACCTGGCGTGGCTGCTGCAGTCGCTGACCGTCGTCGACGGCGGCCTCGCGGTCGGCGGCAAGGGCGTCAGCGCGGCCGAGGCGTATCTGCAGGCGCGGTACCACATGTACCGGCACGTCTATTTTCACAAGGTCGTCCGTGCGGCCGAGGGCATGGTCAAGCTCGCGTTGCAGCGGGCGCGGGAGCTGATCCTGCGGGACAGCGACGACCGCAGCAGCGTCGACGGCGTCAACCTCGCCCTGCCGCCAGGCAGCGGATCGGTGGCGAAGGTTCTCGTCGGTGATCGGCTCGGCAGCCGGGAGTTTGACGATCTCGACGACGTCAGCGTGCTCGGCTGCTTCAAGGCGTGGCGGTCGGCGGGCGATGCGACGCTGGCGCGGCTTTGCAGCGGTCTGCTCGACCGGCGGCTGTACAAGACGATCGAGCTTCCCGACGTCGAGACCGCCGCCGCCGATCGCCTGCACGCGACGGCGGCCGACGCCGTCGAACACGCAGGCGGTGACCCGCGGTACGACCTGTTTCTCGACCTCGTCGGCGGCGCGACCTACGAGCCGGGCGAGGCCGGGATCCGCGTGCAGCAGCCGGACGACAAGACGATCGACCTGGCCGACGCGTCACCCTTGGTTGCGGCATTGGCGGCGTTGCGGGCATCGACGGTGCGCCTGCACGTCCGCGAGCCGTACCGATTGACGGCTTTGGATGCGGTCTCAGGAGAGGCGGCGAAGTAGCCGACGCAGTCTCGGGCGGCGGCAGGCGTCGGCGGCTGCCGATAAGGTACGTGCCGCTCGTCATCGGTTTCGTCGCAGCTTTTCCTCATGGACGTACTCGCCCTGGGCCAACAGAACTGGCACCGCTGCTGGCAGTCGCAGCAGCATTTGCTGTCGCGGCTGGCCAAGCGGGGGCACCGCGTGCTGTACGTCGATCCGGTGCGCGAACCGGTGATCGGCATCGGCGGG
>CAYQCT010000205.1:2675-4890 GCA_964416015.1 uncultured Tepidisphaerales bacterium
AACGGTCGCTTTGGCCGCCGCGGAGCGGGCACGGCATCAAGCGAGTTGCGGACGGTCTGCACGTGCTGACCCTGCCCAAGCCCGCGGGTCTGCCGGCGCGCGTGAACGGCCGTCTGCCGGACCGCTGGGTTGCCGGCGTCGCCGAAAGGCTGGGGCTGTACGCGCCGGTCCTGCTGCACATGTGGCCCGAGTCGGCCTGGTACGGACGCCGCATCGACGCTCTGGGACAGGTCTACCTCGCATTCGACGACAACGCCGGCTTCGGCGGCTTGGGCGAAGACTTCAGCCGGCGAATGCGGGAGGAAGAGAACAAGCTGCTGCGGGCCTGCGACGTCTGCCTTGGCGTCTCGCCGAACCTGCTCGCGCGGTTTCAGGAGAGCAACCCGCGGTCGTACCTGCAAGAAAACGGGGTGGACTTGGCTGACTTCACGCCGGCCGCGTTGGCGGCGGCGCCGGAGGCGGAAGTCTTCGCCGAGGTCCGCCGGGCGATGCCGGCCGCGCCGATCGCGGGCTTCGTCGGCTTCGTCGATGACCGCATCGACCAGGATCTCGTGCTCATGCTCGCCCGGCGTCGGCGGGACGTCGCCTTCGTGTTCGCCGGGCCGACCAAGGACGGCGTCGACGTTTCGGCTCTCGCGGCGGAGTCCAACATCTTCGTCGGCAGCTACGTCCCCTACGAGCATCTCGGCGGCGTCTATCGCAACTACACCGTCGGCCTCGTTCCGTACGTGTTGAACGAGCTGACGCAGGCGTGCAATCCGCTCAAGGCGTACGAGTACCTCGCCTGCGGGCTGCCGGTCGTGACGACGAATCTGGCCGGCCTGAACACGGTGCGAAACGTCGCGGACGTGACGTCGTCGCCTGACGCGTTCGCCGAAGCCCTGGACCGTCGCCTGCAGGATCCGGCGGCGGATCGGGACAAGCGGCTCGCCGCCGCGGCCGGGACGAGTTGGGAGCGGCGGACCGATCAGCTCGAGCAACGCCTCCGCGAAGCCCGCGGCATCGATCGCGAACGCCGCCTCGCCCAAGGCCGACCCTTGCCCCGGCCGGACCGCGGCGGGCACCAGGTGGTGCGGATCGAGCCGCGTCTCGACGAAAAGGACCAGAGCGTCCTGCAATTCAGCGACGGCCACCGCCGGCAGGTGCTGACGGCCTCGGAGCGGGTCGAGTACTACCTGACCCGTCGCATCGGCCGCGCCTCGCACTTGGTCCGCCGGCTCGGCAACCTGCTCCGCGGCGAGACGGAGAAGGTCCAGCGCATCCTCGTCGTCCGCCACGGCCACCTCGGCGACACAGTCGTCTTCTTCCCGACACTCGCTGCGTTACGTAGGCGATTTCCGGAGGCACGCATCACCGTCGCGACCGGCCCGGGCTCGGGCTCGGCATCGCTGCTGGAGCAGTCGCCTTACGTCGACGAGGTCATGGAGCTCGACTTTTTCCGCGGCGGCCGGGCGGCACGGTGGAAGGGAGCGTTGCGGATGCTCGCCCACCGGTTCGACCTGGTGTTGGGGGGTGTCTGGTATTTTCACCTGACCGAGACGATCTTCAGCGGCGCACCGCAGCGGCTGGGTTTGTACGACGGGCACCCGCTGCAGCGTTACGCCGACGCCGTCGTGCCGTTGGATCCGACGCTGCACGAGGCCGAGAACAACCTGCGGCTGGCGGAGCTGGTCTGCGGCCCGGTCGCGCCGGCGGATCGCGTGCCGCGGATGGACCTCGACGAGCCGAAGGTCTGTGCCGAGGCCGCCAAATTTCGCGAGGCTTTGCAGCTCCCGGCGAACGCGGCGTTCGTGGTGCTGCATCCCGGCAGCAAGCGGCCGAGTCGTCGGTGGGCACCGGAACGGTTTGCGGGCCTGGCGACGGCCCTGCTGCGCGAGCGACCGGAGTTGTTCGTGCTGCTCAGCGGTGCCGGTGACGACGAGAAGCAGCTTGTCGCTCGGATCCGCGAGCAAATTCCGCAAGCCTTGCGGGATCGCGCTCTCGATGCTGTCGGCGTCGGGTCGCTCTTCGGCCTCATCGGTGTGCTGGACGAAGCACGCTGCCTCGTCTGCAACGACACCGGCGTCATGCACGTCGCCCGCGCCCGCGGCACGCCCGTTGTCGCCATCGTTGGGCCGGAGAACGAACGCCGCTGGGGCCCGCACCCGCTGGGCCCCGCCCCGGCGGCGGCGGTCTCGGCACGTGTGCCCGGCGCGCCGCACAACAACGACGTCTG
>CAYQCT010000206.1:0-4854 GCA_964416015.1 uncultured Tepidisphaerales bacterium
CGATGACATTGCGGCGGCCGAAGCCTCCTGGCGGCGGGTGCTGGCAATCGACCCGACGAACGCCGTCGCTGCTGATGCGCTGGCGAGACTGCTGACGCAAGCCGAGGCCGAAGAAGCGATTGCGTGGGCACGCGTCGCCGTCGACGAGGCACCGCGGGTTGCTGCGTACCAGGTGACACTCGCCCGGGCGTTGCTGGCGATGGACGAGGACGTAGCCGACGCCGAGGCCGCGTTCGAGGCCGCCCTGCGTCTGGACGATCGCCAGGCCGACGCGATGCTCGGTCTTGCCACGCTCCTGCTGGCTCCGCCGCACGACTCGGAGTGGACCGCGCCCGATGCGGCCGAGACGCGCCGGGAGCGTGCCCGGCAGCTGTTTCTCCGTGCCAAGCCGTTGTTCTATGGCAAGGCCACGACGACCGCACCGGCGGAGCAGACGCCGCAGTACCTGCAGGCGGAATACGCCCAGCTTGCGCGTCGTTTCGCTCCAGCGGACGACTCCGGCACCGACGAGACCTTCCGCCGCGACGCCCCGACCACGCAGCCGGCGAGCTTCTGAAGCGGCTAGAGGAGCTCGAGCACTTCCAGCTTCATCGAGCCGCGTGGCGCTTTGACGGAGACGGTGTCGCCGACGCGGGCCTTCATCAGGGCGTCGCCCATCGGGCTGCTGGCGCTGACGTCCTGGATCTCGGAGTCGGCCGACGGAGCACCGGCTTCGCCGACGAGGCGGACGGTGAAGACGTCGTCCTCGTCGTCGGCGTCGCGGAGCTTGACCGTGCTGCCGAGGAAGACCATGTCGTCCGGCACGTCGTCGGCATCGGCGACGACGACGTTCTTGATCTTCGCCTGCAGCTCGACCATCTCCCGCTCGACCTTGCGGTTCTCTTCTTTGGCAAAGTGGTACTCCGCATTCTCGCTCAGGTCGCCGAGCGAGGCGGCGGCGGTGATGCGTTCCTGGACCTCGACCTTCTGACGACGCAGCTCTTCAAGACGCGTCTCGAGCGTCTGCTTCTCCTCGGCACTCATGTATTGCACGGGCGGCTCCTTCTGCTGGTCTGGTCGGACGACCCAATTCGGGTCAGAATGCACGGCCACCGTCGGCGAACCTCTTGGCCGCGCCGACGGTGGCGTGAGGGACATCATTGGAGCACCGGGCCCGACAGGCAATCGTTGCCGCACCTGCACACCCGACGTCGCGGCCGGCTACCCTGCGGGCGTGTCCTTCCAGTGCGACATCGTCACGCCCGACAGCCAGCCCTTCGCCGGGACCGTCGAGTCGGTGGTCCTGCCCGCCCACGACGGTCAGGTCGGCATCCTGACCGGCCGGGCCCCGCTCCTCGTCAAGCTCGGCACCGGCACACTCACCACGCGCATCGGCGGCACCGAGAAGCACTTCCAAGTCGACCGCGGCGTCGCGCAGATGAAGGACAACAAGCTCACGGTCCTCACCGAAGCAGCGACCGAGGCAACGGCGGCTTCAACAAGTGACGCGGCCTGATCGGCAGAGCTTCGGCCAAATGTTCGTTTCGCCTGCGGCACGTTACGCCGACTTTCTGTAAATCCGACCGACGTGTAAGGGTCCGCCCGAACCAGCGACGTAGGTGCGTCCCCGGCATTGGGCCGGGGACTTCCATCCTCGGACGAACCGGATGATGCAGCCGACGGCGGCAAGGGTCGCGACACGTCGATCGGCTATTTCAACACGTCGAACGGAGAGCCTGTGCTGAGGAGCATCCGCTGACGCCTCGGCCGACGCTTGGCGGGCTACGGTTTTATCTCCCCGCTCCCGTGGCGTCGCAAGGCGTCGCGGGGGCTTTCCCCGAACCTTGGATCAAGCTGCCGAGCCACCTTCGCAACCTGATGCCGACGGCAGCGACCTTGCGGCTTGGTGGCAAGAGCACGGCCCGGATCTGCAGCGTTTCGCCAGGCGACGTCTGATCAATGCCGAGGATGCCGAGGATGCCGTGCAAGACGCGTTGGTTTCCGCCGCCGAGCAGGTCGCTCGCGGTGATCGGCCGCGGGACGAGCGGGCGATGCTGTTCACGCTCGTCCGCCGTCGGGCCGTCGATCGCGTGCGTCGGGATGCGACGCAGCGGCGTGTGCTCGACGAGTACCGCGACGTCCTCCGCACCGCCGGCCCGACGGTTCGGCAGCAGGTCTACGCGTTGGCCCGCGACCGCTGGCGCGGCCGACCGGACGAAGCCGTCGAGCGGGCCGAATATTGGGAGCATTTCGAGCGGTGTCTCGACGAGATGCCCGCGCTCATGCGGCAGGCGGTGGTCTTCCGAGAGATCGACCAGATGCCGACGGCCCAGGTGTGCGAGGTGCTGGGCGTGACGCGGGCGAACCTCTGGACGCTGGTCCACCGCGGCCGGCTTCGCCTGCGGGCGGGGCTTTCACCGGTTCTGATCGGTCGACCCGCCGATGAAGGCAAGGCGTAGCAACGATCCACCACCACGATGGCGAACGTCGCAGTTCATCCTCCCGACAGCGTGCCCGGCGCGGCCGACCCGCCGCCGTCGCGGTGGATCGTGCGGATGCTGAAGCACACGGTGCTGGTCCTGACGCTCCGCTGCGAAAGGGCCGACCTGATCCGCACGCGGTCGCGGCACGGCGAGGCCCACTGGTCGGAGCGGCTGGCCGAACGCCTGCATCGTCTAATCTGTCATACGTGTCGTCGGAACCGCAAGCAGTCCGCCTTCGTCGACGCCGGCCTGTGTAGCTTCGCAGAACGCGAGCTCCGCGGCTGAAGGATCCTGATACGCTGCGTGTATGTTCTTTCGGTGGTGGATCATTGTCTTCGTCCTATTCCTCTTCACGCCCGCCTCGGCCGAGCCGCCGGGGCTGGACCAGCCGGGCGTGCCGAATGCGATCTGGCCGGAAATCTACTTTGAGTCGATCGACGAGTTGACGGCAGGAGTCGGCCTGCAACCGCTTCGCAGCGCGGAATCTGTCGAAGGCAGGACGGAAGCCCGCATCTGGATCGGGTTCGGGACCCAGCCGTTGCGGGGCGTCCGCCTCGTCCGCTTTGAAGAGCAGGTGATCGTCGAGCGGCTCGGCGGCATGCGACGAGCCACGGATGGCGACGTCGTCCGTCCTCGGGTGAACTTCGAGCAACCGGAGCGGCTTTGGGAGCGACTCGAAGCACTTGGCATGGTCGATCTTCCCGATGGCGATCAGACGTACGAGAGCAGAGTCCTCGACGGCGTCGGTTACGTCTTCGAGATTCGTCAGCCGACCGGTTACCGCACGATTCTGTACAGCAACCCGAGCTTCGCAACGACAGCGGAGGCGATCGCTGTCGCAAAGATCATGTATCTGCTGTCGAGCATCGACGACGTGCAAGGCTCCGGCTGGCCAATCTACTCGCCACCGACGTCGCCCGGAACGTTCCTGAAGCTGGACCAGACAGTGCTGGTGCGGCATGGTTCAGCCGTCGGAGCGTTTCGCCTCGTCGAGCACTCGTCGCCAGCCACGGCGACGCGTCCGGCGTCGGGGCAGGCACGGTATGAATGGATCTACCGGGTCGACGGAGCGGCCAGCTTTGATCCCAGAGACGCCGGCCTTCACTCCGGGATCGGCACGATGCAGAAGATCGACACTTTCCCCGGAGGCGGCGTCAAGTTTGGACCATTCGAGTTGGGCTGGTCGCAGGCGAGTGCGACCAAGTCCTACCTCTACTATCCGGACCCCGCCGATGAGCTGCCGCATGACGAGCGGACGCTATTCGTCATGACGGACGTCGATGATTTCAATGTCGACCCGCGGGACGCGAAGTGGGCTTGGCGGGCGAGCTACACTGACTTCCGCAGCCTCCGGCCGCTGCCGAGGGTGCGGGAGGCTGCGGTGGAGTAGCACGCAGCGATCAACATGCGAGGCGACTTTTCGGACCGGTCAGATTCGGAGCAATCCTTCCGCTTCAACCATGTCTCGATAGGCCGTCATGTGGACAATCCGGATCCCGTCGTGCGGGTGCAGCATGAGAAGATGACGGTCGTTCGTCACGAGATAATCGACGCCGAAGACAACGGCAGCTTCGAGTACGGGGTGGTCGTCCTTATCTCCCGGCACGAGCGGGCTGGTAATGCGACGGCCTGTGTAGATGCGACTTGTCTGACGGACGATGCGAGCTCGCGTGAGGCGGGCGAATCGAGCATCGAACGAGAGTTTGTCCCGAAGCACGCGTTCGACCTCCTGGAGGATGTGCTCAGCAGAGTACGTGCGCCATCGAGCTACACGCGTAGCGTCCGTAAGCCGTCCTGCCATCCCTACCGCGAGAGCTTCCGCGATGTGGACGTTCGTGTCGAAGAGAACTTTCAACGGCTTGCTCGACCGTAGCGCTCCACCTCAATGGCTTGCTCGATCTGCCGTTCTGTCAAGCGGCGTTCCTGAGCATCCCGACGTGCGTCACCAGCCATCTGGAGCCACCCGGCTTCGCGAACAGCATCGAGCTCCCGCTCCAGCAGGGCCCGATCTGCTTCCGGCAGCCGGCGAATTCTCTCCAAAATGTCGGCAACGGCGGCGACCACATCTCGATGATACACGGGCGTCAGGGGGACGAAGCCCATTTGCCACGTCACACCAGCATCATCCCCGGCTCCTCGATCATGCTCTTGAGCGTGCCGAGGAAGCGTGCCGAGTCGGCCCCGTCGACCGCGCGGTGATCGGCGGACAATGTCACCGTCATCACCGACCGCGCCACGATGCTGCCGTCGTCGGCGACGACCGCTCGCTTCGTGCCGGCGCCGATGGCGAGGATGCCGACTTCCGGCGGGTTGACGATGGCGATGAACTCCTTGACGCCGAAGCCGCCGAGGTTGCTGACGGTGAAGGTCGCGCCGCTCATCTCGTCGCCCT
>CAYQCT010000207.1:0-4773 GCA_964416015.1 uncultured Tepidisphaerales bacterium
GGGACACGATGGAGGCCAGCTACTACGACAACGTCAAGGGCCTGCTCGACGGCGGCTGCGACGTCTTGCTCTCGGAGACCGCACAGGACCTGCTGCAGGTCAAGATCTTCCTCGCCGCCGTCCGCCGCGCCAGCGACGACGCCGGCCGCCGAGTGCCCGTCATGGTCCAGGCCAGCTTCGACCTGAACAACGGCGCGAACATGCTCACCGGGCCCGACCCGGAGACCTTCGCCGCGACCTTCGTGCCGTACTACGAGTCCGGCGAGATCGACGTGCTCGGCGTCAATTGCGCCTACGGCCCGCAGGAACTCAGCGACGCCGTCCGCACCATCGCCGCCAATTGGCCCGGCCTGGTCAGCGTCCTGCCCAACGCCGGCCTGCCGGTGATGGTCGACGGGCAAAGCCACTTCCCATTGCAACCGCACGACTTCGCCGCCGGCGTGATGCGATTCGTCGACGAGATGGGCGTCGACATCGTCGGCGGCTGCTGCGGGACGAAGGTGCCGCACCTGAAGGCGTTACTCGAACGCGTGCGAGGCTGACGCCGCAGCCCGACAATTGCTGCGTAGTTCCAGCCCGTACATGTCGCATCGCGAAGCAAGTAATTTTGCGGCTAATGATCTTTTGTGTCCTACGTCTCGAGAAGATGAGAACCCTTCGAGCGAGTCTCGCCCTCAGTCTGCTTGCCACTGCGTACGTTCCCTTCGCGACGGGCTGCGACAGCGAGGTTGCGAGCGAGCCGGCGACGCGGCCGGCCACGCGTCCTGCGACGGAGCCGGCGTACGTGCCGAAGGTGATGCGGGTCGACGAGCGACTTGGATGGGCGGAGCCGGTCGATCTGGAGCGGTCGCCATATTTCCCTCTCGACGAAACCGGCGTCCGCGGCGTGAGCAGCTTCATCGTTGACGAGTGGTATCCGCCGCACTGGAAGGCGATGGAGCTGCCGTCGCTGTATGCGATGGCGGGCAACGAGAACGTCGAGATCTACCGGTTCGTGGAACTGCCGACGTGGATGGCGACGTACGCGGTGACGCTCGAGCTCGACCCGGCGAAGATGTCGCCGCAGCCCTTCCTGCCGGAGCCCGGCGTCGGCGGCGAAGAAGCCAACGCGGCACGATCCGCCTGGGGCTCGTGGGCGAGGACGGACGTCGGCACGATCCGCTACGTCCTGACCAACGGCAGCGGCGGCTACCACCCAGGCGTCATCGTCGCCCGTGGCGAGGCGGCCGTCCCGCAGCACCTGGCCGCTGAGTTCCGCAAGCTGTTCGACGAGGCCGACCTCTGGCAGGAGCGGACGGAGGATCTGAACCTCGGGCGCGACGGCACGACGTGGGTCATCGAGTCCGTCCGCGACGGCCGCTACCACGTCGTCGAGCGCTGGACGCCCGTCATGAGCGGACAAGCACGTGTCGGCACCGAGGCCTTCGTCGCCCTCGTCGATTGGCTGCGGCAGGAGGCGGTGCCGCGTCCACTGCGTGTGGGCGGCGAATAACTTTGGTCCCGTGGCCGCCCGCACCGCCTCCGGCGTCGGCGTGTCGCGTCCGCGGGTGCAATGAGATCCTTATTCTCTGCGAGCCGCAACAACATTTTGGTGACGGTGTCTTCTCTTGCTGCGCGGTCACGGTCGAGTCGGCTGCATCTCCCACGGATCCGCCGCCAGGTCGTACCGCCTCGTCGTGCCGTCGAGCAGGTTCTCGATCGTCTTGTGCCGGCCGTCCGTCGTCATGCGGCACTCGTGCTCGTAGTAGCACCCGATCGCCTCCCGCGGCGGCGACGTGTCGAGCGAGCGGAACGCGCTGGCCGGCACCTCGACGCCCGCCCGTTCGAGCAGCGTCGGGAAGAGGTCGTGCTGGTAGACAAGGCGGTCGCTGACGCCGACATCGACGCCGGGGCCGCTCACGATCAGCGGCACGCGGACCGAGTGGTCGTAGACGTTCTGCTTGGCGAACAGCCCGTGCTGGCCCAGCGCGTGGCCGTGGTCGGCGGTGTAGACGACGAGCGTGTTCTCCGGCACGACCTCCAGCACTCGGCCGACGCAGTGGTCGAGATGCTCGACCATCGCGTAGTACCCGGCGATCTCCCGCTGCACGCCACGCGGATCGCGCGGGATCGGCAGGCAGAGGTTGTCGCGAATCGGCAGGCGGTCGGGCCGCAGGTCGGGCGTCGGCGTGAAGTTCGGCGGCAGCGCGATCGACTCAGGCGGGAAGCGGTCGTGGTACTCGGCGTGCGTCCGCCGCGGGTCGTGCGGGGCGGTGAAGGCGACGCTCAGGAAGAACGGCCGATCGTCTTCGCGCGTGTTCAGAAACAGCCGGGCGGCCTCGCTGAAGACGTCGCTGCTGTGGGCACCGCTCATGTACTCGCCGCAATAGTCCCGGCCGTCCCACGCTTTCAGCGGCGTGTCGAAGTGGTCGGCCATCCCGCCCATGAAGACGCACCGGCCGGTCTGGAAGCTCCGCTCGAACGCCGCGTCGCCGTTGTGCCACTTGCCGACGTGATGCGTGCGATAGCCGGCGTCGCCGAGCAGGCTCCCGAGCGTGGCACCGCTGGGTTTGCCCGTGAACTCCCCCGGCAACCCGCCCACCATGTCCGGCGGCAACTTCCGCGGGTCGCACCCCGTGTGCAACATCGCCCGCGACGGCGCACAGACCGCCGGCACCGGCGAGCCGGCGTGATACGCCTGCCGATACCGCGTCCCGCCGTTCGCCAGCCGGTCGAGGTTCGGCGTCTCTACCGCATCCCGCGTCGGCCCGTCGAAGCACGACATCGCCGACGCCCGGTGATCGTCGGCGACGAGGAGCAGGATGTTGGGCTGTGCCACGCCGGAAGCTAGGCAGGCGACGTGCGACGGCGTCAAGCCCGACCTCTCCATCCACAACGCGGAAGGACCGGGTGCGCCGTCACCTCCGGCTCAGGGTGCCACTACACTGCGTGTAGTGGTTGACTCACCGGACAGATCAAACCAATACACTTCGCGCAGTGGCACCCGGCTATTCTGCTCCCATCATGCATCTGCTTGTTTGCCTCCTACTGCTACATGCAAATCTCGCCACGCAGCCTGCACCTGCCGATGGCGTAGCGCCGGCCACCTTCGTTGCAATCGTGCCGCCACCAGGGGCGACCTCGATCTTCCCTACGCAGGTGTCGGGCGACGGCCGCGTCGTCACGCTCTATTTGAGCGACGGGGACAACAGGTCGGTCGCCTGTCGTTGGACCGCAGCCGAGGGCCTTGTACTGCTCGAAGACTTTGGCAATCCGACGGGGCCGTTCGTGGTTCGCTCTATCTCTGCCGACGGGACCAGGCTCTTTGGCCAGCATCAGTCTCGATTGTCCGAGTGGCGTGACGGCCGCTTCGAACCGATGGCGTTCGATCGTGCGGCGGACGGTTTGATTCGCGAAGGCGGCGAAGTAACCGTATCCGCGATCTCGAGCGACGGCACTACAATTGTGGGTCGAGAACAGGTAGTAGAGGATGTACCGGAGGGCCATTTCATCACGAGTAGCCACGCCAATGCTTTTCTCGTGCGGGAGGGTGTCGTCATCCACTTACAGGAGGACGATGACAACAACCCACTCCGTGGAAACCCCAGTTCCGTGTCGGCCGACGGCTCAACCGTCGTCGGTAATCTCGATGCAAGTCCGTTTCGATGGACCCGGGTCGGAGGGCTTCAGCGCCTCAAAGAGACGTTGCAAGACCGCTGCGGAAGTGTAGCTCGGCAAGTCTCGGCTGATGGTTCGACCGTTGTCGGCGTCAATTACAATAGAGAAGGGGCCGCATCAACACAGGCGTGGATTTGGCGTGACCAAGGTGGGGTGCAGTGGCTTGACGGGGTGGGAGCGCAACTTCAGATTCTCGACGTGTCGGGGGATGGCTCGATCATTGTCGGTTCGTTCGAGCACAAGCCGGTAGTCTGGACGGCGGACGGCAAGCGCCGCCCGTTGCAGGCAGTTTTAGACGCTCACGGTATCGGACACGTACTTGCTGATTGGCGACGTATCTCGTTGCGCAGGATCAGTGATGACGCTCGGGTTCTGGTTGGGGCCGGCTACGCTCCGAACGACCAGCGGGCCGCCTTCGTGTTCACGTTCGAGGACGACATCGCAAACCAGTGACATACGGTGTGCTTCAGCCCGCTGTCGAGGCGAATGCGGGCGGCGGATGGTGGGCCGTCGCCGGCCGGTCGGCGTCGTCAGTCGCGGCATGGCGGACTCCATGTGTCGGCCGCACGTCGGAGCTTGGCCGCTGTCGCGACGATGGTGATCCGACTATGTTGTAGGCCATGAGCTTCCCGATTGACCTCTCGCAGTACAAGAAGATTGCCATCGACCCCGCGGCCAAGTCGCTGACGGACGACGAGCTGGCGGCCGTCAAGCACAACGTGCAGCTGTGCCGTGACGCGCTGGTCTTCTTCACCGCCATCGCCGCCGGCAAGGGGCTCGGCGGGCACACGGGCGGGGCGTTCGACATCGTGCCGGAGGTCGTCATCGTCGACGCCATGATGCGGCACGAGAGCAAGCCGATCGTCCCGATCTACTTCGACGAGGCCGGGCACCGCGTCGCCATCCAGTACCTCATGTCCGTGCTCAACGGCCACATGGAGGCGAAGGAATTGCTGCATTATCGCGAGTTCGACAAGCACCTGCCCGGCCACCCGGAGCTGGGGCACACGCCGGGGATCGGGTTCTCGTCGGGCCGACTCGGGCACATGTGGCCCTACGCCAACGGCGTGGCGCTCGCCCACCCGGACCAGGCCGTCGTCGTCTTCGGCTCCGACG
>CAYQCT010000208.1:0-692 GCA_964416015.1 uncultured Tepidisphaerales bacterium
AGCGTGGTCCACAACACGATGATCCTGCGGCGACACAGAGGGTTGAGACAGAGCCGGTCGCGAGCCTTAGATGCTCCACCGCGTGTGCTTGCTTGCCGGTCAACCACGGCAGGAGCGTACCAAGTCCACGCTGGTGGCGGTACGCCGCGGCGTTGGCTTCCTGCGGGTGGGCCGCTAGGGTGCGGCCACGTGATGTCTCTGCCTGCCCTGCCTCCGGCTGACCTCATCGATACGGTCCTGACCTACGTCTGGGCGTACCACTGGGTCATTCTGGCGTTCGTGTTCCACCTGGCCGTCCTCGGCAGCGTGGCGTACATGATCCTGCTGGAGCGCAAGACCGCCTCCTGGGTGCAGGACCGGCTCGGGCCGAATCGTGTGGGCTTTGGCTTCGGACTGCCGTTCATGCCGAAGTTCCACTTCTGGGGCCTCGGACAGCCGTTGGCGGACGGGTTGAAGTTCCTCGTCAAGGAGGATTACGACCGCAAGGGCATCGACAAGGTGCTGTTCACGCTGGCGCCGATGGCGATGGTGACGGTCGTCATCATTAGCGTGGCCGTCGTTCCCTGGGGCGGCGTGCATCGCGTCGAGCGGACGATCACCGTCGACGCCGACCGGCTGAACGAGGCGGCGTTTGCGGAGACGGCGGCGTTGGACGGGCGGCTGGGCGAGCGGGCGGAGCGGGCGATTCGGCA
>CAYQCT010000208.1:702-4728 GCA_964416015.1 uncultured Tepidisphaerales bacterium
TCTGCCGTACGACGCGGAGTTCGTCGAGCCGGTGAACCTGCTGGTCGCGCAATCGAATGCCGTCACCGACGGCGGCGTCGTGACCGGCTACGAGGTGCCGGTTCATTACCAGTACCACTTTCAGATCGCGAACCTGAACATCGGCATCCTGTTTGTCCTGGCGGCGCTCAGCCTGGCCGTCTACGGCGTCGTCATCGGCGGGTGGGCGAGCAACAACAAGTACAGCTTCCTCGGCGGCCTGCGGGCGACGGCGAACATGATCTCCTACGAGATCCCGCTCGGCGTGATCCCGGCGTGGAACATGTTCGCCCAGCCGTTGGCGTTCCTGTTGTTCCTCGTCTGCATCCACGCCGAGGCGAACCGCGCGCCATTCGACATGGCCGAGGCCGAGCAGGAGCTGGTCGGCGGGTATCACACTGAGTACAGCTCGATGCGGTTCGCCCTGTTCTTCCTGGCCGAGTACGCGGGCATGATCACGACGAGTCTCGTGCTGGTCGCGCTCTTCTGGGGCGGCTGGCACGCGCCGTACGTGGATTGGGCGATTCAGGGTATCTTCGGCACGCGGCCGGAGGGTGCGTCGGCGAGCGTGACGACGAGCCTGCTGGAGTGCATCTTCCGCAGCGGTGTGATCTTCGGGAAGGCCGTGCTGGTGATGTTCATCTTCATGTGGGTCCGCTGGAGCCTGCCGCGGTTCCGGTTTGACCAGTTGATGCAGATCGCGTGGAAGGGCCTGATTCCGATCATGCTGACGCTGATCGTGGCGACGACGCTGGTGACGTACGCGTTCGGCGTGAGCGGCGTGCCGACGAGCGATGGGCTCAACGGCTGGCAGGCGTTGGCGTACCTGGGCATGAACGTCGGCGTGCTGGGCCTGATCGTGCTGGGCAGCTACGTCATTCCAGCGGGCGGCGACCAGAACACGCGAGTCTCGGTGCCGGAAAGCCGGTACCGCGACACGCCCCTGCCGGCCGGCGTCAAGCCCTCGCGGCCGACGGGCGGCACGGGATCGAACACGGCCCTCGCCGGCAGTCACGGCGGCCTCGTCGCCTACGACCCGCAGCCGGGCGACCGATAACGGAGCGGCGGCAGGTCCGTGGGCGTGCTGGATGGCATGTCTGAGGCATGGTGCAACTCGCAGAAACACATCGTTCGAGACAACCCCGCCGCGGCAGTGTTTTGTTGCTGACGCTAGTGCTGCTGCCACTGATGCTGGTGACGGCGGCGATCGCAATGGAGGCCGGCCACGCGGGCAACTTCCGCGGCGACCTGCAGAACGCGGTTGACGCTGCGGCGAAGGCTGGCTCGTACCGCGTCGGTGACGGACCCTCCGTCGCTAAGGCAGCAGCCCGCGATGCTCTTGCCGAGGCGGGATGGCCCGAGTCGATTCTCGAGTCGTTGACGATCGAGTACGGACGCTGGGATGACCAGACGCGAACGTTCACGAAGCTGACGACCAAGAGCGACGACGCGAACGCGATCAACGTCGTCGCGAGGGCCGAGGTCGACGCCCTCTTTGGCCATGTAGCCGGCGTTTCGGGTTGGATGTCGACGCAGCAGGCGGTGTCGATCCGTCCCGGCATCGCCTTGGCGATTAAGAACAGGGCCAACTTCGTCGCCAACGACCAGACGATGTACAACTTCCTCAAGACGTTCGGCGTGCCGCTGCGAATCTTGGAGCAGGACGAGCTGAATGCCAACTGCATCATCGAAGGCGAGCTGCTGTTCATCAGCTCCAGCGTCAGCAGCAGCCGGGTCGACGAGAGCGTCCGCCACGTGCCGGGCCCGGTGCTGGTCGGCGAGACGAACCTGTACGACACATTCCAGTTCACCAACGGCCAGGACCACGTCACGCACGGGAACACGTACGTGCAGGGCATGGACGTCGAGATTGACCTGTACGACATGGACGAAAATGCCAACACCTGGCGGGCGAAGTGGCAGGAATGGTGGAAGCAGATGGGTAAGTACAAGACCAAGGGCAACGTCAGCTTCGACGAGTCGAGCCCGGACCCGGAAGACCACCGCGTCAAGGACACCAAGGCGAGCACGAGCATCAACGCACCGCACGGCTACGCGAAGCGGACGTCGCTGACGCAGGACGCGATCATCATCGCGACGGCGGCAAGCAACGAGAATGAGGCGACCGTCTTCTGGTACGACGCCGGTGCCAGAAAGCACGGCGGCACGACCGCCAAGTACCGGCAGGCTGGCGTCTTCATCCGGACGAACGAGAACAGCCATCACGTCAACTACACCTACAGCAGCGACTCGTACGCCCTGCTCGGCCAGACGATCCGGTGGATGCTGATGGACCAGGAAGGCCGGACCGCCCTCGTGCGATGAAGCCGACGGCGACAACTCGATGCACCATCCGCCCGCCCCGGACACGTTGTTCGGGGCGGGCGGTCTTTTGCAGGATGCGGTCCCGCCTCGCCTAAACTGCCCGTGAGATGACGACGCCCTCCGCCGGTCACGACACCGCCAAGATCCCCGGTCACACCGAGCCGGCCAAGCAGACGCCGCCGAAGGTGATGAACCGCCCGGTCGGCAAGACCAAGACCGACGACGGGACGTACTTCCAGATCGAAGCACCCAAGCTCACGCTCAGCGACCAGTTCTACCTCCCGCAGGTCTTCGCCGGCCTCGGCACGACGATGCGCCACCTGTTCAAGGTCGTCGTCAAGAACGAGCACAAGGTCATCCAGTACCCCGAAGAACGTCGCGAAGACAAGACCGTCGAGGAAGGCGGCATCTTCCGCAGCACCTACCGCGGCGTGCACCGCCTCAACAAGGACGAAGAAGGTCGCGTCAAGTGCGTCGCCTGCTTCATGTGCTCCACCGCCTGCCCGGCCAACTGCATTCACATCGAGGCCGGCGAGTCGCCGTGGGAAGATCGCGAGAAATACCCGATCAAGTTCGACATCGACGAGCTCCGCTGCATCTACTGCGGCATGTGCGAAGAGGCCTGCCCGGTCGACGCGATCGAGCTGACGAGCGTCTACGACCTCGTCGGCCTGACGCGGCAGGAGATGATCTTCGACAAGTCGAAACTGCTCGAGGTCTACGACCGGACGATCGAGCACGAGCCGATGTGATTCCGGCCCTGCGTCCGCGGTTCTGTTGCATTGACGGCCAACCGGAAGAACTGCCGAGGCGTGAGGTTGGTGGCGTGCTTGAACGCCGCGTAGAAACGTTGCGGCGAAGTGAAGCCGCTTTGGTGGGCGATGACGTCGAGCGTGGCATCTGTCGCGAGCAACAGCTTCTTGGCCTCCTCGACACGCACGCGCTCCAGCTCGACCCGCGGCGAGCGGCCCGTCGCGGCACGGAAACGCTTCTCGAATCCGCTTCGGCTTAAAGGCAACGACGCGGCCAACGCTTCGGCGGTGAGTCCGGACGTGGCTAGGCGCCGGATCTGATGCAACGCCTCCGCGACGACCTCGTCCTGGCTGGCGACGATGTCGGTCGACGCGCGCAGGACCACGCCCGCGGGCGGCACTTTCTGCGTCCGCTCGACACGCTTGCCCTCGAGCAGGCGGCCGAGCGTTCGGCAGGCGACGTCGCCGACCTGACGCAGTCCCGTGTCGACCGACGAGAGCGGGACGGCCGCAGCGTTACAAATTGTGTCGTCGTTTCCACCGCCGACGATGGCGACGTCGCGCGGCACGCGTAGCCCAAGGTCGAGGCACGTCTGCACAAGCTGGAACCCGACGCGGTCGTCGGCTGCGACGATACCGATCGGCTTGGGGACATCGACAAGCCAGGCCCGCAGCGGGGCTGAACCGGGAATGAGGTCCGTCCCATAGCGGAGCGGCTGGTCGACAAGGTGAGCATGAAATTGGCAGCCGCGCCGTGCGGCGGCGGCGGCGACGGCCTCGTGGCGGACGCGATGCCAGTGAAGCCCGCTGAACCCGACGAAGCCGAGATGCGGGAAAAGTCGCTCGACGAGGTGCTCCACCGCCGCCGTCGCGATTGCGGAGCCGTCGGTCGTGACGGTCGGCACGCCGACCTCGTCGGCATAGCGACTGA
>CAYQCT010000209.1:0-4718 GCA_964416015.1 uncultured Tepidisphaerales bacterium
ACGCCTTTCAGCGCGGGCCACGCATGGCAGAAGCTATGGTGTAGAAGCCCGGGTGCGACCGTCGTCGCCGACGCCGGTGCCCTTGCCGAGAGACGTTTACACCGATGCCGACCGACGCGCCGATCCTGCCGACTGTCCGGACGCCCGCCGATCTGCGGGAAATGCCGATCGAAGATCTCGAACGCCTCGCCGACGAGATGCGGGCGGCCATCTTCGACGCCGTACGCGGCAACGGCGGCCATCTGGCCAGCAACCTCGGCGTCGTCGAGCTGACCATCGCCCTGCACCGCGTCTACGACTTCGGTCCGTACCCCGTGGGGCCGGACCGCCTCGTGCTCGACGTCGGGCACCAGTGCTACCCGCACAAGATGCTCACCGGTCGACAGGATGGCTTCGGCAAGCTCCGCAAGGACGGCGGCGTCGGCGGTTTCCCGATGCCCGACGAGTCGGACTACGACCTCTTCAACGTCGGCCACGCCGGCACCGCCGTCAGCACCGCCGTCGGCCTCGCCCGTGGCGACCAGGCGGCCGACCGAAAGAACCACGTCGTCGCCGTCGTCGGCGATGCTTCGATCGTCAACGGCCTCGCCTTCGAGGGCCTCAACAACGCCGGCACCCTCGATCGCCAGTTGCTCGTCATCTTGAACGACAACGGCATGAGCATCAGCGGACCGCAGGGCGCATTCGCCGAATACCTCGAACGCGTCCGCGTCAGCACGACCTACGAAGAGTTCAAGAAAGCCAGCAAAGCAGTTCTCAACGCGACGCTGCCGGAGGGCGTCAGCCATGCGGTCGAGGCGGCGTGGCGATCCGTGACGAGCGGCGCGAAGGCGGCGATGTGGCCGGGGGCGTTCTACGAAGCGCTCGGCCTGACGTACATGGGGCCGATCGACGGACACGACTTGCCGGAACTGGTGCAGTTTCTGGGCGAAATACAGCACGTCGACAAGCCCGTCCTGCTGCACGTCAAGACGAACAAAGGCCGCGGCATCGAGGCGGCGGAGGCGGACCCGACGAGCCTGCACAGCCCGGCGGCGTTCCGCGTCGAAGGCTGCCGCGTCGAATTGAACAAGGCCAGCGGCGTGAGCTGGACAAAGGCGTTCGCCGACGCGGCGGTCGATTTGGCGCGGGAAGACGAGCGGGTCTGGGCGCTGACCGCCGCCATGCCGGACGGCACGGGGTTGAGCAAGTTTTCCAAGGAGATTCCAGAGCGGTTCATCGACACTGGCATCTGCGAAAGTCACCTGATGGCAATGGCGGCCGGCATGGCGAAAGCCGGACGCAAGCCACTGGCGGCGGTCTACAGCACGTTCACGCAGCGATGCTTCGACCAGATCTGGCAGGAAGTCGTGCTGAATCGGCTGCCGGTCGTGCTGGCGATGGACCGGGCCGGCTTCGTCGGCAGCGACGGTGCGGTGCATCACGGCTTCTGCGACCAGTCGTTCCTGCGGCCGATGCCCGATGCGGTGCTGATGGCACCGAGTGACGCCGCCGAGCTTCAACGGATGCTGCGGCTGGCGATGGACGCCGAGTGCTTCGCGGCGCTCCGCTACCCGCGTGATGACGTGCCGGCCGCGGACTATGAAACCGTCGTCGCGATGGACCTTCGAGAAGCCGCGGGCAGCATCGCCTTGGGCCGATCCCGGCTTTTGCGGCACGGAGCCGACGCCACCATTCTCGCCTACGGCACCTGCGTCGCCGACGCACTTGTCGCCGCGGAGACGCTGCAACGGGAAGACGGGCTCGATGTCGCCGTCGTCGATGCCCGGTTCTGCAAACCGATGGACGTCGCGATGGTCCGCCGCGCATTGGAGACGGGGCCGGTTCTGACGGTCGAAGATCACGCCGTCGAAGGCGGTTTCGGCTCCGCCGTGCTGGAATCCGCCGCCTCCCTTCGCCTCGACACGTCCCGCATCACCCGCCTCGGCCACCCCGCCGACCGCCTGATCGGCCACAAATCCCGCGCCGCCCAACTCGCCGAAGCCGGCATCGACGCCCTCGGCATCACCCGCGCCCTCCGCTCCGCTACGTCCGACAATACGTCTGCAGGATCTGCCGATCGTATATCACGGCAGATCGAGCGGGTCGAGACATTGGCGATTCATTAGAATAAGCCCTAACGTTGTAGCTTGAACTGAATCGCTTACAGCTTTTAGCGCCTTGATAGCATTAGCTTGGCTTCACCACACGAACTGTATATCGAGGTTGCGGTTCATCTAGCCGCTCTAGAAAGACACATCATCCGCTTCGGCGTCACGCGCGACTCAAGCGGCTAATCCTCTGCAAAGACTCGGCCGCAGTGTCGGAAGACGCGGACCAAGAAATGGAGCTGCCGGAGGTAGCCGGTGGAATTCTCGTACCCGTTCAACGCCGGCGATACATCGGCTCTGGCAGAGCGTAATCAAAAGGAGTGTCCAGATCCTCGCTTTGCAGTCATCCCGCACCCTCTCGCGATAGTACCAAATGCTCCTCCCGAGACTTTCTGCAACGGCGAAGCAACATTGTCATGAGCAGGACGATTGCTCCCAAAGCCAAAGGCTCGGGAACTGCGACCGCTGTGACTAGGACGTTATCGACGACTAAATCCTCGGAGCTCCCGTCGAGCTTCCACGTGAGAACAACGTCGGCTGTGGTCCCCGAGACCGGCACGTCAACGGAAAACGTGGCGAAAGTGCCAGTGACCAGCTGGCCCGGCGAGACGCCATCGCCCGGAAATCCGGAATGATTCGTGTCGACAGCCGGCTTCTTGGTTCCCACCTTATTAACGTAATCCGACTCGATCCAGAGGCCGTACCCGCTAGCTGCATCTGTAGAAGGAACACCATCGGAGTGAATGTTAGCGTGGAAGAAATCATCCTCCTCCCACCTTCCTGTACTTCCTGTATAACCTACTGCAATAGACATAGCCAGCCGTACGCTCTTAAGACCGGAGATATTGAGCGCGGAGAACGTCATCGAGCGTTCTAAACCGTTATCGGCAGGAGCAATGGACGAGGAACTTAGAGCTGCAAATACTGTAGTTTCGTTTCCGCTGTACGCGAGCGACGAGCCGTTGCCTGCGACCACAGATGCTGTCGTAGTCCTACGGAAGTAGTGGTAGGGCACTGTACCCGCATCGATAGCCGACAGCGTATAGCGGCTCCCGTTTCCTTCCGTCTCGAAGTCTTCCGACAGCAGAGTGACTGTCGCGGCAGAGACGGGCGAAACAAGGAGGCCAGCCAGAAAAGAAACGCAAAGCTTCTGCAGGAGCATGCGACGGAAGATAGCGCGACGAGTGGCAGGTGCAAATTTTCTCGCGCGCCTCAACAGGTGCGGCGGTCGAAGGCGGTCGAAGCCTTCGTCAGGAGGTGTTCGGCCAGGATGAAAGTGCGGTACCTCAAGGTCCTTTGGCTTGTCGGTCTTACGCCAGCAGATGCAGAACACGCTGATGGTGCGACAGGACGAGCCAAAGCGCGTCGACGTCGGACACGCAACCGGCAGCGAGCGACACACCTTCGTCTCGTTCACGTTATCTGGAAAGCGAGCGGCCGCCGTGGCAGCGACGCCGGGTCCGGCAATGACGGTGGCAACGGGCTGCACCTGCTGCAGAGAAGATCTCACGCAGCTGCCGGCGGGGACATCATCTTTGCTTGAAGGAGACAGAGCCCTCCTCTTCACCTACCCATCGAGCGACGTGTGAATCTCCGCGAGCAGCTTGCGTCTGGAGTGGTCGTGAACGTGCGACACTATCGACCGTTTGACAGACGCGATGGGACCGCTGAAACCATCGGAGGCAGCATCAGCGACAAACCGCTCAATGCCGACCGTCTTCAGAGACCGTTACCGACGCGGTGGCGGAAGCTAGCGGGACAGCTGAAAGCGACGGTTGCCGCACCGCACCAAGTTGAGGGCACAGTCCTCCGGCTCGCGCTGCCCGATGCTCATGAAGATCCCGTGGAAGCGACCGACTACGGCCGGCCCAACTACGCATCTTGCATCGCGAGCTTCGACCGCGATTAGGAGGGGCAATCTGCGTCGCCATCCGTGAAAGCGAATTCTAACGAACATAAGGTCGCGAAGTCGCACGAGTGCTGCCGTAGATCATCACGATGCCGTCGCGAGCTGGCCTACCGGGCACCCGAACGTGACTAGATTGTGTCAAGCCTTGATCAGCCGTGGCACAGATTGAAGTCCGTGCTCTGCTGCGAGCACGATCAACGTCGTACCGCCACGAGTTGAAGCTCGTGCCATGGTAGCCAAAACGTATTACACGCTCTAGGTTGCGGGTCCGGGAGAGGCCTCTCGCTCGCCATCGTGATCAGCCCGAGCAACGACAGGCGAGCGATGACGATGACCTTAAGGCGGCGACGCAACGCAAGAATGCGACGAGCGACGGATACGGGTTCCTGATTTCGTAACGAAGTAGCCGAGGGATTTCGTCTCTGCGTCTTCCTCCGATTCTGGCAGCATCGCAAGGGTGGGAGACGGCGGGAACCATCTCTGCCCACGCCAGGATCAAGTGCCGTATTGGAAGCAACATGAACCGGTACAGGTTGACGCGCAGCGGAAAGCCCGCACCGAAGTGCGGGCTTGTGCTTCAGGTCACTTGGACAAGAAGATAGTCGGATGGCCGTTCGACGTCGTTGCCGACGTCGTTCCGTCCCGGAGGGACGACGAGGTTGTGCTGACAGACGGGCTGACGGGTTCGCACCCGCATGGATGAGGAAGAAGTCAAGCTT
>CAYQCT010000210.1:0-3729 GCA_964416015.1 uncultured Tepidisphaerales bacterium
GCCAATGCACCGCGCCGCTTCGCCGCCATGGCCCGTCGAGAGGGACCGCGTTCGCTGACGACGCGGCCGGCGTCGGAGCGTCGCCTCTTCGCCCAGCCGACGGACGCTGATAGGCAGGCGTTGCGGGAGTACGAGGAGCGCTTCATCGCGACGCTGACCGCCGCCAAGCCGCAGACGGCAACGACGCGGTCCGGCCAGTCGGTCCGCGCGTTCTACGAGGGGCAGCTGATTTGGGACGCGACGATGGCCGACAGCATCGGCGCCGCGGTCCGCCAGCACGGCACGCCCATCGTCCACCTCGTCGGCCAGTTCCACAGCGACTTCGACGGCGGCCTGACGACGATGCTCCGCCGCGACGGCTTCGATGTGACGACGGTCAGCTTCGTCCCCGTCGCCGCCTACCGGCTGCGCCCGGACGACATCGGCCGGGCGGACGTCGTCATCTACACCGGGCCTAAGCGCGACCTGCCACCAGCATTGCCCGCAATGACGACGCCAAAACCCGCGACGCGGCCCAACATCAGGCCGGCCACGCGTCCCGACGTCGTCGGCCGCCGCCCCGCCGTGCTCGGCCGCGGCCCGCTCGTGCCGACGACGGTGCCGGTCCGGCCGACGACGCGTTCCCGCTGAGCGAAATCTTCGCCGTTCTACGGAGTCCGCCGCGGCCGTACGCTTTGCCGCATGCCCGACGAACCGACGACGCAGGAGAAACGTGAGAAGCTCGACGAGATCCTGCGTGACGTGCAGATCTCGATGTTCACGACGACCGATCCCGACACCGGCCGATTGCACAGCCGGCCGATGCACCTGCAGGGCGGCATCGACGACGGTTCGCTTTACTTCTTCACGTACGAGTCGAGCGACAAGGTCGACGACTTCACCGAGGAGCGTGAGGTCAATTGCTCCTTCGCCGACACCAGCGGCAGCAAGTACGCCAGCGTCGCCGGTCGGGCGCGTCTGGTGAAGGACCGGGCGAAGATGGAGGACAAGTGGGCCGAGCCGCTGCGTGCCTGGTTCGCCGACGGCATCGACACGCCGGGCATCGTGCTGATCCAGGTGAACGTGAACGAGGGCCAGTACTGGGACAGCCGCAACCAGACGATGCTGCACGCGTATGGCGTCTTGAAGGCCGCAATCACCGGTGAGCCGGTGAAAGACGCGGGAGACAACGAGAAGGTCTCGCTGTAGCTCCCAAGGCGTCGGTTGCTCCTTCTACACCGTCTCGTCCGCCCGCACGTACTGCGGCGGCTTGGCGAGGTCGGTCATGTTGGCCCAGACCCGCATCGCCCGCACGGCGAGGTAACTGATCGGCCAGAAAAGCAGCAACGCGAGCCCCCAAAGCAGGTCGACGTAGCCCATGACGAACAGGGCGTCGTACACGATCAACCAGAGCAGGCCGTACAGGATCAGGCTTTTCCCGGCGGCTCGGCGGTCGTTCGCGCGGGCCTTGACGGACCAGCCGACGAAGGCGAAGCCGACGGCCGCCAGGACCGGAAGGATCAACGCCGGCTCGACGTGCAGCGACGACGCGAACGACTCGCCCCGCCGCAGGAAGAGCCCGGCAACGAGCCCCACGTCCAATGCGAGCAACCCGCTGCCGAGCCAAACAACCTGCCGGCGCGACATCGGCGGCCGCTTCGCCTCCCACCGGTACGCAACCGCCGACACGATCGCGACATGGTTCAGCAGGAACAACGGATGCCACACCACCGGCAATTGCGGTGCGATTGCTGCGGCATGGAAGAAGCGCACCAGTCCGAGCAACAGCAGGCCGACCCAGACGAGGTACTTGCCCGCCAGGTCGTACGTCGCGATCAGGCCTGCCGTGACCAGCACGAGCACCACCGAGGCCATTGCCGCCCCGCCCTGCTCCGGCCCGCTCGCCCGCATCAGCCCGATCGCTCCCGCGACCGCCAGCGTCAGCATCAGCCCGGCAGCAACGCAGGCCGTCACGATCCCGATCCGCCCACTCGGCAAAGGCCTGGCCCCGGCGAATTGCCGGTCGCGTCGCCGGTCGATGATGTCGTTCAACGCCATCCCGTAGCCGTACAGCCCGATCGCCACCGCGACCGCCGCCAACACCATCGCCATCGACGTGTCGCCGACGAACTCGCTCCGCAACGCCAACGCCGCCAGCGCGTTGCTGAGCGCTGTGAAGACCAAGGCCATCCGCGTCAGTTGCAACAACGCGAGCAGGCGGTGCGAGACGCGTCCGAGCACAGTCGCCCAGCGTAGAGGACGTCGAGCAACCAGGTCGCGATAAGGCTGCTTCACTTACGGCGAAGCCGCTTCAGCGGCTTTGTCCTTGGCTGAACAAACTCAACCTTTGCCCGCTGTAGTTTTCCCAAACTTCCGGTACAACTCAGCCAGTGCCCAACGACGCTCCCCCGCGGCTGCTCCGCGTTCGCCACACGACGACCTACCACTACGACCGCCCGGTCGAACGGTCGTCGCACTTGTTTCACCTCCGCCCCTTCCACGACCGCCGCCAGGCCGTCTTGGAGCACAACACGACCGTCGAAACGGACCCGCCGAACGAGATCGTCGGCGTCGAGTACGAAGATGGCTTTGGCAATGAAGCTGGCCGGTTCGTCCTCGAAACGCCGTACCAGATGCTCCGCGTCACCGGCGACACGCTCGTCCGCCTCACGCCGGGCGACCCGTTCGACTTTGAGCTGCACCCGAAGCGACCAACCGTGCCGTTGAATTGGATGCCGCGCGAACGCCTCGTGCTCGGCCCGTACCTGCAGAGCGAGGAGCTGCCGGACACGCAGGTCGAGGAGCTGTTCGAGTACGCGATGAGCTTCGTCCGGGCTGCCGACGACGATCTGATGGAAGCGTTGTTCGCGATCAACCTGGCGATCTTCCGCGACTTCGAGTACGTCCCCGGCAGCACGAGCCTGTCGACGACGCCGTACGACATCTTCGAAAGCCGCCGCGGCGTTTGTCAGGACTTCGCCAACCTATTCATCACGCTCGCCCGCCTTATCCGCGTGCCGGCCCGCTACGTCTGCGGCTATCTCTACACCGGCAACGCCGATAATCCGCAGGCGGCCGGCTCACGCGCACCGTCTGACGCGACGCACGCCTGGGTCCAGCTGTACCTGCCGAACATCGGCTGGAAAGGCTTCGATCCAACGAACGGCGTGCTACCCAAGATGGACCACGTCCGGCTCGCCGTCGGGAGATTCTGGCGAGACACGGCCCCGCTCGAGGGAACGATCTTCGGCGAGCCGGTGAAGGAAACGCTCGAAGCTGCCGTCGAGGTGATCGACGAGACGAAGCAGGCGGCGGCGTGACGATAGAGTGCCGTCGTGCGGCATCGAGGCAAAGCGGTCGGCCTGCTGACTAGTGCGACCGCTTTGATCGGCGGCTGCAACGTCACGCAGACCCCGCCGCCGGTCGTGGAGCAGGACGTGGTCGCAGACGTTGCCCTTGATCCGGTCGAGACGCCGGCCGGTGTGCTGGCGTTGCGGGTATTCGACCTGACGCTGCCGGAGGGGGCGACGGCAGCAGAAGATGTCTGGCGGTTGGCGAACGAGTCGGAACTCGACGAGGCGGTGCGGTCGCAGCTCGCCGCGAACGGCATCCGTGCCGGCGTCGGTTCCGCCAGCGATCTGGCCGCGCTCGCCGCCGCCCTCGGCACGCCCGGCGGCGACGCACGCACGATCCTGAGCCGCGGCGACGGCGTGCAGAGTGTGACGCTCGACCGCAACCTCCCGATCGACG
>CAYQCT010000210.1:3739-4687 GCA_964416015.1 uncultured Tepidisphaerales bacterium
CCGCCGAACTTCCCCGGCTGGGACAGCATCCACCTCCCCAGCCAGCTGGCCGACCGCCTCGCCGACCACAACCTCCCGATCGACGGCGGGCCACGCTCGCTCTTTTGGTTCGACGGCGACCGCCTCCGCGGCCGAACCTTCGACGCCGCCCGACCGGCCGTCCGCGTGCAATTCGCACCCGCCCCCGGCCGTCGCGGCGATGCGGCTTCGGTCAGCGTCGTCCCCGTCCTGACCTCCGCCCGCCGCCGGACCTTCTTTACCCCGTCCGGCCGCGACCGCCAGGAGCCGCGTCGCGCGGAAGAAGCCCTCCCCGCCGCCGCGGTTCGGGCGGTGGTGGAAGTCGACGAGTTCCTCCTGCTCGCCCCTCTAGACGCTGACGCGAGTCAAGGCCTCGTCGGCGGCTGGATGCTCCGCGCCAGCGACGGCCGCGACCGCGCAATGCTCCTCGTCCCGGACCGCGTCAACCTCGAACCCGTCGCCGGATTGCAGAACGAGTAACGCAGAAAGGGCGTTCGTCATCCATAGAACATGCCCTCCAAAGCCCACGGCCTCAGGCCGTGGGCTTTCTGTAGGCGACCATCGATTCAACCAAGTCATCACAAAGCTACACAGCATGCCGCGGATCCGTCCGCTTGATGATGTCGGTCACACCAGTCTGGTTGAACCCTTTAAACCCGTCATTGCGTTCCAGGTTCTCCAGATGCGAACCAATCGCGCCATGCTTGCGAAACTCCTTGGCCTGATGCTCCGTGATCAGCCGCTTCTCCAGAAGTGCATCAATTCGCTTCGGGTCGACGTCCCACCGCTCGCCCTTGGTGAACGCCTGCTTGAGGTGCGGAAAGTCGGTGAACTTCGGCATCGTCTCGATCCCGGCCTCGGTCTTCATCTGCTCTTCGAGGGCGGCGAAGTCGAAGGTGCATTCGAGGTGGTGCATGCCCGCCTGCAGGA
>CAYQCT010000211.1:0-2665 GCA_964416015.1 uncultured Tepidisphaerales bacterium
CGATCGCCACCGGCGTCGCCCGCTCCACCTCCAGCTTCGTCGGCGTCTCGTTCAGGACGAAGCAGCGTATTGCCCAAGTAGGGTGGGCTGAACAATGATGCGCATCAAGCGACAAGACAAAGCTCCCAAGTGCGTCCCTGTCCGAAGGTTCCCGCACGAAAGACGGACCCGGATAAAGGTCGGTTGCGAGCCCCGACCGTAAGGGAGGTGGTCTGTCGTCGGCCGAGGGTACCGTCTCGACAGAACCCCTCCCTCACGGTCGGGGCTCGCCTCACGCGACCGCTTGATGCGCATTGTTGTTCAGTCCGCCCTGTATGGTCTCTACGGCAAATCCTTCTTCGCCCGCTTGCGTGGCACGCTGAACAAATCCCCCTGCTTCGGGTCGCGGTCGCCAGCTTCGAGCAGCTCCCGCATCTCGCCCATCAGCTCCTCGGCCGTCGTGAACTGGCGGTAGACACTGGCGAAACGCACGTAGGCCACGCCGTCCAACTCGCGCAGGCCACGCATGACCTGCTCGCCGATCCAGCTCGCCGGGACTTCGCGTTCGAAGGATTTCTGCGCCGCGTCCTCGACGTCCTCGGCCAGCTTCTGCAACGCCGCCTCGGCGACCGGCCGCTTGTAGCAGGCACGCTGCAGGCCCTGCACGATCTTTTCGCGGCTCCACGGCGTGCGCTTCTTGTCCCGCTTGATCACCGTCAACGGCGTCGCAAGCTCGATCCGTTCGTACGTCGTGAACCGCTTGTCGCACCGCAGGCATTCACGGCGTCGACGAATCGCCAGGCCGGCCTCGGCGGCGCGGGAATCGATGACCTTGAGCTGCTCCTTGGTCGCGTTGCAGAAGGGACAATTCATGGGACAGCGATGCCGGGCCGCAACCTTACCGCTTTTGCCGCGGTGGTGCGGCCCGGCGACGTCGGCCGATAACTGCGACGTGACGCGTCTGTTCCGCCGCCGCCGAGTTGCCGTGCCGGCCAAGCCTGCGTCGCTCGAAGACTTCCTCGGCCGCGCCTCGGTCAAGCTCGACACGCCCGAAGTGCAACGTTTCCTCGCCGGCAAACGCGTGCTCGTCACCGGCGCCGGCGGCAGCATCGGCAGCGAAATCTGCCGGCAGGTCGCGCGGTTCGCGCCGCGCAAGCTGACCCTCGTCGATCGCAGCGAATTCGGCCTGTTCGAGATCGATCGCGAGCTCCGCAGCCGCTACGTCGGCCTCGACCTCCGGCCGGCAATCGCCGACGTCTGCGATGCCCGACGGACGCGTGACGTCTTCGCCGAGGCCCGCCCGCACGTCGTCTTTCACGCCGCCGCCCACAAGCACGTCGGCCTGATGGAGGCCAATCCGGGCGAGGCCATCAAGGTCAACGTCGTCGGCACCGGCAACGTCGCCGACGCGGCCGTCGACGCCGGTACGCATGCGTTTGTCTTTATCTCGACGGACAAAGCCGTCAATCCCGCCGGCGTCATGGGTGCGAGCAAGCGGGCGGCCGAGCTCGTCGTGCAGGGCCGCTACGCCGAATCGCCGACGACGCGATTCTGTTGCGTCCGCTTCGGCAACGTCCTGGGCAGCAGCGGCAGCGTCGTGCCGATCTTCGAGCGACAAGTCGCCGAGGGCGGCCCGGTGACGGTGACGCACCCGGCCATGCGGCGGTTCCTGATGACGATCCCCGAAGCCGCCGGCCTCGTCATGCAAGCCGGCGCGACGGCGGCGGGCGGGGAAGTGTTTGTGCTCGAGATGGGCGAGCCGGTGCGGATTCTCGACCTGGCCGAAGCCGTCATTCGCAACGCCGGGCTCGAGCCCGGCCGCGACATTTCGGTCCGCTTCACCGGCATGCGGCCGGGAGAAAAGCTCGAGGAAGAGCTCGCCGACGACCGGCAGGTCACGCGGCCGACGAAGCACGCCAAGGTCCGCGTCTGGCTGTTGCCGGCCGCGACGCAGGAGCAGGGCCGCGACGTCGCCTCACGTCTGGCCGCCGTCGCCGACGCGTCGCCGGAGGCGGTGCGTGCTGTGCTGGCCGAGGTGTTGCCCGAATACCGGCAAGCACCCGCGGCCGTCCCGCTGCGGCTGGCGGCGTGACAAGCGACGACGAACGGCGGCGTGTAGCATGCCCGCCCGTCCGGATCCCTCCGCCCGCTCGCCCGGATCCCTCCGCCCGCTCCGACGATCGTGAACCGCCCCTACGCCGTTGTCGACGCGTTCACCGACGAGCCGTTCTGCGGCAATCCGGCGGCGGTCGTGTTTCTCGACGAGTCGGATCAGCCGGACGACGACTACCTGCGAGCCGTCGCGCGGGAGATGAACCTGTCGGAGACGGCCTTCGTCACCGTCGCCGAGAACGACCGGCCGCACGGCCTGCGCTGGTTCACGCCGCGTCGCGAGGTTGACCTCTGCGGCCATGCGACGCTCGCCACGGCGCACGCGCTCTATGACGCCGGCCGCGTCAGCCTGCACCAGCCGGTCGACTTCGACACGCGGTCGGGCCGGCTGCGTGCGTCGCCCGACGCGGATTGGCGTGGCTTCTGGATCGACCTGCCCGCGACGCCGCCACGCGCCGAGGGGTTGCCGCAGGACGTGCGGGACGCGCTCGGCATCGACGCCGCCGTCTTCGCCGGCCGCAGCGCACCGCCGGACGGTCGCGACGACGGCAGCGACAACGACTACTTCGACTGG
>CAYQCT010000211.1:2675-4664 GCA_964416015.1 uncultured Tepidisphaerales bacterium
CGCCGCCGCCGTTAGGGCCGTCTCACCGGATTTTCACGACCTCGCCACCGCAACCGCCGCCGGTCAATGTCGCGGCGTGGTCGTCGCGGCACCCGACGACGAACGTGCCGCCGAGGCCGACGGCGGGGCAGTCAGTCGTTGCTTCTACCCGGCCTACGGGATCGACGAAGATCCCGTCACCGGCAGCGCGCACTGCTCGATCGCACCGTACTTCGCCCGCGAACTCGGCCGCAACGCCTTCACCTGCCGCCAACTCAGCGCCCGCGGCGGCCTGCTCCGCGTCCGGCACACGCCCGGCGACCCTCGCGTCCACCTCGGCGGCCGTGCCGTCACCACCGCCCGCGGCAAGCTGGTCGTTTAACTGCGCGGCTCAACCCGCCGCCCGCATTATCGGCGGCGTGTAGCTTTCGTCGGCAACCAACAGCTCAGGCTCGTTGATCGGCTCGCCGAGGAACCGAGAAGCCCGGCGGGCGAGTCTCTCCGGCACGTCCGTCGCCAGCACGCGGACCGGGCCGCCATCGGTGCCGCTAGCGAGCTGTGCGACACGCGTCAACCGGAACGCCACCGCCCGTGCCGTCGCCGAGGCGGAATCGACGACGCGGACCTTCTCGCCCACAATTTCCTGCACGGTCGGCCGAAGCAGCGGGTAGTGCGTGCAGCCGAGGACCAGCGCGTCGAGCCCGCCCGCATCCGCCGCCCGTTCCAGCATCGGCCGCAGGTATTGCCGCAACGCCAGCTTCACCAAAGCATCGTCTGCCCGGCGGCCCTCCTCGATCATCGGCACGAGCAACGGCGTCGCCCGCAGGAGCACCCGCGCCCGCGGCCGCCGCTTCGTGATCGCCCGGCCGTACGCGCCGCTGCGGACCGTCGCCTCCGTCGCGATGACGCCGATGATCGGACGCTCGCCCGTCCCCGCTGCCCCGGCCGCGGCGCGAGCGCCGGCGTCGACAACGCCCGTCACGATCAGGTCGTCGCCGGCGAGCATGCCCCGCAATGCCGGCAACGCCACGGCACTGGCACTGTTGCAGGCGATGACGACGTGCTTCGGCAGGCTGCCGGTCGCGTCGAGTCGATCGAGCGCGGCGCGAACGACTTGCGTCACAGCCGTGCGGATCGCGTCGTCGCTCTTGGAGCCGTACGGCACGCGGGCGGTATCGCCGACGTAGACCAGCCGTTCGCCCGGCAGGCGACGACGCAGTGCTGCCGCGACGGTGAGTCCGCCCAGGCCGCTGTCGACGATGAGGATCGGCCGGTCGTCGTGTCCGCCGGTCGCCGGTGTGATCTGCAGGGACATGGCGTGCGCCTCCGGTGCGCGGATCGGGCGAAGCCGTCCATGGCTTCGTGGTTTGCATCGGCGGCTGCGGGCGTCGCGCGTGAGCGTGCCAACCGCCGACTTCTTCGAGTGTACCTTGACGCGGGCCCCTCTGCACGCGGATGATGTCCGCTGATGCCCGCCACCGCCGATCCCGACGTGACCGAGACGACCGACGAAGCGGCGGTGCCGGACGAGGCGACGACGTCCGCGCCCGACGGCCCTCTGGCGGGCAAGACCGTGCTCCTGGTCGACGACGATTTCGACGTCCTGCAGACGCTCGAGGCCGCCTTCGAACCGATGGGCTGCAAGATCCTGTCGACCCGCAACGGCAACAAGGCCATCGAGCTGGCCGAGCGGGAGTCGCCGGACCTGCTGATCCTCGACATGATGCTCCCCGGCCGCAGCGGCTTCCTCGTGCTCGAAAAGCTCAAGGCCGACAAGCTGCCGAGCGAAAAGCCGTACATCATCATGCTCACCGGCAACGAGGGCCTGCGACACCAGCAGTACGCCGAGGCTCGCGGCGTCAACGACTACTTCCACAAGCCCGCAAGCCTCGAAAAACTTCTGGCCCGCTCCGAAGAATTGCTCCGCGACCAGGGCTGACGTACCAAGCAGAAACAACGCCAAGCTTGCGATCCGTCCGGCGGCGGCCTCGTCGGATTCATGTCAGGAAG
>CAYQCT010000212.1:0-4592 GCA_964416015.1 uncultured Tepidisphaerales bacterium
CCGGTGCCGAGCGGGACTGTCTCGTGTCCGCCCGCGGCCTTGACGTCCTTCACATGAACATGTCGGATGAGGCTGCCCAACTCGCGGACGATCGACGGGGCGTCGAGCCCTTGCGTGCCGAGCCAGCCGAGGTCGAGTGCGACGCCGCAACCGTCGGGAACCGATTGCAGAATCTGCGCCGCCGACGTCTCCGGGTGGTTCTCGTAGTCGAAAGCAACTCCGGTTGAGCGGGCAAGATCCGCGACGTCGGCCGGCGTCTGCCCGGCGAGGTTGCCGCAGCAACGATCGATCCCGAGAAGCCGGCAGACACGGGCCGTCTCATCCGTCAATGGCCCGGCCAGGGCGACCGGCTCGAGCCCGGCCTCGGTGAGCATTCCCCGCAGCACTTCGGCCCGCGTCGGTGTCACGTTCGTCGGATCGACATGCGCCCGCCAAAGTTCCACCGCGGCGAAGCCCGCGTCGCGCACCCGCATGCACATCTCGGCGAACGTGGTGTCGTCGAATTGATCGACTGTGAGCTTATCCTGCTCCCCCCATTCGCCCAGCACGTACGACCAGCCGGTAAACTGGCCGACCAGATTGGCGGTGTTGAAGGCAATCTTGCAACTCATGCGGCGGCACCTTTCGTCATGCGGTTCTTTCGCCACGCATCGGCGGCGGCGTCGGCGACGTTGTGGGGAAGGTCGAGCGGGACGTCTTGGTCGAGTAGTCGTTCTCGAAGTTCAGTGACGTCGACATCGCCCCGCAGCGACATCGCCGCCGCCAAGCCCGCCGCCTGGCCCATGCTCATCGTCTGGCCCATGCTCCGGCAGCTCGCGTGGGCGTCGTGCGTCGCGCTGAAGCACCGGCCGACCACCCAGACGTCACGCCGGCCTTTGGGAACAAGCGTGCCGTACGGAATGCCGTAGGCGAGCCCGTCGCGGACGTACGCCCAGGCGGTCTCGGCCTCACCGTCGGCGTTCTGACGGTGGTCTTCGATCGGCGCGCCGCACAAAGCGATCTGGTCGTCGAACTGCGTGGCGGTAAGGCAGTCGTCGCGGGTCAGCCGGTACTCGCCGTAAACTCGGCGGGTCTCGCGGACGCCGATGTGGTGGCTCAGGCCGATGATCTTGGCCCGTTCGTACCCGGGCACCATGTCACGCAGAAAGTCCTCAAAAACGAACGCCTGCCGGCGACCTTCCATCTCGGCAGCGGTGAGATCTTCCGGGTCGACCGCGTCCAGGTCGCCCACGCGGACGGCCACCGTTGCGATGCAGCCGTCGTGCACCATCGCGTGGGCGCTGCCCTTCCTGCGTGGAAGGGCGTGCCGCCCGGTATCGACCGCCGACGCCATCCGCTCCATGAGCATCCGCTTACCGCCGGCGGCTTCGTGGCGCGGGAGGTCGACGTTGCACATTCGGAACGTCGTCGTCAGCGTCTGAGCGGGATCGATGTCACCCGCCTTCTCGTAAGCAAGTCCGACGAGGTGACACAAGTCCGCATCGCCGCTCGCGTCGATGAACCGCTTGCCGGCGATGCGGAGGAACCCACGCTTCGTGTGAACGACGACCGCGGAAATGGTGTCCGACTTTTGCTCGACTTCGCAGAGCGTCGCGTGCAGAAGGACGTTCACGCCGGCTCGCACCAGCAGGCGATCCCAGACAAGCTTCAGGCGTTCCGGGTTGTACGTGACGCCGGTCCCCGCGCCGTAGGTGTTGGGGCGAAGGAACACGTCGCCCGTCGCATCGAGTTCATCGACCACGCGGTCGGGCACACCGCCGACGACTTTTCGCGGTTGGTCGCCGGGCGTGAAGAAGCCGTAGAACGTGTCGAGCATCTGCGTGCTCGTCCCGCCCGCGAAGCCGTACCGCTCGACGAGGACGACACGCGCCCCCGCCTCGGCCGCGGCGATGGCGGCACAGCAGCCGGCGCTCCCGGCGCCGACCACCACCACGTCCGCTTCCACGAGCGTCGGGATGGAAGCTGCCCTCTTCATGCTCGACCTCGTGCATATACGCGGCGGACGAAGTCGATCTCGTTGGCGGTCTCTTCGCCGCCCATCGTTTCGAGCGTCATCCAGCCGTCGAAGCCGACGCGGTGCATCGCGTCGGCAACGGTTGCGTGATCGACCCGACCGGCACCGAGCCGGGCATCACCACTGAACGTGTCGGCGTCCTTCGCGTGGGCCGCAACGATCCGCTTGCCGAGGATCTCGACCGACCGGGCGGGGTCGAGGTCGCACCAGACGAGGTTCGCGGGGTCGAAGTAGACGCCGCACCCGTCGCCTGAACGATCGACGAGCTCGGCCAATGGCTCGGGTGGCAGAACCCCTTCGAAGGCGATCGTCACACCGCCGGCCGCCGACTCGGCACAAAGCGGCTTCAAACGTTCGATCACCACCGCTCGATGGGCATGTCCCTTGGGCTCGTTCCAAAAGAAGAACGGCACGAGCAACGTTTTTACGTGCATCACCGCGCATAAAGCAACCGCCGCCCGGATGTCGTCGGTGGCCTGATCGGCCAACCAGGAGCAGGCGAGTCCGCCGTGGTTGTGCTCGCCGAGGACGAAGGAACAGATCGGCAAGCTTGCGGCGTCGGAAGCGGCTTTGAGCTCTGCTTCAACCGCCGCCGGCTCTGCGTGAAGTTGGTCGCGCTTCAGGTTGACCTCGATGCCGTCCACGCCGAGCTGCTTCGCCTTGACGAAGGCATCGCCCGGGTTCGTGCCGCGGACGACGCCGTCCATGATGCCGATTTTCATGAGTGGTCTCCGACGTTGGAGAAGAGGCGGGCGAGGCGATGGGCGTGCTCGTCGTAGGCGGCCTCGAAGACCTCCGCGGCTCGCTTCGCCCCGAGCGTTGAAGACGCGGCCAGTGCCTTGGGCGGATGGCCTGCGTCGATGAGTCGTTTGGCGACTTCGGCCTTGATGCAGTTGACGACGAGGCAGCCGCCCACCGTGCTGCCGGGCGCGACGGGCTGCTCAAGCCCGTCTAGCTTGACCATGGCGTCGCCGGGCGGGGCCCCCGTATCAAGCACGACGTCGGCGAAGTCGCTGAGCTTCCGACCGTCGGCCCGCTTGCTCGTGCTGGTCTCGCTGTGGGCGACGCTGACCAGGGCGGCGACGAAGATGCCGCGCTGCTTGAAGCCTTGGGCGATCTCGACGGGGACGACATTGCATCCGCTGCTGCTGACGACGAAGGCGGAGTCGATCGGGTCGAGGTCGTAGTTCCGCAGGATGCGGTCGGCCAGGCCGGGAACGTTCTCGAGGAACATCGCCTGCCGCTGCCCGTTGCTGCCGGCGACTTGAGTGTGGAAGGTGAGCGAAAGCTCGACCATCGGGTTGAACCCCGGGAAGCTGCCGTAGCGGGGCCACATCTCTTCGACCATGATCCGGCTGTGCCCACTGCCGAAACAGTGGACCATCCGTCCGGCCAGGATGGTCTTGGCGAACCGGTCGGCGACACGGCCGATCGGTTCGAGCTGCCGCTCGACGACGTCGATCAGGCCACGGCTCGCCCGAAGGAAATGCTCGGCTGGCGTCATAAGAGGGTTCCTCGGGTCATGGCGAAACGGGCGGCACCCACCGCGCCTGCGTAAGAGTCGAGCGCGGCCGGAACGACGGGAACGGCCTCGTCGGTGGGCCGCCACTCGACCGCGTGCATCTTCTCTTGCAACGGCCCGAACAAGGCTTCGCCGGCTCCTGCGATCCCGCCGCCGATGACGACGACCTCCGGGTCGAAGCAGTTGACGAGCGAGGTGATTCCGCAGGCGAGGGTGTGGATGGTGCGGTTCCAGACCGACCGCGCCTGCGGGTCGGCAGGCAGGGCGTCGACCAAGTCGCGTGTCGACGCGTAGCCGGAGCGGGCGTGGACCGTGTGATCGCCTACGAGGTCCTCGAGGCTGCCGGGCGTGTTGACGATGTCGCGTTCGCCGTCGCGGTCGAGGGTGATGTGGCCGAGGTGTCCCGCGCGGCCGAGCCGGCCTTGCAGGAGCCGGCCGTCGCAGATGACGCCGCCGCCCACGCCGGTGCCGAGGGTGAGGAGGACGACGTGACTCAAGCCCGCGGCCGCGCCCACCCAGGCCTCGGCGACCGTGGCGGCGTGGGCATCGTTCAGAACGCGAATGTCCCGGGCAAGTTCGGTCGACCAGTCGAGGCCTTCGACGGCTTCGAGTCGGCCGCGCATCCAGCGGATGCTGCGGTTGTCGGCCGCAGCCAGGCCGGGGGCGGCGATACCGACCGGGCCCGCCTTCGTGTCGATCAGTTCCCGCACAAGAGCGACGAGTGCTTCGCGGTCGCCGGCGGTTGGAAGCTCCCGACGGTCCAGGACTTCGCCTTCGTCGGTGACGCGGGCGAGCTTGACGTTGGTCCCGCCGATGTCGATGCCGATGGCTTCGCTCATGACCGGGCCTGCCCTTCGCTGACGGACCAGCCGCCGTCGACGCAGAGGACTTGGCCGGTGATGTAGCGGGCGTCGTCGCTGAGCAGCAGGACGGCTGCGGCGTCGAGGTCATCGGGTCGGCCGATTCGCCCCCCGTGCAGGGGCTGCTTGGTCTTGATGAAGTCGAGGATGACGTCGTCTCGGGCGGCCCGCTCGGCCATGGGCGTCTCGACCAGGG
>CAYQCT010000213.1:0-1023 GCA_964416015.1 uncultured Tepidisphaerales bacterium
GCCGTAGCCGACCGTGTGGAAGCCGAGGCCGTCGAGCTCCTTGCTCAGGCCCGACTTGTCGAGGTAATCGGTCACGACGCGGCTGCCGGGGGCGAGGCTGGTTTTGACGTAGTGCGGCACTTTCAGGCCACGCTCGTTGGCCTTTTTCGCCACGAGGCCGGCGGCGACCATGACGCTCGGGTTGCTCGTGTTCGTGCAGCTCGTGATCGCGGCGATGACGACGTCGCCGTGCTGCAGCGTCCCGTGGCTCTTGCCCTGCAACGCCAGCTTCACGCCGCCGGCGACTTCGGCAACCTTCGTCGCGACGGCACTGGCGGCCTCGCCGAGGAACGACGGCGACGACTCGTGCCCGTCGCCGCTGCCGCCGCCTGCACCGCGACCGCCCGCCGGAGCGTTGCCGCTCTCGAGATGGCTGATCTTCTCCGCCGCTTCCGCATCCGCGTTGCCCTCGCTGCCTTCTCCTTCGTGGATCGGGCCGTCGCTCGCCCAGCGGTCGAGCCGTGGGATCTGGCCGTCGAGGTTCTGGCCGAAGTCGTCCATGAGCACGCTGCGGAAGCTGCTGCGCGACTGCTTGAGCTCGATGCGATCCTGCGGCCGACGCGGCCCGGCGATGCTCGGCGTGATCGTGCCGAGGTCCAGGTGCAAGACCTCCGTGAACTCCGGCTCGCTGTCGGCGTCGCACCACAGATGGTTCGCCCGGCAGTACCGCTCGACGAGGTCGATCTGCCTCTCCTCGCGACCGGTGAGCCGCAGGTAGTCGAGCGTCTGCTCGTCCACCGGGAAGAAGCCCATTGTCGCCCCATACTCCGGAGCCATGTTTGCGATCGTGCCGCGGTCGGCGACGGTCATCGACTTCATGCCGGGCCCGTAGAATTCGACGAACTTCCCGACGACGCCGTGGCCGCGGAGGATTTCGACGACGCGAAGCACGAGGTCGGTCGCCGTCGCGCCTTCGGGCAGCTCGCCGGTCAGCTTCATGCCGACGACTTCGGGCGTGAGCAGGTAGCACGGCTGGCCGAGCAT
>CAYQCT010000213.1:1058-4565 GCA_964416015.1 uncultured Tepidisphaerales bacterium
CGCCTCGGCCTCGATGCCGCCGACGCCCCAGCCCAAGACACCCAGGCCGTTGATCATCGTCGTGTGGCTATCGGTGCCGACGAGCGTGTCGGGGTAGACGACCGGAACCCCGCCCTCACGGTTGGGGCTCGCGAGCACGACGCCCGCGAGGTGTTCGAGGTTGACCTGGTGGATGATGCCCACGCTCGGCGGCACGACGCCGAAGTTCTCAAACGCGCTCTGGCCCCACTTCAGAAACTCGTATCGCTCGCGGTTGCGGTCGAACTCAATCTCCGTGTTCTTCAGCAGCGCCAGCGGGTTGGCGAACTCGTCGACTTGGACGCTGTGGTCGATGACGAGGTCGACCGGCACGAGCGGATTGATCTTCTGCGGATCGCCGCCGGCCCGCTTCATGGCCGATCGCATGGCCGCCAGGTCCACCACGCACGGCACGCCCGTGAAGTCCTGCAGGACGACCCGCGCCGGCTTGAACGGCACCTCGACCGCCTCGCTCGTCGGCGACCACTCGGCCAGCGTCTTGACGTTCGCCTCGCTCACCTCGAAATTGTCCATGTTCCGCAGGGCCGCCTCGAGCAGCACGCGGATGCTGAACGGCAGCTTCTCCACGTCCGCCGCGACCGCTCCGATGTCGAAGTACGTCTCGCCCCCACCACCCGAGCCCCCACCGCTCAGGGTGCGGCGGCTGTTCATCGGATTGTGCTGTGCGTCGGCGTAAACGGGCATGGCCGCATGATATGCGGCCGGCGTTCGGCGTCGGCTAGCGTGCCGGCTCGAGTACCGCCGACATGCTGCCCTTGCACGTCGCGATCCGCACGTCGCCGCCGAAGCCGCGGATGAGCTCGAGCTTCAGCTCCGCAAGCTCACGGTGACCCGTGAAGACGATCGATCGGCCCTTCGTGTCGACCTCGCGGGCCATCTTCGCCGCCCGCAAGATCGGGTGCCCGCAGACGCGGCCGAGCATAAGGATCACGTACTCGTAGGTGTGCTGGTCGTCGTCGAGCAGGACGACATGCCACTGCTTCAACGGCCGACGCTTGGGCCGCTTGGGCGTCGGCTTCGACTGCTTTTTCGGGGCAACGGGCGTGTCGACAGGCATAGAGGACTCCTGGGGAACCAGCGGTCAAGATACCGAACGACCGGCCGCAAGTCACGCGTTCGCAAGTCACGCGGTTGCGTCTACGCGCCGTCGCCGAAGATGCTGCGGAGGGTCGCCCAGACCGTGCCGAGGCCGCCGGCCGTGATGCCGCGTTCGCCGATTGTCGCCAGCGGTTCGTCGAGGCGGAAGCTGAGCACTTCGTTGCGGGCTAGGCCCCAGAACTCGCCGACGAGCGGCAGCCGATCCCAGCCGCCAGGTCCGGGGAAGAAGTCGAGCCGCACGCGTTCGGCGTCCGTGTCGACAACGCCCCGCGCCCGAATTTCGGCCACGCCCGTCTCGCCCGCCGGCCCCGTCGCCAGCCGCGCCCGTCGAATCAACATCCGCGGCCCGGCCACCTCGTACGCCACGTCCGCCTCACGCCAAATCGCATCGCCCGGCAGCGACAGGTTCGACAACTGATACAGCGACACCGCACTACGCAGAAACGCCAGCTCCGTCCCACGCACCCGCACGCGCCCGCGGCCGCGTCGACTCGCCGGCTCACCCGTGATGCCTGCCAGCGACAGATCCGCCGTGACGCTGCCGCCCGCCAACCCGCCGCGGAGCTCCGGCGGCAGCTCCGCCTCGCCGATCAAGCCGACCAGCGCGACATCCTGCACCCGCATTGCCGTCCGAAACCGTCGGCCTTCGCTATTGGGCGCCAGGTCGTCTTCGAGCCACATCCAGCCGCCGAGCCGGCCGCCGGCCAGACGCGCGAACAGGTCGTCCATTCGGAAACGACGCGTCAGCGGATCGAGCCGCACCGTCGCCTGCAAGTCGCTGCCCGCCCGGCCGCCGGCGGTGAACGTCTCGACCGCCAGGTCTCCCTCGAGCCGCGTCAGCCGACCTTCGACACCGCCTTCGTACGAACCTTCGACCCGCGCCGTCCCGCCGATGCCCGCCAGCGGCAGTCCGATGTCAAGGCCGGCGTCGACGAGCTCGGCCGACATGACGAACGACGCCAGGTCCGGCGACTCATCGTCGCCCTCGCGCGGACGCAAACCCCGCAGCCGCAGGTCGCCGTCGATCCGCCCCGTCAGCAAAACCCCACGCATCGCCTCGGCCAAACCTTCCGGCAACGCCTCGAGCAGCGTCTCTTCCTCGGCCAACAAGTTCTTCGTCGAAATGTCAAAGTCCCACGTCCCCGCCGGCCCCGCCTCATCGCGCAGGTCGCCGACGCCGTCGATCGAGACGATCGCGACCCGTGCCTCGTCCCCGTCCGGCGGCAGGTCGTGCACCGCGCGGAGCTGGTCGATCTCGACCCGGCCCGGCACGAGCCGGATCGTCCCGCGGGCGTCACGCACCGGCCACGGAAAGCCGAGCGGCGTCGCGCTGACGGCGAGCGGCCGGATCGTCAAGTCGTAGTCGATCGTCTTCGGATCAACCTCTTCCGTCGCCTCGTCGTCCCGCGCCAGCAACGCCGTCGGCAGCGAGAGGCGGCCGTCGGCGTCGACGGTTCCCTCGGCGGCGAGCCAGTCCCAGGCATTCCGCGCCGCCAGCGGGAGCAGGTCGTACAAACCGCCGTCGAGCGGTACGTCGCGGGCCACGATCTGCACGTCCGTCCGCGGCACCGCGTCGGCGGGATCGTCCTCCGTCGCGTACTCGAGACCGCCGTCGATCGTCACGCTGCCGCGCCCGCGGCGGCCGGTGATGCCGTCGAACTCGACGCGGCCCGGCAAGAGGCGCAGCTGACCCGTCAGGCCGGTCAGGCCGAACGTCGCGTCGCGGGGCCAGAACTGCGCGTTGGCGACGTCGAGGTCGATGTCGTAGCCGACGTCGCGACCTTCGCCGTTGACGCGGACGACGGCGTCGCCGAGGCCGGTGATGCCGAGGTCGGCGATCGTCTCCTGCACGCCCTCCGGCAGTGCGGCCATGAGCTCGTCGCCGGTGCGGGCGTCGTAGGCGCGGAGCTCAAGGTCGTACGTGACGGCCTCCCGGTCGAAGCGTCGGCCCCACGCGAAATCGCCCGTCATGACAGCTTTTCCGCCGCAGGGCATCGCGGGCAAGGCGGCCTCGACGCGGGCCGCTTCCATGCCGACTTCCAGCCGCGCTTCCGCCCGGCGGATCGGGTACGGGAAGGCCCGCGGGGCGACGTCGAGCCGGTCGGCGTCAAGGGAGAGGCGGAAGTCCCACTTGCCCGTCGAGCCGACGCCGCGCGTGACGAGCAGGCGCGCGTCGCCGGCGAAGTCGAGCGAGGGCAGCCGCGGGTGGTCGACGCCGAAGCCGACTTGCACGATCTGTTGCAGCGCTTTCTTTGCTGGCCGCGGCAAGGCCTGAAGCAGCTCCCGCTCGGCGACGACGTCCTCCGCGGCGACTTTGACATGAACCCCCGTACCGCCTTCGACGGGCGCGGCCTCGGCTTCGATGGCGAG
>CAYQCT010000214.1:0-3649 GCA_964416015.1 uncultured Tepidisphaerales bacterium
AGCCCGCGGTTCGTTATGCGGCCGACGGCTTTCCCGTCAGCCCGATTACGGCCGACGCCTGGTGCCGCGGCGAGCGGGTTCACGGCCATCGCGACGGGTTCCGCCGGACCTTCTGCCCGACGCCCGCCGCCGGCGAGATGTGGCGGACGCCGGGTCATGCCCGCACGCTCGAACGGCTGCAACGCGACGGCGTCACGCCCTTCTACGACGGTGAGATCGCCCGTGCGATCGTCGAGGCCGTCCGGGACGACGGCGGCGTCCTGTCCGAGGCCGACCTCGCTGAGCATGAGAACCGGCACCTGACCGCTGACGAGCTGCTGTCGGCCGAGGCGTGCGGCGTGACGCTCCACGAGATCCCCCCCGCCGGCCAAGGCGTGGCGGCCCAGATGGCCCTGCTGATCTGCGAGCAGGTCGGCTACGACGACTGGTTCTCGCCGCAAGGGATGCACGTTCAGGTCGAGGCGATGAAGCTCGCTTTCGCCGACCTGCACGCACACGTGGCCGACCCTGCCGCCATGCGGTTCCCGCCGGCTGCGCTCCTCGACCCGGCTTATGCGCGAGATCGAGCAAATACTTTAGATCAATCGACCGCGGGCGACTACGGCCCCGGCTCACCCCGGCAAGGCGGCACCGTCTACCTCGCCGCCGCCGACCGCCAGGGCCGGATGGTCTCGCTCATCCAGAGCAACTACTACGGCTTCGGCAGCGGCGTCGTCACGGGCGACTGGGGCATCGCCCTGCAGAACCGCGGCTTCGGCTTTACGCTCGAAGTCGATCATCCCAACCGCGTCGGCCCACGCAAGCGACCGTTCCACACGATCATCCCCGGCTTCGTTACCCGCGCCGGCCGACCCCTGGCGGCGTTCGGCGTCATGGGCGGGCCCATGCAGGCACAGGGTCACCTCCAGGTCGTGCTCCGCCGATACAGGCTCGGTCAGACCTGGCAGCAGGCGATCGACGCCCCACGCTGGCAGCTCGCCCGCGGCGTTAACGGCCGATGGCAGCTTTGGCACGAGCCCGATCTCGACCGCGGCACCGTGACCGCCCTCTCGCTCCTGGGCCATGACCTTCACGAGAAGCCCTGGCTTCACTTCGGCGGGGCGCAGGCGATCGAACGTCTCGACAACGGAAGCTACGCCGCCGCCAGCGATCCCCGCAAGGACGGCCACGCCGTCGCCCGCTGAGCCGCCTCACGCCGGCGTCACCTCGCGCGTACGCTCGCCCGTGCCCCGCGACCCGCTCCCCTTCGCCACGCCCGACGTCCCCGGCATCGGCGGGACGCTCCGCACCGAGCTTGAGGATTTCTTCGTCCAGGAGCTGCCCCTCTACGAGGCCAAGGGGGAAGGCGATCACCTGCTCTTCGAAGCCCGCAAGGTCGACCTGACGACCCGCGAGGCGATCAAGCGCATGGCCCGCGCGTTGAACGTCCCGCCGCGCGACATCGGCTACGCCGGCACGAAGGACCGTCGGGCCGTCGCCCAGCAGCTTTTCAGCGTGCCGACGACCGGCGGCATCGACGAGGAGCGGGTCATGCGGATGGAGGTCGACGGCGTCGCCGCGATCTGGGCCGACCGGCACGACCGCAAGCTCCGTCTGGGTCACCTTGCCGGCAATCGGTTCGCCGTCCGCATCCGTGATGTCGAGCCGACTGCCGTCGTCCGCCTCCGGCCCATGCTCGACCGCCTCGCCCGGGACGGCGTGCCCAACTACTACGGCGAGCAACGCTTCGGCCGCGACGACCGACGTCCGACCGACGCGCTGGGCCTGGCCCTGCTGCGCGACCCGGCGGAGTTCCTGTCGCTCTTCCTCGGCGGCGAGGACCATCGTGAGGACGTCGCCGTCGCCCGTCGCGCCTACGACGCCGACGGCCCTCGCGCGGCACTCGACGCCTGGCCGCGCAACCTCAAGGCCGAGCGACGCGTGCTGCGGACGCTCATCAACACCGGCGACCCCGCCGCCGCCGTCCGGGAGGTCGAAGGCTCGCTCCGCCGCATGTACGAGTCGGCGGCACAGTCGTCGCTGTTCAACAAAGTCGTCGCCGATCGCCTGGCGGACGGGCTGCTGTCGAGCGTCGTCGACGGCGACGTCGCGGTCCGGCATGACGACGAGCTGCGGACCGGCGGGCCGCACGTCGTCGGTGCTGACGCCGCCGATGACTACACGAACTGGCGGCAATCCCCCACCGGCCCGATGCCCGGCGGCAAGATGCACCCCCGCCCCGAACGCGAAGCCGCCGATCGCGAGGCCCGGGCCCACGACTCGCTCGGCGTCGCACCGTCCGTCTTCGATCGCCTGCCCGGCACCCGCCGCCCGCTCCGCTTCCGCCCGATCGACACGAAGCTCACCGGCGGCGTCGACGACAAGGGGCCGCACGTCGTTGCCGCCTTCTCCCTGCCCGCCGGCAGCTTCGCGACCGTCCTGCTCCGCGAGCTCATGAAGCCCGACGCCTAGTCACGCCCAGGGCCAACGCACGCACTCGGGGATGTCATCGAACACCACGAGATCCGCGGCCTCGCGGCGACCCTTGAGCACGAGCGTGGTGATAACTGTTCCAACCGGCAGCGCCGCGGCGGCGACCTGCAGGCTCTTGCCCGTCACGCTCACGTCGTCGACCAGCAGCACCCGACCCGCGACCTCCGGAACCGTGCCGCGTTGGTCGGGCTCGTCGCGTAGCGGGACGTTCGCGTCGTCGCGATGGCTGACCCGGATGAACCGCAGCGGCACGGCGAGTTGGTGGGCGACCAGCATCGCCGGCACCCGGCCGCCGCGAAGTACGCCGACGACCACGTCGACCTCCGGCAAGGCGAAGGTCCGCAGTCGTTGACTGATTTCATCGAAGCTCAAGTCCCTCACGCCGCCGCCCGCCCGCTCGGCCAACGCCGGGCGATGAGCGTCCCGATGCCCAACAGAATCAGCAGGCCCGGCCAGGTGACGAGTGCCATCCGCACCGGCACGACGCCGAGCAACGCCGAAATCGCAAGTACCGCCGCGAAGGTCGCCGCCCCGTGCCACGCACGCCGGCCCTGCCACCAGACGAGCAGCGTGACGATCAAGGCGAACACCGCCATCTCGATCCCCAGCCGCGTCGCCATCTCCGCCGACGGCCGACCCAGCAGCAGCCAGTTCAACCACGGCCCCGCCGCCGCCACCAGCACCGCCACGCCCGGCCGACACAGCATCGCCAGCACCAGCGGCCCCCACGCCAACGGCAACAGCCGTGCCCCCAACGGCACCTCCGACGCCGGCAGCAAGTGCACCGCCAACGGCGCCGCCACCGCCACCAGGGCCGCCGACACCGCCAGCACCACGTCCCGCCGTACCGGCGTCGCCATCCACGAAACGGCCGCGAGTCTGCTCATCGCCGCAGTCTAGCCGATCCTCTGCCGGATTACGGGGTCTCCCCATCTGCGTTGAACGTGCCCTCGATGTCGAAGTCGGCGGGCTCGACATCGAAGCTCGTCCCTGCGGCGTCTTCGAGCGCCTGCCGATACTTCTCCATCGCCGCGTCGAGCGCGTCGCTCTCCTGATCGAGCGAAGCGAAGTCGTCGCCGACGTTGTCGATGGCGGCGTCGAGCTCTGCCCGGGCGTCGGTGATGACCGATTCCTCAACGCCTTGAGCGCGGGCTTCCTGTGCCAATGCTTCGGCTTG
>CAYQCT010000214.1:3659-4518 GCA_964416015.1 uncultured Tepidisphaerales bacterium
CACGGCGTAGCTGACAAAAAACGCCGGTATTGTCAGGACCGCCAGAACCAGCCCGACGATCGCGACCGTCGGCTTCCGCTTGGGCGGGTTGAGCGACGTGACGATCCCCGCGATCCCGAGCCCTGCCGCGACAAGGGCCAACACGAGTGCCAGGAAGTTCACACATGGGATCAACGCGAGCACGATCGCCGCGATGCCGCAGGCGAGCGCAGCGATCGACAGCCCGTTGGGGCCCGATGCGGAAGACTGCGGCGACTGATAATCAAGGCCTGGATCGGAAGTCATAATATTGAAGACGGGGCAGACAGCGTTATACCCCAAGCCGCGTCCCGTACAAGTGGCCCGATCCCGGCTACCGCAGGAACGCCTCGTGCAGCCCGCCGTCGACCGTCAGGATCTGCCCGGTCGTCAGCCGAAGCTTGTCGCCGACGAGCATGGCAATCGCCTCGGCCTGGTCGGCGGGCGTGATGGCCAAGCCCAGCAGCGTCCGCTTCGCGTAGAAGCCCGCGAGCAGGTCGCGCAGGGCGTCGTCGCTCATGCTCTGATCGAAGTCGATGTCGTACTTCTGTAGCGAGCTGATGACGCGGTCGCGCGGGAACATGCTGCTGCCGGCGACCACCGTCGCGGGGGCGACGCCGTTGACCCGGACGTGCGGGGCATAGGCGACGGCGAGCTCGCGGACGAGGTGGTTGGCGGCGGCCTTGCTGGTGTCGTAGGCGAAGCTGCCCTTCTTGGGTACGACCGCGTTGACGCTGGTGGTCAGCACGACGCTGCAGCCGGGCAGATCCTGGTCGGCGAAGATGCGCCCGGCCGCGTCGGCGGCGTGGTACAGGCCGGTGACGTTGATGTCGAAGGAGCG
>CAYQCT010000215.1:0-4486 GCA_964416015.1 uncultured Tepidisphaerales bacterium
CGGCGCAACCCGTTGCTCGGCAACGGGCGGCCGGGTGGTGCCGCGCTCCGGTGGTTCCACCCCGCACGGCGGCGGCGGTTGCGGTAGCGGCACAGGGCGCCCCGTCCGCCGATCGGGCGGGGTCGCGTCGTCTCAGGCTCGTGGATCGTCTGGTTCACCACAAGATGATGCATTCGTGTCGAGGAAAGGCCACGCACACGACCGCCGGGGGATCCGTTCGCCCCGAGATCGCGGCCGGCTTGTGTTGCGTCACACGAGGCGGACGAGGTGCGTCCGCTCCGGGCCACGCAGGCCGGCAAGGTGTCCGATTCCGATCGTAGGGCCGCGGCCGCTTTCTGGCAGCGGGCGAACCGGGAACGATTTCACACGCGGGCGGCGCGGCGGCTCAGAACTGCCGGCGTTGTCGCGCGGTGGCGATGCCGAGGAGCTTGCGGTACTTCGCGACGGTGCGTCGGGCAACCTCGATGCCCTGCTCGGCGAGGCGTTCGACCAGCTCGTCATCGTTGAGCGGATCGCTCTTGTCTTCCTTCTCGACGATCGCCCGCAGCTTCTCCTTGACCGCGTCCCAGCTCATGTCGCGGCCGTCTTCGGTCGTCGTGCCGCCGGAGAAGAACCGGCGGAGCGGGAAAATGCCGCGCGGCGTGTCGATCCACTTTTCGCTGACGGCCCGGCTGACGGTGGCGACGTGGATGCCCAGCTCCTCGGCGACGCCGATCATCGGCAGCGGCTTGAGGGCCTCGGGGCCTTTCTCGAAGAAGTCGTGCTGGTGCTCAACGACCTTGCGGATGACCCGCTCGATGGTGCCGCGGCGTTGTTCGATGGACTCGATGAGCCAGCGGGCGTTGCGGACATTGTTGCCGAGGAAGTCGCGCAGGGCTTTGCGTTGGTCTTTCTCGGGCGGCATGTCGTGGCCGTTGCGGTGGCCGTTGGATTCGCCGGTGCCTTCGACGGGCGAGCCACGGCGGACGCCGTTGGTGCCCTCTTCGTCGCCGTTGCGGGCCTGGCGGAGCATCTTGCGGTAGAGCGCCCGGATCTGCAGGTCCGGCGCCGGATCGCGGGCCATGTCGACCTCGTACCGGCCGAGGTCCTCGTCGAAGCGGATCGTTGCGTCCGGCGTGATTGGCGGGGCTTCGTCGGGCCCGACGAGCTTGCCCGGGTGCGGGTGCAGCCGACCGAGCCGGGCGACGGCGGCTTGGAGCTGTTCAATCGTCCGGCCGGTCTTCTTGGCGATCTGCGGGTAGCGATTCTGCTCGAGGTCCTTGAGGTGCTTCGTGATGAGCTGGCGTTCGAGCTCAAAGTCGTGGCCCTCGGCCAGCTCCTCATCCCGTTCCAGGGCATCGAGTTGCAGCAGCAAACAGTCGCTCAGGCCGGTCGCGCCGACGCCGGCCGGTTCGAGGTGGCGGCGGATCAGCTTATGAGCCTCTTCGAAGGCTTCTAAAGGAGGCACACTCGCGCCGCGGCCGCGATCGACGGCTTCCTGGCGGACGGCGTCGAGGGGTTCGACGAGATAGCCGCGGTCGTCGAGGTGGCCGATGACGATCTCGCCGGCGCGGCAGACGTCAGCGACGCTGCTGCCGCTGGAGCCGCACGTGTCCGTCAGTCGCCACTGCTCGAGAAGGTGTTCGTCGAGGCCGACGCCGCGTGAGGCGGTGTTGTTCATCGCGTCGAGCTTCGCGTCGCGTTCGCCGGCGTAGCTGCTCATCCGCGGGCCGTGCGAGAGGTCGCCGGAGTAGCTGCTGCTGTACTCCTCGTTCTCGAGGTAGTCGCTGATGCGGTCGAGCCGGGCGAAATCTTCGGCCGAGCCTTCCTCGCCGGTGGAGACGGTCAGGTCGCTGTTCTCGGCGCGGACGTCGGCGTCGTGGGCGGGCAGGTCGTCGCGGTCGGCGTGCTTTTCGCGGACCTCGAGCGTCGGATTCTGTTCAAGCTCCTGCTCGATACGTTCTTCCAAAGCCGTGAGCGGCATCTGGAGGATCTCCATCGACTGGATCATCCGCGGCGTGAGCAGCTGCCGCTGCTCCATCCGCAGGCCCGCCGATTGTGTTAGTTGCATTCCCGACATAGTGTTACGTCCTGCAGCACGAAGCTCCCGCAGTCAGGCGACGCGGCCTGAGGTTCGCGGGGCACGGCGTTTGCTGCCGAGCACATCCTACCGTGCGGTGCCGAGGCTCCAACCGATGAAATTCGCGTCCGATGGCCGCCTGGCACGTCCCATATTGCTGATGGTGACGCCTGTTCCGTCTGAGGATGGCACGTCAGGGGCGTGACGAACACCTTTCACCTCCGTCGGGGGCCGACCCGAGCCCGTACCCGTCCGCATCGCGACCTCCGCCGCGGCTCCGTGCTGCTGTTCATGCTCGTGATCATGAGCCTCTTCATGATCGTCATCGCGATTGTGATCGACGGCTCCCGCATGTTCACCGCCCGCGGCGAACTGCAGACGGCAGCAGACAATGTCGTTCGTCATGCGGCCCACCAGCTCCGCCACAGCACCTCGGCCGCCCGCACCGCCGCGAACAATGCCCTGAGCGACAACGCCATCCTTGACGGCACGCTCGACGGCAACGGCGGCACGATCACCTTCGGCAAGTGGGATCCGTTCTCCAAGACCTTCACGCCGCTGGCCGACAACGATCCGGCGGTCGACAGCGTTCGCTACGTCGCCTCGCACAGCGTCGACGTCTTCTTCGCCAACGCGTTGGGCGTCAGCAGCTTCAACCTTCCCGTCGAGTCGATCGCACGGGCGCACCGCCAGCTGGACGAGCTGGACATCTCGGCCCGCTGCAACCCATGGCTCGCCGGCGATCCGCTGGGAACGGTGGCCAACCCGATCAACCCGCACAAGAACCCGGACCACGTGGGCAAGGTCGGCCAAAGCGGCTCGCCGCTGGGCTATACGCTGCCGCTGCAGCCGGGCTCGGCCCTGAGCTTCGACACGATCGACGGCGGCGCCGCCTGGGGCCATTCGGCGGACAACAGCAAGCTCAACCCCGGCGACGGCCATGCGAGCAAGTGGACCTGGAACCGCTACGCCACCGGCAAAGTGCCCGACGCCAACAACGATGGCCTGCCGGACGTCTACAACCCGTACCAGCCCGGCGGCGGCTCGGAGAACGGCAAGGCGGACATCATCGCCCCCTACGTCTCGGTCATCGCCGTCTTCCTCGGCCCGAACCAGGCGGATCCGAGCAGCGTGCCCGCCGCCCTCGATTTCCGCACCAAGGCCTGCCGCGACTTCAAGGAGATCAACCCGAAGATCGCTCAGCCCTTCTTCATCGGCGACGGCCGCGACGACGACGGACGCACGCAGAAATTCGTCGTCCCGCCCGGCGCGACCCGCCTGTTCATCGGCGTCATGGACGGCTACGAGTGGGGCAACAACACCGGCTCCTTCAAGACCATCGTCAAGGAGTTCGGCAGCGTCTCCATCGTCCGTTGATTCTCTACCGACAACCTGAACGTCACCGGTCGGCGAGGTCACACGTGTGGCCTCGCCGGCTGGCGTTTTGAAGCAGGCGGCCGCCGCCCGCGTTGCTGCGCCTGCCGTAGACTGGCCGCGTCATGGCCCACGTCATCGCTCAGCCCTGCATCGGCACCAAAGACACGAGCTGCGTCGAGGTCTGTCCCGTCGACTGCATCCATCCCGTCGAGGGCGCCGACGACCACGAGTCGGCCGAGCAGCTCTTCATCGACCCCGACGTCTGCATCGACTGCGGCCTGTGCGTCGACGAATGCCCGGTCCAGGCGATCTTCCCGGCCGAGGACCTGCCGGCGGAGTGGAGCGAGTTCATCGCCAAGAACGCCGACTACTTCAGCGAAGAATGACATCCGAAGCGGCCTCGATGCCGCGGGCGGCGGTCGAAATTGGCTGGATCGTCGTCGGCCGGCCGACGCGAGACGTGCGCAAGGCGATCCGGCGCGGCCGGGCCTTGTTCCTGCGGACGGTGCGGCGGCATTTTCCGGAGTTCGACTGGCACGTCACGCCGATCCAGGTGCCGGCGCCGGTCGGCATGGTGACGCCGGAGCCGGTCGAGTTGCTCGACGTCGCCTTGCACGAACGCGAGGGCCGACGGCTGGACTTCGCGATCGCACTCTGGCCGGGCGACATGGTCGGCTACGAGCGGCCGCACCCGATGGCGGCGCCAGCGTCGACCATCGCTTGCGCCGCCGTCGCCGTCGCCCGGCTGATGCCGCTCGTCGAAGAAGGCGACGATCCGCAGACCGCCCTGAAGGTCGGCGGGCAACGCATCGCCGCCGTGACGTGTCACCTGCTGGGGCACCTCGTCGGCCTCGGGCACGGCGACGATCCGGCCGGCTACATGCACCAGCCGCACGACGCACGCGACCTCGACCGCATGACCAAGTTTTCTCCTCGGATGGCCGAGCTATTGCGGGACGAGCTGGCCGACGTCGCGGATCCGCGGCTGGAGGAACACGCAGACAAGGCAACGCCGCACCGCCTCTCCCGCTTCGCCGGCCGGCTCGGGCG
>CAYQCT010000216.1:0-510 GCA_964416015.1 uncultured Tepidisphaerales bacterium
GCCGCCGCGGCCACCACCGCCGCCGCCGCCGTAGCCACCGCCGCCACCGCTTCGGCCGCCGCCACCGCCACCGCGGTAACCGCCACCACCACCGCCACCGCCGCCGTAGCCACCGCCGCCACCACCACCGCGAGGACGTTCCTCACGCGGCTGGGCCTCGTTGACCTTCAGCGGACGGCCGCCCATGGGCTTGCCGTCGGTGCCTTCGATGGCGGCCTTGGCCTCATCGTCTTTGTTCATCGTCACGAACGCAAAACCCCGGCTCCGGCCGGTTTCGCGATCACGGGCGAGGAAAACCTCGTCCACAGTGCCGAACTCGCCGAACATTTGCTCGAGCTCGGGCTCCTCAGTGCGGTAGGGAAGATTCCCAACAAACAGTCGCATTACAGTCTCACAGTCTTTCACTCGTAAACCCCGCCGCACGCTTGGCGGGAGTTCGGGGCCTACTTCAATCGGAAACGTGGTCGGCACGGCGCCGGCCCGCGGGACGCATCCTACGCCGCCCAAGCC
>CAYQCT010000216.1:520-2363 GCA_964416015.1 uncultured Tepidisphaerales bacterium
CGACTGGGCGACAATCGCTGCCACCACCCGTTGCCGCAACGACGCGCAACAACCTGCCTGCCGCATCCTGTCGCAGATGCCACGCTTGCACTCGCCCGACCTGCCTCACTACCGTCCCGCCCATGCCTCTGATGACCACCAAGCCGATGTTCGACCTCGCCTACGAAGGCGGCTTTGCCGTCGGGGCGTTCAACGTCAACAACATGGAGCTCGCGCAGTCGATCATCGACGCCTGCGTCGCCGAAGAGTCGCCGTGCATCCTGCAAATCTCCAAGGGTGCCCGCGCCTACGCGAACATCGTCTACCTCAAGCACATCATCGACGCCGCTGTCAAGGAGAACCCCGAGGTTCCGATCGCCATCCACTGCGATCACGGCGATACCGTCGACCTCATTAAGGAGTGCATCGACGACGGCTACACCTCCGTCATGATCGACGGCAGCCACCACGAATATGACGAGAACGTCCGGCTGACCAAGGAAGCCGTCGACGCGGCGCACGCCAACGGCGTCGTCGTCGAGGCGGAGCTCGGCATGCTCGGCGGCATCGAGGAAGACGTCGTCGGCCTCGACGCCGCCGAATACGAGAAGAACATCGAGAAGTTCCTCACTGATCCGGAAGAGGCCAAGGACTTCTACGAAAAGACCGGCATCGACAGTCTGGCGGTCGCCATCGGCACGAGTCACGGGGCGTACAAGTTCACGCACGAGTCGAAGCTCGCCTTCGACCGCGTCGAGCAGATCATGAAGACCTGCCCCGGCCTGCCCCTGGTCATGCACGGTAGTTCGAGTGTCCCGCAGGAGTTCGTCGAGCTCGTCAACAAGTACGGCGGCAAGATGCCCAATGCCAAGGGTGTCCCGGAAGAGCAGATCTCGATGGCTGTCCGCAACTATGGCGTCTGCAAGGTCAACATCGACACTGATCTTCGCCTCGCCATGACGGCCAAGATCCGCGAGGTCTTCGTGACCAAGCCCGAGGAGTTCGACCCCCGCAAATACCTCGGCCCGGCCCGCGAGGCAATCACGGAGATGGTCAAGCGCAAGCTGCACATGCTCAACAGTGCCGGCAAGAGTGAAGAAGTCGTCAAAAAGTGGGAGTCGGACGGCAAGCCGATGCCGAAGTACTACGGGAGCTAGACCGCTTGACTTGTAGCGGGAGATGCTCGTTGCGTCGCACCCCGCTCCTTGAGCGGGGGCTACCTACGAGCGAGTCGAGCAATGTATTCGGGTAGCCGCCGCTCAACGAGCGGGGGTCGGAGCGATGTCCTCCCGCGGCGGACGCCAGCCTGTGCGCCGGTCCCAGCACCACCCGCGATGATCGGGAAGATACTGCTCCCGAAGATGCAGGAAGTGCGACGCGTCCCGCACCCGCCGGTCATGCCCACGCTTGGTGAAAAAGCAGCGGCGGCCCTTGTCGCGACTGAGCCGCAACGTGAGCGAACGCTTGAGGTTTGCTCGTATTTGCGCTGGACTCCTGTCATCATCCCAAGCCGTCAACGTGTGCAGGTGGTCGAGATCCGTGGCGGCCGCGTAGAGCGTCCAACGTTGGTGATCCGCCGCTGCTTGCATTTCTTCTAGGACCGCCCGCTGCGTCGTTGCATACATACGGAAGGAGTCGCTGACTTGGCGATTCCGGTAGGTGGTTGCGAGCTCGCTACTTTGCGGAAGCAGGCCACGCTGGTGGTGGAAGTAGCCTTGCAATCGGTCTGGGAGCCAGGATCCGTAGGTGTGCAGCGTGAAGAGGATCACGTGCCGCATCGCGTGGGCCATCCCTACCAGCGTACTCGCCTCGACCCCCGCTCGTTGAGCGGCGGCTACCCGGTCCCGCGCACGCCGCAATAGGT
>CAYQCT010000216.1:2373-2650 GCA_964416015.1 uncultured Tepidisphaerales bacterium
GGGGGTCGCACGGACGCGAGACCCTCACAAACCCCGTTCATCCGCCACCAAAGTCGTCGGCTCCTACAACCACTCGTGCTCGACGTCCTGCTCAAGCCCGGCGATGCTGAGTGGCAAAGGCGGACATTTACCGTCATCTTCGGGCACAAGTCCAGCGCCGGACGCTGGTTCGACGTCGCGTTGCTTATCGCGGTCTTGGGCAGCGTCGCGGCCGTCATGGCCGAATCGGTCGACTGGATCCGCAAGGACTTTGGCCCCGTGCTCATCGGCATCGAGT
>CAYQCT010000216.1:2660-4471 GCA_964416015.1 uncultured Tepidisphaerales bacterium
CTTCACGATCCTCTTTACGATCGAATACATCATCCGCCTGTCCTGCCTCAAGCACAAGCGGGCGTACGCGTTGAGCTTTTTCGGCATCGTCGACCTGCTGGCGATCCTGCCGACCTACTTGAGCTTCTTCCTGCCGGGCTCGCAGGCGTTGGTGAGCATTCGCGCATTGCGGCTGCTTCGCGTCTTCCGCATCTTGAAGCTCGTTCCGCTCGTCCGCGAGGCGACCGTCCTCCGCGACGCGCTCTGGCAGAGTCGGGCGAAATTGGCCGTCTTCCTCCTGGCGGTGCTGATTGCGGTAACGATCATGGGCTCGCTGATGCACGTCATCGAGGGCCGTCGCAATGGCGGGTTCCAGAACATTCCGCAAAGCATCTACTGGGCCGTTATCACTATGACAACCGTCGGCTACGGCGACGTGGTGCCGATGACGTCGCTGGGAAAGTTTCTGTCAGCCGTCCTGATTATCTTCGGTTACTCGCTGATCGTCGTGCCGACCGGCATTGTCTCGAGCGAGATGCGGGGCAGCCTGACGCCCGGGCCGATGTGCGGCTCCTGCAATCGCCGGCGAAGCGACCGCCAGGCCGTCTTCTGCCCGTGGTGCGGCGTACGCGTATCGGATGACGAACTATAGAATCCCTCGCTGTTGCTCTTCTTGAGTCATCTGCCGGGCAACCTGTTTCATGTCGGCGACGAAGTCAGCTCGTGCCGTCTCTCGCGAGGCGTCGTCGGGGATCCGCAGGATCGCCGACGGGTGGATCGTTGCCATGAACCAGGAGGCGTAAGGCGACGGCATCACGTCGCCGCGTTGCTTCAGGACGCGGAAGTCGCGGCCCATGATCGCCTGGGCGGCGGTGCTGCCGAGGGCAACGAGCATCGGCGGCCGGATGAGTTCCAGCTCCGCCTCGAGCCACGGTTTGCACGCCGTCACGTGCCGGGCCATCGGCTTCTGGTGCAGGCGGAACTTGCCCTTGTTTTCGTGGTGAAAGTGCTTGACCGTGTTGGTCACGTACACCCGCTGCCGATCGACGCCGGCCTCGTCGAGCAGCTCGTCCATCAGCTGCCCGGCCGGCCCGACGAAGGGTCGGCCGACGCGGTCTTCGTTGTCACCCGGCTGCTCGCCGACGAAGACGCATAACGCGTCCGCCGGCCCCTCGCCGAAGACGGCCTGCGTGCTGCCGTTGCAGTGCAGGTCACAGCCTTCGCACCGCTGCACCGCCTCCTTCAACTGCGGCAGCGACGGGTCGTCCTGCGGAATGTAGATAGACGCGCCCTTCGGCTTCTCGGCCGCCTGCTTGCGTGCTTTGGCGATCATGGTTTCTGTGCGTCCTCTTGCTTTCTGTAACAATTCGGGAATGTCCTGCGCTTCGGGCAGTGTCTGCCAATGTCGCACCGGCAGCTCGGCCTTCATCGCGCGGACCTTCGGGCGGGCAGGGTTGAAGATGCTGCCGTAGTAGTCACGCCACACCAGCTCGAGGTCGTCGCGGTCCGGCGCCGCCGACGCCGGCACGCCGCGGCCGAAGGCGAGCTTGGTGCCGTTCCAACTGACCGAAGCATCGGGCGTGAGAATCGCCCACCGCATGCCGCCGAAGCGTTCGCGAAAGAACGGGGCGACCCGGCGGACGATGTAGTGGTCCGGCCTGTGAAACGCGACGTACCGCGGCTCACTGCCCGCCTCGTCGTCGCCGGCCTCGACCTTTCGAAAGCGGACGAAGGCGTGCATCTTGTGGACGTCGCGGCGGATCGACGACGCCATGTGCGTGATGCGGCTGACGTCCGGATCCGTCAGATTCTCTAGCAGGCCCGGGTCGTCA
>CAYQCT010000217.1:0-4439 GCA_964416015.1 uncultured Tepidisphaerales bacterium
CCATGGAGGCGACGCTGACCGCCGCCGTCGAAGGACTCGGCGGCAAGGTGAAGCGCGCCCACGACTTCCGCAAGGACGTCGGCCACAGCTTCATCGACAGCCAGAAGTACGGCATGGAGGTCTTCAAGAACATCCCCAAGGACGCGCCGCTCATGGTCGCCGAGGCCGTCTGGCAGTACAGCCACCACGTCCTGCACGGCCTCGTCAGTCACGAGGGCCCGATCCTCACCGTCGCCAACTGGTCCGGCACGTGGCCGGGACTCGTCGGCATGCTCAACCTCAACGGCAGCCTGACCAAGGCGGGCGTCAAGTATTCGACGCTCTGGAGCGAAGACTTCGAGACCGACGACGCGTTCCGCAAGAACCTTAGCGACTGGATGGACGGCAAACCGGTCAAGCACCGCACCACGCACGCACGCAAGCTGGCGAAGGTCAATGTCGACGGCGTGCCGAAGGACGCGGAGAAGGTCGGCCGTGAGTTCGCGCAGAAGGTCCGCGACGAGAAGCGCATCCTCGGCGTCTTCGACGAAGGCTGCATGGGCATGTTTAATGCGATCATTCCCGATCATTTGTTGCACCCGACCGGCGTCTTCAAGGAACGCCTCAGCCAGTCGGCGCTCTACTACGCGATGACGCAGGTGCCCGACGAGGAGGCCCGCGAGGTTTATGATTGGATCTGCGCAAAAGGCATGACCTTCGACCTCGGCACGAACGAGGAGGAAGACCTGACCGAAGCACAGATCTTGCAGCAGTGCAAGATGTACGTCGCGGCCCTGCGCATCGCTGACGACTTCGGCTGCGACACGGTCGGCATTCAGTACCAGCAGGGCCTGAAGGATCTCACCCCGGCGAGCGATCTGGTCGAGGGCATGCTGAACAACGTCAAGCGGCCGCCGGTGAAGAACGCGGCCGGCAAGGTCATCCGTCGCGGCGAGGCGTTGCCGCACTTCAACGAGGTCGACGAGTGTGCCGGGCTCGACGGACTCGTCACGTACGAGCTCTGGCGTGAGCTCGGCTACAGCCCGGAGAACACGCTGCACGACCTGCGATGGGGCCGGCACTACAAGGGGCCGGGCCTCGACGTCGAGGGCAAGAAGGCGGAGCTGGACGAGTATGTCTGGGTCTTCGAGATCAGCGGGGCCGCGCCGCCGGAGCACTTCGTGAAGGGCTGGAAGGGCGCGCACGGCTACCGCCAGCCGCCGATGTACTTCCGGCTCGGCGGCAGCACGCTGGCCGGCATCAGCAAGCCGGGCCACGTCGTCTGGAGCCGCGTCTGGGTCGACGGCGAGAACCTGATGTTCGACACCGGCCTCGCCGAAGCCGTCGGCCTGCCGGAGGAAGAGACGCAGGACCGGCTCGACCAGACCACACCGCAGTGGCCGATCATGCACGCCGTCCTTCGCGGCGTCACGCGTGATCAGATGATGGCCCGGCACAAGAGCAATCACATCCAGGTCGCCTACGCCCCCGACCTCGACGCTGCCAAGCGGGCGTGCCTCGCCAAGGCCCACGCGATGGATGAGCTGGGCCTGAAGGTCACGATCTGCGGAGACATCGAAGGATGAGCGACGCGATCAACCCGAAGCAACGCATGAGCGACCTGCTCCGGCTGGCCCACGAGGTCGGCCGGGAAGAGCGTCGCATGGCGATCCTGGGCGAGGGCAACGTCAGCTGCTCACTCGGCGACGGCACGTTTCTCGTCAAGGCGAGCGGTTCGACGCTGGCGAAGCTCGATGAGGCCGGCGTGACGGAGTGTCGAAGCGACACGCTGTTGCCGTTGCTCGACGAAGACGTCGCCGATGCCGACGGGCTGAAGGCGCTGGAGGCGTCGAAGGTCGATGCCGATGCGCGGCGGCCGAGTGTGGAGGCTTCGTTCCACGCGTATCTGCTGACGCGGCCGGGCGTGAACTTCGTCGCTCATGTTCATCCCGAAGCGACGAACGCGATCCTCTGTTCGCCGAAGGATCACGACTTCGCGCATCGCCGGCTCTGTCCGGACGAGATCGTCGTGTGCGGGGCCGTCTTCGCCGAGGTGCCGTACGTCGACCCCGGTTTCGCGTTGGCGGCCAGGATCCGCAGCGTCGTGGAGAGCTTCGAGGAACAGCACGGCCGGCCGCCGCGGGTGATTCTGCTGGCGAACCACGGCGTCATCACGACCGGCGGCACGGCCGACGCGGCATTGGCGGCGATGCTCATGTGCGACAAGGCCGCCCGCACCTACGCCGGCGCGGCCGCCCTCGGCGGGCCACGCTTTATGAGCGAAGATGACGTTAAACGAATCGACGGCCGCGAGGACGAGGCGTACCGGCGGAAGGCGTTGAACCTGTGAGCGGGCAAATGAGCGAGACCGTGCATATCGCAATCGACCTCGGTGCCGAGAGCGGCCGCGTCATGCTCGGGCGCGTCGGCGAAAAGCTGACGCTCGACGAAGTCCACCGCTGGCCGAGCCGACGGGCGAGAATCCTTGGCAGCGACCGCTGGGACGTCCTGTTCATGTGGGACGAAACCCTCACCGGCCTGCGGAAGGCGGGCGAGCAGGCGGCGCAGCTGATCGCGAGCGTGAGCTGCAACTCGTGGGGCGTCGACTACGTCCTCGTCCGCGACGGCCAGCCGTGCCTCACGCCGCCGTTCATGTACCGCGACACGCGAACGGCGGACGCTTTCGCGAAGGCAACGGCGGACGGCGGTGCGGAAGTGTTTGCCGCGACGGGCGTCACGCCGATGGCGATCAACACGCTCTACCAGCTGATGTCCGACGATCCGGCCGTGCATGCTGCGGCGGACGGCCTGCTGATGATCGGCGACTGGTTCAACTGGCTCCTCGCCGGCGGCCCGACAACGCATCGGCAGGAACGTTCGCTGGCGAGCACGTCGCAGCTCTACGACGGCCGGGCGCACGCGTGGAGCGATACGATCATCTCGCGTCATAAGTTGCCGCGACATCTGCTGCCGGAGCTGTGCGACGCGGGCGACGACCTCGGCACGATCGGCGAGGACGTCGCGGCGGAGACGGGTCTGCCGAAGACGACGAAAGTCGTCGCGAGTTGCAGCCACGATACCGGCAATGCCGTCGCGGCGATGCCGTTGCAAGAGGAAGCGGCGTTCCTATCGAGCGGCACGTGGTCGCTGCTCGGCGTCGAACTGGATCGGCCGGACCTGCGTGAGGAGGCACGCACGGCAGGCTTCACGAACGAGGTCGGCTACGGCCGGAGCATCCGGTTTCAGAAGAACCTCAGCGGCCTGTTCCTCGTGCAGGAGTGTCGCAAGGACTTCGTCGGCGAACCGTCGTACGCGGAGCTCGCGCGTGCTGCGGCGGACGTGCCGGCGGGGCGGCCACGCCCGGCGACATGTGCCGGAAGCTCGCCGACTACTGCGAGCAGACGAACCAGCCGCGGCCGACGACGCCGGGCGAGTTCGTGCGGTGCTGCTACGAGTCGCTCGCGTTGCTCTACGCCGAGACGCTCGACGGCATCGGTCGCCTCACCGGCACGAGGCCCAAGCGACTCAACATCACCGGCGGCGGAAGCCAGGCGACGCTGCTGAACCAACTCGCCGCCGACGCGTGCGGCGTGACGGTCGAGGCCGGCCCCGTCGAATCGACCGCCGCCGGCAACGTCGGCATCCAGGCGATCGCCGCCGGCACGCTCGGCGGCCTCGACGACCTTCGCCAACTCGTCCGCACGAGCTTCGCGACCACGACCTACACCCCTGCCGGCGAGCTCGCCGCGTCGGCGGATCGATTTGCTCAACTTCGCTCATAAAGATTCATCGCATGACCGCCAGCGACTTCCGCCACGTGAACTACCTCTGGGACGACACTGAGGCCGACGGCCGCGACGCCGTCGACCGGCTCGTCTATCGCTCGAACCTCCTCGGCAGCGACCAACGCATCACCAACACCGGCGGCGGCAACACCAGCAGCAAGGCCAGCGAACGCGACCCGCTTACCGGTGAGCCGACGGACGTGCTCTGGGTCAAAGGCTCCGGCGGCGACCTGCGCACGAGCGGGCGGGCGAACTTCGCGTCGCTCGAAATGAGCGGGCTCGAACGTATCAAGACCGTGTACGAAGGCCGCGACGAGACGGGCCCGAAGACGCAGGCCGAGGACGACATGGTCGGCCTCTACCCGCACGTGACGTACAACCTCAACCCGCGGGCCAGCAGCATCGACACGCCGCTGCACGGGTTCATCCCGCACAAGCACGTCGACCACATGCACCCGAACGCGGTCATTGCGATCGCGGCTTGCCGGGACCAGGAGAAACTCAATCAAGAGATCTTCGGCGGCGAGCTCGGCTACGTCGGCTGGCAGCGGCCGGGCTTCGACCTCGGGCTGAAAATGGGCGAGATCGCTCATAACGATCCGAGCCTCAAGGGCATCCTCATGGGCCAGCACGGGCTCATCAACTGGCACGAGGACGACAAGGCCTGCTACGAGC
>CAYQCT010000218.1:0-4419 GCA_964416015.1 uncultured Tepidisphaerales bacterium
GACCGGCCTCGCCGTCGATGGCGAATTCAGCGCGGCCGGGCCGTCGCTGACGATCTTGTTCGACACGATCGCGCCCGCCGCGCCGAGGCCGTTGTTCGTGTTCGACCGCGCTGCCATGCCCGACGGAAGCAGCGGCGACCAGCGATTCTCCCTGCCGTCGGCGGAGCAACTGACGATCGATGCGGCGGCAATCACGGTCCTCGACCTCGCAACCCAGCAGGCGGTGCCAGGCTTCGAAATGTGGACGTCAACGCATAACCCACCATGGGCGGCTGCCGGACGGCAACTACGGACTGCGGATCCCCGCGACAGCCATCCGCGACGTCGCGGGGAACGCCGCGACGGCGGACGTCACGTTCGACACCTTCGCCCTCGACGGCGACGCCAACCGCGATCGAGCCGTCAACCTCGCAGACTTCGGCGTGCTTCGCGGCAACTTCGGTGCGTCCGGCGGATTCCGGCAGGGCGACTTCAACAACGACGGCGTCATCAATCTCGCCGACTTTGGCATCCTCCGCGGCAACTTTGGCACGACGCTTACGCCGCCCGCGTCGCTGTTCGCCGACGATGCGGACCAGTTCGCGACGGCCGCGGCGACTACTTCATCTCGATGACGACGTCCTCGATCACGACGTCTTCCAGCGGCCGGTTGCTGCCGCGGCGGACGTCGACGTCGCTGATCTTCTCGACGACGTCCTCGCCCTCGACGACGCGGCCGAAGACGGTGTGAACGCCGTTCAGGTGCGGCGTGGCGGTCTCCGTGATGAAGAACTGGCTGCCGCCGGTATTTGGAGCGGCGGTTTTGGCCATGCTAAGCGTGAAGGGTTCGTGCTTGTTGGGGTTGTTAGCGACTTCGTCGGGAATTGTGTAGCCCGGGCCGCCCATGCCGGTGCCTTCGGGGTCGCCGCCCTGGATCATGAAGTTGTTGATGACGCGGTGAAAGATGACGCCGTCGTAGAAGTCGTCGTTGGCGAGGAAGACGAAATTGTTGACGTGGATCGGCGCGTCCTTCTCGAAGAGGTCGAGCTTGATGTCGCCCATGTTGGTCTTGAGCGTGGCGTGGTAGTCCTTGCCTTCCTCGAGCTGCATCTCCGGCGCGGCGGCGTAGGTCTTCTGCATGACGACGGCGGCCGTTGAGGCGGTGACGCAGGCGGCGAGGGCGAAGGCGGCGGATGCGGTGGCGGTGCGGTTCATGTTCGGAGCTTATGCGGAGGAACGGAAGTAGTTGCGGCTCCGTGTCAGACACCGCACGAGCCGGCAGGTTCGCGGCAATCTGTGCGCGCAGCAGACGACGCCCCGGGAAACACCCGGGGCCGCCGCGGAAGGTTCACGAGCCGAGGCCGGCGTCAGGCTTCGGTGATGACGACGGTCTCGATGCTGTCGCCTTGCTGGATCGAGTCGACGACGTCCTGGCCGTCAACGACTTTGCCGAAGACGGCGTGCTTGCCGTCGAGCCAGTCGGTCTTGACGTGCGTGATGAAGAACTGGCTGCCGTTGGTGTCCGGTCCGGCGTTGGCCATGGAGAGCGTGCCGGGGCCTTCGTGCTTGAGCTTGAGGGCGGACTTCTCGTCGGCGAACTTGTAGCCGGGCCCGCCAGTGCCGGTGCCGGTCGGATCGCCGCCCTGAACCATGAAGTCGGGAATCACGCGGTGGAACGCGACGCCGTCGTAGAAGCCGTCCTTGGCGAGGAAGACGAAGTTGCTGACGGTGGACGGGGCTTCCTCGGCGAAGAGCTCGACCTTAATTGAGCCGCGGTTCGTCTTCACATCGGCGTGGTAGGCCTTGTTCGGTTCGATCGAGAGCGGCGGCGGGGACTTGTATTGCTTGGACATCTGGATGCGTGCTTTGCTTGCGTTAGACGGAGACCACGCCGGCGGCGAAACGGCCGGCGGGCGGCTCGCTACGCAAGCGCGATGCCTAAACAACACGTTTACGATGCTCGATGTGTATCTGCGGCAATGGAAACGACGCAAATCCACAAGAATTGACAAGATTGTCATGCCTTCAAAGATCCTCAACTTTGCGAGGTAGGCCCTGCACTTCGCGGCCCCGCCACCGCCGGACTGTCACGCTGTCCGCAACATCTGGCCACTTTACGGCGAGACGTCGCCGTTGCTGCTGCTGTCCTGCTGCAACAGCATTGCATCGCCATAGCTGAAAAAGCGGTACTGCCTCTCGATCGCCTCGCGGTAGAGCCGTCGCTGGTTGTCGAGGCCGACGAAGGCGGCGACGAGGGCGATCAGCGTGCTCCGCGGCAGGTGGAAATTGGTCAGCAATGCGTCCACGTGCCGCACCGGCTCCGGCGGACGAAGGAAGATCGACGTCTCGCCATCCTCGACGGGTCGCAACTCGCCCGCCGGCTGGCTCGCAAGAACGCGGCAGACCGTCGTGCCGACCGCGACGACGCGACCGCCGGCCCGCCTCGCCTCGTTGATCGCCTCGCAGCACAACGGCGGCAGGGCGTAACGCTCTCGGTGCATCTTGTGGCCGTCGAGATCATCGCTCGAGACCGGCCGAAACGTGCCGAGGCCGACGTGCAGCGTCAACGTCGCCCGGAATATCTCAGCGTCGTCGAGCTTCTGCAGCAGCTCCGGCGTGAAATGCAACCCGGCCGTCGGGGCCGCGACACTTCCCGGCTTGTCGGCGTAGACCGTCTGGTATCGCTCGGCGTCTTCCGGCTCGGCGTCCCGGCCCAGGTACGGCGGCAGCGGCATCTCGCCCGCCTCGGCCAGCACGTCGTCCGCCGGCCGATCGTCGTCCACCTCCAGCCGAAACCGACCGGCGCCGAGCTTCTGCGTCACTCGTGCCGCCGGCCCGCCCGCGATCTGCCACGGCAGCTCCGTCGCCGTCTCGCCCGGCCCCTTCAGCAACGCGATCCACCGGCCGACCGACTCCTCTTCCAGGAACAACGCGTTCACCCGGCCACCCGTCGGCTTCAACAGCACGAACTTCGCCGGCGTCACGCGGGCGTCGTTGAACACCACGACATCGCCCGGCCGCAACAGCGTCGGCAGGTCGGCAAAAGCTCGGTGCTCGATCGCGTCGGTCGCCCGGTCGAAGGTCATGAGCCGCGAGTCGCCACGCCGCGTCGGCGGGTGCCGCGCGATCAGGTCGTCGGGCAGGTCGAAGTCGAGCTCGTCGGTCCGCACGGGGCGTGACCGTAGAGATCGTGCTGGACGCGTGTCTCCTCGACGCGTTGACATCTTCTGTAAGCCGCTCTTCGAGGAACTTTGGGTCGCAGCAAGCCCACGGCCTCAGGCCGTGGGCGTTGAACCCGCGTGCTGATGTGCTCGATGGATCCCCGCCTATGCAGACGAGGAAGACAACAGGAAGTCGTTCGCTGCGACGTGGTTCAGCCCGACGAGTACGCTCGCGACATGCCGACCGATCGCGAGTTCCGTTGGGGCGTCGTGGGCACGGGCAACATCGCCGGGCAGTTCTGTCGCGACCTGAAGGCGTTGCCCGGCCACGTGCTGTCGGCCGTCGCGAGTCGCGATGCCGATCGGGCGATGGCGTTTTGCCAGCTGCACGGCGGGACGGCCGTCGGGTCGTACGAGGAGCTGCTGGACGATCCCGGCCTCGACGGCATCTACGTGTCGCTGCCGAACACGCTGCACGCGGAGTGGGCGACGAAGTGCCTGCGGGCGGGGTTCGCGACGTTGTGCGAGAAGCCGCTGGCGACGTCGCGAGCCGAGGCCGAGGCGATGTTCGCCGCCGCGGCCAAGGCGGATCGGCCGCTGGTCGAGGCGTTCATGTACCGCTGCCATCCGCAGACGCACGCGGTGCTCGACGCCGTCCGCCGCGGCGACCTCGGCACGGTCACAGGCGTCCGCGCCAGCTTCTGCTACCGCACGACCAAGCTCGACGGCAACGTCCGCTTCGACCCGACGCTCGCCGGCGGCGCGTTGATGGACGTCGGCTGCTACTGCCTCGACATGGCCTGCCAGATCGCCGACGCCACCCTCGGCCGCCATGCCGAAGTCGCCGACGCGTCGGCCGTCTCCCGCATGCACGCCCGCGGCGTCGACGCGATGACAACGGGTCACGTCGCGTTCGTCGACGGCCCGCACGCGACGTTTCAGTGCGCCCTCGACACGCAGGCCGACAACACGCTGACGGTCGTCGGCACGGGCGGCTTCCTGACGGTCGCGGTGCCCTGGAAGCCGCGGGCGGATGCGGGCTACACGCTATCGCGTGGGGCCAGGCCGAAGCAGGAGCTGAAGCCGGGCGAGAGCGCCGAACCGCCGCCGCCGCAGTTCGTCGCCACGCCGGCGGATCTGCCGCTGTATGCGTTGGAAGCCGAGGCTTTCGCCCGACACGTCCGCGGCGGGGCATCGTTCATGCGACGGCAGGACTCGCTGCGGTTGGCGTCGCTGGTGGAGCGGGTAAGGCGGAGGTGAAACGCGAAGACGCGAAGAG
>CAYQCT010000219.1:0-4382 GCA_964416015.1 uncultured Tepidisphaerales bacterium
GTCGCCGCCGGAGACGACGACGCCGTCCCGCAGGAGGCGCGGGAAGACCGGCTCGTCGTTGAAGTTCATGAAGCCGAAAGTCGGCACGCCGTCGGGCAGGTTGGTGATGTTGTCGTCCGGATCGACGCCGCTGTCGTCGTTAATGCGGAGGTCAGGGGCCATGGCCGGTGCGTCGGGCACGCGGGTGACGTCGAGGTCGACCGACAGCGTGGAGAGGAAGACGTCCTGGCCGGGCGTCAGGCCTGACAGGTTGACGACTTCGTCTTCGCCCGGCCCGCCGCTGCGGCTTTGGCCGATGATGGTGCCTGCGTCGTCGAAGGCGTAGATCTCGAAGTCGGCACTGCCGTTGGGGCTGAGCGTGATCGTGCCCGTGCCGTCGGCGGTGGCGGGGACGCTGAACTGGTTGTTGAAGACCTGTCCGAAGCCGCCGAGACCGGCGAAGGCCGTCGAGCTGTCACCGTCGGCATCGAGTGTGAGTTCCGGCCCCGCGAAGGGACTGCCGCCGTAATCGACGTCGATCGAGATCCCGCCGCTGGGCGGCAGGCCGTTGACCAGGGCGCTGCTGACGACGAGCACGTACCGCTGTCCCTGGTTGCCGTCGAAGAAGAGGTTCACGCTCCCGCCCGCCGGGCCTGCGAACGGCGTGAAGGCGAGCCGACTGCCGGTGTCGGCGTCGTAGACCGCGGCGATCGGGGCGACGTTCGAGCTGTCGTCGGCCGCGACGGTGAAGGTGAAGTCGTCGCCGAAGATGTTGTCGCCGCCGAAGAAGAAGGCGTTGTTCGCCGGCAGGGACTCGGGCAACACCAGGCCGAGCTCGGCGTCGAAGCTCTGGGTGTCCGGGCTGGTCCCCGTCGGCCCGAACGGCACGAGGATGCCGTTGGCCGTCGTCCGCGTCTCGGGCAATGCCGAGAGTGGGCCGTCGAAGTCGAACGCGAGCGTGTAAGGCGTGTCGGGAGAGGCGAGATCGCCGTAGCTGGCGGTGCCGACGCGGAGCGTGTACGTCGCGTTGGCCACCCAGCCGCCGGGCACGTCGCTGGCGTCGAACGACTCGCCCAGGCCGCTGAGGTCGTCGTCGAAGGCGAGCAGGTTGTCGGCGTCGTCGTAAAGCGCCAGCACGAAGTCGTCCGCCGGGGCCGCGTTGTCGAGGAGCAGGCGCACCGTGCCGTCGGGGTCGACCTGGTTCGGGACGGTGAACTCGACGTAGTCCGCGTCTCGGCCGTCCGAGAGCGAGTCGACCAGCTCCGCATCGCCGAAGCCGTCGAAGCCGACCGCGGTCACCGAGCTGTCCGGCCCGATGATGTTGACATCGAGGTCACCGATGCCGAGCCCGTCGCTGCCGGCGAAGGCGACGATGACTTGCTGACCTTCGGCCAGCGTGGCGGTCGCGGACGCGAGGTTGATGCTGCTGCCCGTGGCATCGATCACGTCGCCCGTCAGCGCGTCGTAGACGCCGACTGCCGGGAGGATGTTGCCCGCGACGCCGTCGACGTCGAACCGATAAGTGCCCGCCGCGGCTGCGGCGAAGAGGTAGCTGTCGACGTCGCCCGCGAAATTGAGACTCGGCTCCAAGGCCGAGATGATGCCAAAGTCGTCATCATCAAATCCACCGTCCGGCCCGGGATAGATCGTGTCTTCGGGGATCGGTGCCCGCCCGGGCAAACCCTCGGGCACGACGTCGAGGTCGATTTCCAGGTCGTAGGTCCCCGCGCTGGCGACCAGCGTATCCGTGCCGACGCGGACGAAGAACGTCTCGCCCGGCAGCAACCCGATGCCCGCCAGGTCGATCACCGCATCACCGCCGGGCCCACCGGCGGAATAGGCGACACCCAGCAGGTCGCCGCTGCCGTCGTAGAGCGACACGCTCGCGTTGAGATTCGATCCCGCCTGCGGCTCGACCGTCACATCTCCGGCGATGCCGGTCGCGTTGGCGGGTGCCGTGAACCGGTAATACTCGACGTCGTCGAAATCGCTCAGCGTCGCGTCGTTGACGATCCCGAAGCCCAGGCCCGCACTGATCGGCACGTTGATCTCCGACTGCGCCGGCCCGTTGACCTCCAGGAAGACCTCGCCCGTCGTCGCATTGTTGAAGGACGCGATGCCGATGACGTACAGCTGGTCGGCGTCAAGCGCGACGGTCAGCTCAGAGTCACGCAAGCCCGGCCCGCCGTCGTCGTCGGCCGCGATCGCCATGAAGCTCTGGCTCTGGTCGTAGACCGCCAAAACCGTGTCGAGCGAGCTGCCGGGATCGTCCCGGCCGACGGTGATCGTGTACGAGCCTGCCACGTCGACCGCCATCGTGTAGAGCAGCACGTCCGACGCCGCATCGATGCCCGGCCGGGGCGATCGTGAATCGAGATCGAAGTCTGCCGTTTCGAAGTCGCCGTTGGGATCGACGTAGATCGCCCCATCGATGGAATCGCCGCCCGAGATGCTCGTCGGCAACCCCAGCGGCGGCGTCACCGACAGCAGGCGACGCGGCTCGAGGACTTCAAAGGCGGCGTTGACGATACCGGCGCAAGTTGAATGAGACATTGATGGGGTGGCTGTAGTTGAAGACGATGCCTTACCGGGTTCGCACCGGCAGGTCGCCGCTTTGCCGATCTCGATACGAAAGCGGGCTCAGGCGAAGAGGCTTTGGGCCGGCTCGTCGAGGGACGTACCGAAGTTGCGCCGCAGGATGAGGAAGTCCGAGAGGTTGACGGTCCCGTCGTAATTGAAGTCGGCTGTGCTGAACGTGCCGCCGGTCTGGCCGAAGTTCCGGCGAAGGACCAGGAAGTCCGAGAGGTTGACCACGCGGTCGCGATTGGCGTCGCCGGCGAGGACGAAGAAGTCGAGCGTGATGGGCGTCCCGCTCGCCGGCACACCCGCGCTGTTGGCGATGTCGCTGGCCTGGACGACGAGCTCGTAGTTGCCGTTGGGCAGATCGCCCGTCAGGTCCAGGACTGCTTCATTGCTGAAAGAATTGAACGTCAACACGCCCGCCGACTGCGGCAGGGTCTCGCCGGTGTCGACATCGGTGATCGTGTAGTCGCTGCGGGAGAGGAACGCCGAGACGTCCTGGTCGAAGGTGAAGGTGACGGCCAGGCGGGTCTCGAACTCGAAGCTCTGCCCCAGGATCTGCGGCGCGGGCGGCAAGGGGCCGGGCACGATCTCGACCGCCAGCGTGTTCGCGTCCGGCCGGCTGACGCCCAGCACGTCGCCCGAGGGGTCCTCGCCGCCCTGGAAGCTGTCGAAGGCGTTGGTGATCGCACCGGTCGCGGTGATGATGTCGAAGCGGTCGCCCACGCTCGGGTCGAAGCCGCCGACCAGGTCCGGGTCGAACCGGCTGGCGGAGGCGGGCGAGTTGAGGTCGAGACTGCCGGTGATGGCGACGTTGCCGAAGGTGGTCGCGTCGGCGATCTCGCTGCGGATGACCGGCTGGCTGACCCCGCCGAAGGTGACGTCGCCGACGATGTTGAGCGTGGAGGTGGCCGAGAGGTCGAGGATGCCGCGGTTCTCGAAGCCGGCACTGCCGGCCGGGTCGATGGTCAGGTCGGCCCCGTCGAGCAGGCGGATGGCACCGTTGTTGATCTGAACGCTCACCAGGTCGACGGTGCCGGTGCCGGCGATCTCGAACTCGCCGGTGAGCAGCTCCGGGTTGTCGGCGAAGCTGAGGCTGGCGGCATCAGGGATGACGTAACGCCCGCCGGTCAGGAACGTGTCGTCGGTTGTATCGATCGCGTCGAAGTTGGCCAGCACGCCCGCGGTCAGCTCCACAAGCCCGCGGTTGTCCAGCGTGCCGTCGAGCGACCGATTCGCGCTGCTGGTTTGAGCGCCGGCCTCGAAGCGGAGCGTCGCGCCGGGGGCGTTGGTGAAGGTGCCGGGGTTGCCGTCGCCGTCCAGGCTGCGGAGGGTCGCGTCGCCGTTGAAGGTGTTGTCGTCCAAGGCCGAGACGATGATCGTGCCGAAGTTGGTGGCACCGTCCTCGAGCGTGAGCGCTCCTCGGCCCGAGCGGACGGAGCCCAGGATGGTCACTGTAAAGCTTGCCGGCACGTCGCCCACGACCTCGGCCGAACCTTCGACATCGATCGGCCCCGAACTCGGCGGCGAAACGAGCGTGAGCGTCGGCGAACGGAGGTAGACCTCGCCGAGCAGCGCTCCACCGTCGATGGTGACGGCCCGGTCGAGGACGTCGAACCGGACGCCGTCGGCCTCGATCGTGCCGCGGTTGACCAGGTCGGCCTGCAGTGCCCGGTCGATGCCGCTCGTCTGTGCCCCCGCTTCCGCGCGAATGGTGCCTTCGTTGGTGATCGTGCCGCCGAGGTCGCCGGCGGTATCACGCACACGCAGGAAGCCGTCGCCGTTGAAGCCGTTGTCGTCGTCGGCGGTGAGGACGATCGTGC
>CAYQCT010000220.1:0-2636 GCA_964416015.1 uncultured Tepidisphaerales bacterium
CGAGGTAGAGCATGATCAGGTTCTCGCCCATGACCAGGCAGGTCATCGAGAACAGAAACAGCCCGAGGTAGGCGAAGAACCGCCAGTACCCGCTCTCGCCGTGCATGTAGCCGGCGGCGAAGATGGTGATCAGGAAGCCGATGCCGCAGACGACGCCGAGCATGACCGCCGACAGCGGGTCGAGAAACGCGCCGGCTTTGATCTCGAAGTAGCCGCCGGTCGTCGCCTCGACCTGCGTCACCTCCGGATCCGGCAACAGGTCGCCCGCCGCCGCCCGTTGCAGGCGAAGCTCGGCCATCTGCTCGCTCGTCAGCCCCGGCGGCACGCCCCGCTGCAACTCGTCGCCCGCCGCGATCCAGGTGAACCACGTCGAGCGGTACGCCTTGACGTCGCCGTCCGGTCCGTGGTGGCCTTCGTCGTGATGATCTTCGGCGACGGCGTGTTCATGGTCGTCGTGCTCGTGATCGTCGTGCTCGTGATCGTCGTCCTTCTTGACGTCCTTGGCCCCGTGGGCCTCGAACATCTCCGGATTTGCCGCAGCGACCTTCTCGTAGGTCGGACTGAAGGCGACCTTCTCGTTGGTGCCGCTCAGCAGCATCGAAACGAGGATGCCCAGCGACAGCACCGCCGCCCCGCCGACGCCGAGCCAGATCGGCCAATGGCTCTTTTCCCGCAGGTACCGCTTGCCCGCAAAGCCCGCCACGGCCGCGCCCAGCAACGGGAGCAACGGGATCAGCCAGGAGATGGAGGCGAGGAAGGACATTGCAGAAATGCGGAAGTAAGAATGCTGAATGCGGCCAGAAAGATCTACTTGCGGTGCGGCGGCGTCTGGTACTTCCGCATTCCGCATTCACACTTCATACTTTGCTTCACTCTCGAAGTTCCTTCCAAGCCTCACTATCCACCGTCCCCTTCTGGCGGAACAGCAGCACGACGATGCCCAGCGCCAGCGTCGCTTCGGCGGCGGCGACGACGAGCAGGAAGATCACGAATGCCTGCCCCACGACGTTGTTGTGGTAGGCCGCGAAAGCAATCAGCGTGATGGCGACACCCTGAAACATCAGTTCCGTGCAAAGGAACATGACAATCAGGTTCCGCCGCGTCATGAACCCGATCATGCCGAGCGCGAACATGATCGCGCCGACGGCCAGGTAGTGTTGCAGGGCGAGGACGGACATGGGGGAGGAGTAGGTAGGAGCTAGGAGTCAGGAGCTAGTCAGAAGCAGAAAGATGATTACGAAAGCTCTAGAGACACGATCCGGTTCCGACTAGCTCCTAGCTTCTAGCTCCTCCCCTTCTTTCGATCTCTCAGTTCTGCGGATACGCCTTCTGCCGCGGCGTGGCCGTGCCGACGACCGGCAGGCTCTTGGGGTTGTCGTTGACCGGCGTGTTGGGCATCACCCGCGTCTCGCCGCCGGCCATCGCGGCCCGATCGTCGGCGCTGCCCGGCAGGATCTTCCGCCGGGCGATCACGATCGCGCCGATCATCGCCACGGTCAGGATCAGGCCCGCCACCTGCAACGCGACGACCTGCCGCGTGAAGAGGTAGACGCCCAGCACCTGCACGCCGCCGCGGTCGCGCTCCTGGGCGTAGGCGAGGCGGTTGTTGTACGTATAGAGGTCGCCGCGGACGCCCGTCGACGGCTCGACCCCCACCGCTGCAGTAGCCCCGACCGGCAACACACCATCGGCCACGGCCAGCATCGTCGGGTCGACCGGCCCTTCGCCCAGCTCCACGCCCACGCTCGGCGGGTCGGCCGGGTCAAGCTCACCCGCCGCCTCGGCCGCGTCGAGCCGGGCGTCGCTGCGGGCCATGTAGCGAGCTTCGGTCACGCTCAGCCGCTTGTCGAGCTGCGCCGGGGCACGCTCGAAGATCGCGAACAGGAGCATGCCAGCCGTGACAAAGCCGATGATCGCCGCCGGCACCGGGCCGCGGGCGTTGGCGTCGTGCGTCGCGACGAAGGTCTTGGCCGCCTCCTCCTTGCCCTGCGGCCCGGTCTCTTCCGGGGCCGCGTCGGCGGCGAGCATGATGACGAACGTGTACGTCACCAGGATCGCCCCGGCGTAGATCGTGATGAGCGCCGCCGCCATGAACTCGGCGTACCCGACAATGAACAGGCCGGCCGAGGCGAAGACGGTCAGGACGAAGTAGAGCGCCGAATAGATCGGCTGCGGGTGCGTGATGACGCGGACGCTGCCGCCGATCGCGATGGCGGCGAACACCCAGAAGAAGACGTCGACGAAGCCCGTCTTGAGCAGCAGCACGATCGCCAGCGAGACCAACGCCGCCGCCAGCAGCGACCCGCCGATGCGACAGGCGACGGTGAAGGTGCCCGGCAAGAGCAACAGCGTGCCGATGGCGGCTGCGACGCTGATGAGCAGAATGATCGTCGGCGTCAGGACGCCGCCCGTGGTCGTGAGGGTATCGGGCGCCGACGACAACGCGCCGCCGGCCGGGTCGGTCTGGGCGAGCGGGGCGAAGGCGAGGCGGGCGAGCATCGGCAGGTGCGGGACGTCAGGTACGGCGGTCGGCCGCGCGGGTCGTCGCCAACCGGGGCCGGAAGGCGGTGCGGGCGGCGAGCATAGATGCCGCCCCGCCACGTCGCAACGTCCGCCCGCAGGAACGGCATTCGGTC
>CAYQCT010000220.1:2646-4067 GCA_964416015.1 uncultured Tepidisphaerales bacterium
CAAGATCATTATTCCGCCGCGAACAACAACGACAACCACAACCGAACCCACTACGAGATCGGGGATCCTGCTCCCGAGCGCCATCACGAGCAGGCCGGTATCGCCTGCATCTCCGCCAGACGCCGCCGCACCGACGGAGCGCGAATCGCCGTCAGAAGACCCGCGATGCCGAAGATAAGCACGCCGATCCACAGCATCACGCCGCTGCCGATGCTCATCACTTGGAACCAGACGGGCGGGCGACGATCGAAGCCGGGCAGGAGCACCGTCGAGAGAGCGGAGATCGCCACCACGATGCCGCCGAGCGTGAGCAACGTCGCCACCGTCCGCCACGGCCGGCTGAGCCACCGCGTCGTCGGCCACAGCTTCTGGATCCGTGTGCCGATCTCGTACGACAGCAGCAGCACGAACAGCAGGCCGGTGATGCTGAACGTCCAAGCGAAAACCGCTGCCACGATCTCGAGCCAGACGATCGGTTCGGGGCCCCACGGGATCGGCGCGCCGTCCTGATACGCGTCGAGGTCCGGCTCGAACATGTACTGGCGATAGGCTTGCACGACTACGAGCAGCAACAGCACGGCCCCGGTCGCCGTGGCAATCCAACCGCCCAGGCTGATCAGCCAGCGTCGCCACCACCGCATCGTCCCGCTCCGCAGCAGCCGCCCACTGCCCCACGCGACCAGCGCGAGCGCACCCACTGGGACCAGGAGCAACAGGACCAGCAGGAACTCGAACACCCACGACGGTGGCTGACTTGTTGCTGTGACCTGGAACGCGAACTGGATGAGAACCATGAACACGATGTAGAGGACCATGATCGTGCCGAACCCGGCCGCGACGGTCCAGCCGACGCGGCCGATCGCCCGCGGGTCGCCGGTGGTGGCGAACTGATGCAGCTTCTCCGCCGAAGCCGACGCCGGTAGGCCGCACTCGGGGCAGCGGCCGTCGCTCGTCTGCTGCCGCAGGTCGTAGCCGCAGTCGAAGCAGAGGGCCGACGGAGTCGTCGCGACGGCGTCAGCCGGTGATGGATCGCTTCCCACGACCAACGAAGGTACCCAATCGACGCGCGATCGTGCCAGCGGGCGGCTCGGGTGCGTCGACCCACAGCTCGCGCAACCGCTTCGCCGTCTTGGCACCGGCATCGACCGACAGCGTGACCGCGGCAAGGAACAGCAACGTTGTAACGATGGCGAGCGTCGACGCGACCTCGAACACCAGCGTCATCGGCTCGGGCAGACTGCCGATGTAGATCTGACGCGACTCCAGCCCGGTCCTGACCAGCGTCAGCGGCCAACCGGCCACGGTGCAGACGGCAACGAGCGCCCAAACCAGACTCGCAAGCCGATGCTTGTCCCAATACAAGCCGAACCGCAACGCCATGTCCCAGGCGAGGAACGTCATCGTCGACAAAGCGACGATGA
>CAYQCT010000220.1:4077-4335 GCA_964416015.1 uncultured Tepidisphaerales bacterium
CCGCCAGCACCACAACACCCGTACGAGCACCGTGCAGAATCAAAGGAAGTGGCGTTTCTTCTTCATAGATCGTCGGCGGAACGAACCACCGGTAGGCGGCGATCGTCAGGACCGTACCGATCAACGCGACGGCGAGCACCGGCAGCAGGCGACTCAGTAACCCGTTCGCCCCTCGACAGATCCTCGCTCCGAACGCTCGCGGCGGCGGAAGCTCCAGTAGCCGCCGCACGCCACGCCCGAACCGCCACAACGCCCAAC
>CAYQCT010000221.1:0-4233 GCA_964416015.1 uncultured Tepidisphaerales bacterium
CCAGCGTGAGGTCCAGAACAAGATCAAGGCGGAGCGTGAGGCCAAGCGTGCCGCCGAAGGTCCGGTCCAGGCCGCGCCGCAGCTTTCGGAGCTGAAGAAGGTCGAGATCGCCGGGCCGAAGGTCGTCCGCGTCGAAGCCCCCGACCACGTCCCGACGCCGCGTCGTCGTGGCGAGATGGGCGGACCCGGCGGACCCAACCGCATCCCGACCGGTCCCATCGCCCAAGGCGGCGGCGGCGTCAAGGCGCGTGCGCCCGGCACGGGGACCGGTCCCGGCGCTGCCGATCAGGGCCGCTCGCTCTCGGGCCGCCGTCGCACGGACGGCCGGCGTGGCGAGGCGCTCGAGAAGCTCCGCGAGTTCACCGACGCCGACATCATCGCCCGCCGCGATGCCGTTAACGCCGCCAAGGCCAACCGCAGCCTGCTCGACCGGCAGATGCAGCGGACCGCCCGTCGCGGCCAGGGCTTCCGCGCCCCGCGTCCCGGCCAGACCGCCGGGCCCGTCGTCGTCAAGGAGCCGATCACCGTCAAGTCGCTGAGCAACGACCTGGGCGTCCGAAGCAACCAGATCCTGCGCACGCTCTTCGTCAAGCACGGTGCCCGCGGCGTCAACCTCAACAGCGGCCTCGATGCCGAGCAGGCCGAGGCGTTGGCGATGGAATTCGGCATCGAGGTCACCATCGAACGCGAGCCGTCGGCCGAGGAGAAACTCGCCGACCGCTTCGCCGACATCGAGGCCAACATCGACGAGGCCGAGCTCACCGGTCGGCCTGCCGTCGTGACCATCCTCGGCCACGTCGACCACGGCAAGACCAGCCTGCTCGACAAGATCCGCAACACCAACGTCGTCGCCGGCGAGTCCGGCGGCATCACGCAGCATGTTGCCGCCTTCGACGTCACCGTCCAACGCAACGGTGCCGACAAGCAGGTCACCTTCATCGACACGCCCGGCCACCAAGCCTTCACGGCCATGCGTGCCCGCGGGGCGCAAGTCACGGACATCGTCGTCCTCGTTGTCGACGCCGCCCAGGGGCTGCAGCCGCAGACGATCGAGAGCATCAACCATGCCCGCGCCGCCGAGGTGCCGATCGTGGTCGCGCTCAACAAGATCGACCGCCCCGACGCCAACCCCGACAAGGTGCTCGGCGAACTGGCTGCGCAAGACCTGAACCCGAGTGAGTGGGGCGGCGACACCGAGGTCGTCCGCACCAGCGCGATGACCGGGCAGGGCATCGAAGAATTGCTGGAAATCCTCGACTTGCAAGCCGAGCTGATGGAACTGCAGGCGGCGCCGAAGACGCCGGCCCGTGGGCGTGTCATCGAGGCCCGCGTCGCGCAAGGCCTCGGCCCGGTGGCGACGGTTCTGGTGCAGCACGGCACGCTGAAGGTCGGCGACGTCGTCCTCGCCGGCGTCGGCTGGGGCCGCGTCCGCGCTTTGCAGAAGGCCGACGGCACGCGGGTGAAGGAGGCCGGGCCGAGCACGCCGGTGCTCGTCAGCGGCTTCAACGAAGTGCCCTCGTCCGGCAACGCGTTCTACGTGATGTCCGACCTCGACGAGGCCATCGCCGTCGCCGAGGAACGGCAGACGGAGATGCGCGAGCTCGACCTCGCCCTCAAGAACAAGGTCAGCCTCGATAACCTCTTCGACACCGTCGCCGAGGGACAGATCCGCACGATCAATCTCATTATGAAGGGCGACGTGCAGGGCAGTGTCGAAACGCTCAAGGCTACCGTCGGCCAACACAACAACGAAGAGGTCCAGGTCAAGATCATTCACTCGGCCGTCGGTGCCGTGAACCAGAGTGATGTCGAGTTGGCCGACGCGAGCGAAGCCGTCATCATCGGCTTCCACGTTGGAATTGATGAAGGCGCCCGCAACCTCGCCGAGCAGCGTGGCGTTGAAATTCGGACGTACAGCGTCATCTACGAGATCTACGACGACATTAAGCTCGCCCTGTCGGGCCTGCTCGAGCCGGAGATCCAGGAGCAGTACCGTGGCACTGCCGAGGTCCGCGCGACCTTCAAGGCCAGCCGCATCGGCACCATTGCCGGCAGCTACGTCACCGACGGCGTCGCGCAACGTGACGCCTTCGTCCGCCTGCTTCGGAACGGTGCGGTCGTCGCCGACGAGCTTCGCATCGAGGGCCTGCGTCGGGTGAAGGACGACGTCCGCGAGGTCAAGCAGGGCCTCGAGTGCGGCATCAGCATCGCCGGATACGACGACATCAAGGAAGGCGACAAGCTCGAGTTCTACGTTCGCGAGGAAGTCGCCCGGAGCCTCTAGGTTGGAACCAAAGTAGCTGCAACATCCTCTGATCTGCGCTTCCTTAAGCGGACTCGGACGACGATCGGCTAAGTGCTGTCTCAAAACGTAGCAGCGGCGGAGCCGCCGCTGCTACGACCCGAGTTCTCAATTACCACCTTAACTTCGATCGAGAACCTAGTCCGACTATAGTTTGCCGCCGCCGGCGGACGATGAACCGGTACCTTGCCCTTCGCCTCCGGATCCATCTCGTTCGCCCGCTTCGCCGTTGTCGGAGAGGGTCCGTCGTCGGCCGATGATGCGCTGCTCGAGAAGCTGGCGGCGAATCAGGTGGACGACGAAGGACTTGCCGAGGAGGAGGCCGTCGGCTGGTGCGGCGGACGGCATCTGCTGGACGACACCTTCTCGTTCGAGACCAACGTCTATGCCGACTGCGTGCACGTCGGCATGCGGGTCGACACGAACAAGCCGCCGGGCGACCTGCGGAAGGCTTACGCCGAGATCGAGCTGCAGGCGTCGACGCCCGTCGGCGGCTTCGTCAGCAAGGCCGCGAAGAAAGACGCCCGCGAGGCCGCCGATCGTCGGCTCGACGAGGAGGCCAGGTCCGGCCGATTCCGCCGGAGCAAGATGACGCCGATCCTCTGGGATGTCGAGGAATCCGTCCTCTACGGCCCGTCGTCAGCATCGCAGCAGACGAAGCTCTACGAGCTCTTCGACCGCACCTTCGGCCTCACGCTGATCCCGCTGACCGCCGGCGAGTTGGCGCTCCGGAAGCTCGAGAAGATCGGCCACCGCCGCGACTACGAAGACGCCCGGCCGACCGCGTTTGCCACCAGCGCCCGCGGCACCGGCGACGCCGCCGAGTACCCGTGGGTCGCCAAGGGCGGCGGCACCAAGGACTTCTTTGGTAACGAGTTTCTGACCTGGCTCTGGTGGTCGGCCGAGCACGACGGCGGCGGCATCGAGGCGGGCGACGACGTCGTGACGGTGATGATCGACAAGGCGGTCGACCTCGACTGCGTCTTCGGTCTGACCGGCCGCGGCACTCTCCGCGGCGACGGCCCGGGCCGCATGCCGGAGGCCAAGAAGATGCTCGCGGTCGGCAAGTGCCCCCGCAAGCTCGGCCTCCTCCTCGACGCCGGCAGCCCGTTCGGCCTGACCCTCGCAGGCGAAACGCTCGCGACGTCCGGCCTCGTCTTGCCCGATCCGGAAGACGCCGACTCGCCGCGGGTGCTGTTCGAGGAGCGAATCGGCCTGCTACGCGACTACGTCCGCGTGATCGACACGCTCTACGAATCATTTCTCCGCATGCGTGCCGGCGACACATGGCCGCCGACGGTGCGGAAGATCAGGGACTGGGTGAAGAAGGCAGGCTGAGCCGCGACGTCACATGCCGACGCCGCCGCCTTCGTCGCCGAACTCTTCGGGCGAGTCGTCGCTTTGGAAGGTCGTGTCGTCGTCGGTGTCACCGAGCTCCGGATCGTTGTTGCTGTGTTCGTTGCTGTGGCAGCCGGCGAGGGTGCCGACGGCGAGCAGGGCGATGGCAGCGAACAGCAGCGTGACGAGCAGGCGGGCCGGCGACTCGAGCGTGTTGGTGTGGGACTTCATCGAAGGTCATGCCACAAACTGCGTGCCGTGGTTCACGAAGTCGCCGCGGCCGGGGCGATTGAGATTGGCCCCGGATTGTTCGCCAGCGGGTCGAACCGCTGCGCAATTGGCATTCTTCGCCCAAAACCGAACGCCCGACTCGTCACCTTCAGACCTGGGGCGGCCTGCCGACGCTTGTATTCGTTGAGATCGACAAGCCGGATCACCCGCTCGACCGTCGCCCGCTCGAAGCCCGCGCCGGCCAGTTCGTCCGGGGACTGTTCCAGCTCGACGTACCGCTCCAGAATCTCATCCAGCACGTCGTACGGCGGCAGCGAGTCGCTGTCGACCTGATCCGGTGCCAACTCCGCGCTCGGCGGCTT
>CAYQCT010000222.1:0-4229 GCA_964416015.1 uncultured Tepidisphaerales bacterium
GCGACTGCCGCGGGTCGCGCTGACGGTCGACGAGGCCGCCGCCACGATCGGCTTGTCGCCGAGATTGACGGCCGACCTGATCCGCAACGGCGACCTGCCGGCCGTGCGATTCGGCAGCCGCGTCGTCGTGCCTGTCGACGCGCTGCGGCAACGGATGAACGAACTCGCCGCCGACGCGACGGGAGGTGCGGCATGAGCAAGGCGAAGAACCCGAAGCCGACGCCTGGATTCAGAAACGGGACTAGTCCGCGTTTCGACGCTGAAGCTGTCCGACCTGAAGCCGTCGCCCGAGAACGAGCGGCTGTACCGTCGCGTCCTGGCGACCGATCCCGAGGTGCGGCAACTCGCCGACAGCATCGCCGAGAACGGCCTGCGGCAGCCTTTGGAGGTGACGGCCGACCGTTACATCGTCAGCGGCCATCGTCGCCACTGTGCGGCCCGCCTGGCGGGGCTGGCGACGGTGCCTTGCATCGTGCTCGACGTCCGGCGTGACGAACTCGATGACGACGCGTACGTCGCCCTGCTGCGGGAGCACAATCGGCAGCGAGACAAGACCTTCGCCGAGCGGGTGCGGGAGGCGGCCGTCGATGCCGACCCGGACGACGCCTACGCGCTGCTCGCCGCCGACCGTGCCGAGGCGGCCGACCGTGCGGAGGCTGGCGACCTGGTGGACGCCGGCGACTACCGCGGCAGATCAACGATCAGCGACGCCAAGCGGCCGATGCTCGACGCGGCCATTGGCATCATCGACGGCTGGCGCGAGACGTGGCCCGTCAGCGTCCGGCGGGTGCACTACGCTTTGCTGAACGACCCGCCGTTGCGGCACGCCGGCAAGCCGGGCAGCCGCTACAAGAACTCCGAGCGGTGTTATAAGGATCTCTGCAACCTGCTGGCCCGCGCCCGCATCGCCGGCAACGTGCCGATTCACGCGATCGACGACGAGACGCGGCCGATGATGAGCTGGCGGACGTTCGCCGGCGTCGGCCCGTACGTCACCGAAGAACTCGACGACCTGCTCACAACCTACTGGCGTGACCTGCTGCGGTCGCAGCCGCATCACATCGAACTCGTCGGAGAGAAGAACACGGTGCTGCCCCTGCTGAAGCCGGTGGCGCAGCGGTTCACGATCCCGCTGACGATCGGCCGCGGTTACATGAGCGTGCCGCCGCGCGCCAGCATCGTCGGCCGCTACCGCCGCAGCGGCAAGGACAAGCTGATCCTGCTCGTCGTCAGCGACCACGACCCCGAGGGGGCCGACATTCCCGAGGCATTGGCCCGCAGCATCCGCGACGACTTCTACGTCGCGGACGTGCAGGCGTACAAGGTCGCGCTGACGGCCGGGCAGGTAGCGGACCTTAAGCTGCCCCGGCACCTCGACGCCAAGCCGTCGTCGTCCCGCTACAAGGCGTTCGCCGGCCGCTTCGGCACGGCGGCTTACGAGCTGGAGGCCATGCCGCCCGAGGTACTGGCGGACGCCGTGACGCGGGCGATCGAAGCCGTCATCGACGTCGACTTGTTCAACCGCGAGGCCGAGGCCGAACGGCAGGATTCGATTCAACTTAACGCCCTGCGGTTCAAGCTGCGGGAGGCGATGGCGACCGTCGTGGACGAACTCGACGCCGCCTGATCCTGGCGAAACCGGACTCGTCCGGTTTCTCTACTTAGACGATCCGAGGCGGCGGGCGACGCGACCCTGGCACGCACCCGCCCGCCGCCGCAGACGAGGCAACACAATGGTACATGATGAGACTGCCCCGGCAACGGCCGGGGCCATAGGCGGCGACGCACTCGCCGAGGCACTGGCGGCGGCGTCCCGAGGCTGGCCGGTGCTGCCGGTGGTGGCCGGCGGCAAGGTGCCGCTGCTGAAGAACTGGCCGAGGCTGGCATCGATCGACGCGCTGAAGGTTGAGGTTTGGAGCAAGCGGCATAGCGGCTGCAACTTCGGCCTGCTGTGCGGCAAGCCGTCCGGTCTGATCGTGCTCGACGTCGATCCGAGGAACGGCGGCACCGCGACGCTCGCCGATCTGGAACGGGAGCGCGGCGACCTCCCGGCGACGCCCGAGGTGGCAACCGGCGGTGGCGGCCGGCACCTGTACCTGCGGCATCCCGGCGGCAGGATCGGCAACCGCATCATCGGTCCCGGCTTGGACCTGAAGGCCGACGGCGGGTACGTCGTGCTGCCCGGTTCGACGCATGAAAGCGGCTGCCGATATCGCTGGCGAAGCGGCTTCGAACCGGACGACGTGGAGGTGGCAGAACCGCCGCCGTGGCTCGTCAACGCGTTTCTGACACATGCATACACATGCAATGGGTCTGCTGGGCGTGCTGCCGCTGCCGGCGGCGATGCCGCGGCCGTGCTCGACGACCCGGACGTGCGACCACTGGTAGACGTGGCGATAGCGGGAACCCTGCCGACGAGGCACGGCACGAGGAACCGGTGCATCTTCGATCTGGCCCGCCGGATGAAGAGCATCGCCCCGCTTGCGAACCTGAACGCTGCCGACCTGAGGCCGATCGTGCTCGACTGGTTCAACCGCGCCCTGCCGAACGTCCGCACGAAACTCGTCAGCGTCACGCTCGCCGACTTCGCGACCGCCTGGCAGCGGGTGGAGCGTCCGCACGGGCAACTGCTGACGACGGCCATGCAAGCGGCCGTCGATGCGGACGACCCGCCCGCCCTGCCCGAGCACTACGGCGAGGCCGAACGGCTAGCTGTCCGCTTCTGCCGTTCGATGCACCGCTTGCAAGGCGGCGGGAGCTGGTTCCTGTCCTGCCGCGACCTGGCGGAGCGGATGAAAGCCTGCGGCACGGCCATGAACCACGACGACGCGGCGAAGCTGCTGCGGGTGCTCGTCGCCGACGGCATACTCGTCGTGGAGGCGGCCGGCCAGCAACGCCGCGGCGGCCGTGCCACGACCTACCGCTACCTGCTGCCGGACGCCTGAACATTCGCCCGCCGCTTCTGTACCCTTCACCACCCGCCGGCCCGTACCGCCGGCTTCACCCGAGGATGACCTATGGCTTCAGTTTCCACCGATCGTGACGGCAACCGCCGCGTGCTCGTCGTCTGTCCCGACGGCAGGCGTCGCGCCCTGCGGCTTGGCACCGTCGCCAAGGGCACCGCACACGTCGTCAGCCAGCACGCTGAAGCGTTGGCTCAATCGCGCCGGCATGGCAACGTCCCGCCCGCCGCGACGGCCGCGTGGCTGGCGTCGTGCGGCCCGACGCTTCGGGCGAAGCTGGCGTCGATGCACCTGTGCGACGCGACCGCCGGCGAGGCCATGACGGTCGTGGAGCTGTACGACCGCTTCGCCCGCAGCCGCGACGACGTCAAGGACTCGACGGCGACCTGTTACGCCCGTGCCCGACGGCACCCGCTGATTCACTTCGGCGACACGCCCGCCCGCGGCGTCACCGTCGGCCGGGCGAAGGACTTTCGCCGCTGGCTTGAGACGAAGCAAGAGCTGGCCGAATCGACCGCCCGCCGCACCGTCGGACTTGTCAAGCAAGCGTGGAGCTACGGCATCGACCACGAACTCGTCGATGTGAACCCGTTCAAGGGCATCGCGTGCGCGGCCGTCGCCAATGCCGACCGGATGCGGTTCGTGTCCGAGGCCGACAGCGTGAAGGTGCTCGACGCTTTGCGTGGCCCGCAGATGCGGCTGCTATTCGGCCTGGCCCGATGGGGCGGCCTGCGGATCGGCAGCGAAGCACGGCGGCTTCGGTGGGAGGACGTGAACTTCGCCGAATCGCGAATGCTCGTCACCGCCCCGAAGACGGAGCACCACGTCGGCAAGGGCCGCCGGTGGCTGCCGATCTTCCCGGAACTACAACGCCTGCTGCTCGACGCGTACGACGGTGCCGAGGCCGGCCAGCCGCTGGTGCTGCCGATGCTCGTCGGCCGGACGGATCAATCGCTGCGCAAGCCGATGGAGGCGGCGATCAAGCTGGCGGGAGTGACGCCGTGGCCGAAGCTGTGGCAGAACCTGCGGGCGACGCGGGAGACGGAGCTGGCCGACTGGCATCCGATCCACGTCGTCACCGCCTGGATCGGCAACTCGCCGGCAGTGGCGGCCAAGCATTATCTGCAAGTGACCGACGAACACTTCGCCGCCGCAGCACGATCGGAAACCGCTGATGTGCAAGGAACTCAACGGCCCGTGGCGACGCCCGATATCACTGTTCCGCAGAGAACATCATCCGCTGATTCGGCGGCGCAGAATCCGGCG
>CAYQCT010000223.1:0-4198 GCA_964416015.1 uncultured Tepidisphaerales bacterium
GCTGACGACGATGTTCTCGCCGCGGAGCTTCATGTCGGTGACGTAGTTGACCGCCTCGACGGCGTCGGCGGTGCTGCCCGAGCCGCTGTCGCTGAGGAACTTGAGGCCCATGACGCGGCTGCCGTAGGCGACGCCGACGACGCCGGTGCCGTTGTTGCCGGTGGCAGCGATGGTGCCGGCGACGTGCGTGCCGTGGTCGTTGCCGTCCATCGGGTCGCTGTCGCCGTTGGCGGTGTCGATGCCGAAGATGTCGTCGACGTAGCCGTTGTTGTCGTTGTCGATGCCGTCGCCGGCGATCTCGCCGGGGTTGACCCACATGTTGTCGACTAGGTCCGGGTGGTTGTAGTCGATGCCGGTGTCGATCACGGCGACGATGACGTCGCTGCTGCCGGTCGTGATGTCCCAGGCCTCGGGCGCGTCGATGTCGGCGTCGTTCGCGTTGTTCAAGCCCCAGAGCTGGCCGAAGCTCGGGTCGTTGGGGATGGAGTTGGTGCGGACGATGAAGTTCGGCTCGACGGCCTCGACGCCTTCGACCTGCTGGAGCGTCTTAATCAGCGAGAGCGTGTCGTCGCCTTCGACGAGGAAGCTGCCGTTGCCGCCGAGGTGACGGTCGACGGCGACATCAGCGGCATCGCGGGAGAGCACACGCTCGAAGCCGGCGACCTGCCGGGCACGGTCGGCGGTGTCGAGCACGGGCACGCCGGTCATCGGATCGAAGTCGCCCAGGCCCAGACGCGTCGCGTCGGACTCGAAACGAACGATCGCCTCGCCGGCAGCGACCTCGACCTCGCGCCCTTGCCAGAGGATCATCTCGGCCTCAAGCCCCGCGTCGGCGGCGAGCAGGCGGCGGAACTCGAGCGACTCGAGACGGCAAAGCGGCTTCTTCGGCATGTTGAGATGAGCCCGGCGTTCGGGCGGCAAAGTCTGGATCGGAAACAGCGTGCGACTCCGCGGCCGCCAGGATCAGGGACAGGATAACGAGCGGCAGCAACGCCGCAAGACCGATCTCGATACGAACCGACGTCGCAGAAGGTTTGTCGCACCGCGGAATCCGAGTAGTCGGTCGGGTCGCAGATCGAGTCACCGCCTCGCTAGCGTCGGCGTGTGCTGCACTTCTACAAGTTCCGCGACGAGCTCTTCGCCCCGCGGCCGGCGAAGGACGTGTACGTTCGCCGAACCACCGGTCGTGGCTGGCCCGAGGAGTGCCCGCCGATCCGCGCCGCCAATGCCTTCGGCTTCGACCTGCTGGCCAACTTCGACGTCACCTTCGTCCGCAGCGACGACGGCACCTGGGCTGCCGAGCCGGACGTCGAACTAGCGAGCGACTTCGACTTCTCGCCCACGCCCGACACCGATGGCCAGCCGCTGGTGCAGCGTTATGCCTGGTTCTGGGAGCAAGGCCAGACCCTGCCGCACCCGATCAGCGACGACGTCTTCCCGCACGTACGCGACCAGGTGAAGCTCAGCACGTTCCTCTTCCTCGCGACGGACCCGAACGAGGTGCTGCTCTTCCTCGACCCGCCGAATCCGGACGCGGATCGCGGCTACCGCACGATGTCGGCCCTCGTCGAGACCGACCTCTACCCGGCGAGCTACCCGTGGCACGTCGTGCTTGCGTTGGACGCGGATCGCGAGCGGGTCGAGATTGCGAAGAGCGACGTCATCTGCCGCGTGATGCCGGTGCGGCGGGACACGTACTTCGCCCAGCCGATGACGCCGGACGGCTTCGACACGTTTTTCAGCCGGTCGCAGCGCTGGCTGGCAACGCACGGCAAGACCTGTCCACACGCCGAGGCGGGGCAGGTGGACCTGACGCGGACCTACGTAAAACAGCAGGCGCGAAGCCGGTTCGTCGTGCTGGATTGAGGCAGGCGGCTTGTACTGAGGCGGGCGTACGGTGGCAATGTTGTCCACGATTGGCTGTTTCACGAGCCGGCGGTACTTCGTCGAGCTGCCGCCGGGCCATGTGTTCCCGATGGAGAAGTTCCCGCAGTCGGCCGACGCGTTGGTCCAGGACGGCACGGTCGCGGCCGACCGCCTGTTCGATCCCGGCTTGATCGATGAGGCTGACCTGCTCCGCGTGCACACGCAGTCGTACGTGCGGTCGATCCGCACGGGCGACTTCAACGAGATCACCCGCAAGAGGCTCGGCCTGCCGCCGTCGGACGCACTGAGCTTGCGCAGCCACTGTGCCGTTGCCGGCACGCTCGCCGCGGCTCGGCTTGCGATGCGTGAGGGCATCGCCTGCAACCTCGCCGGTGGAACGCACCACGCCTTTCCCGACAGCGGGCAAGGGTTCTGCGTCTTCAACGACGTTGCCGTAGCTATACGGGTTCTACAAAACGAGGAGCCGTTGCTTCATAGTTTCGTCGCCGACCTCGATGCACATCAAGGAAATGGCACGCACGCCATCTTTGCCGACGATCCGTTCACCTTTACCTATTCGTTGCACGTCGGCAAGAACTACCCGTCCGCGAAGGTGCCGGGCGATCTGGACGTGCCGTTGGAACGCTGGGCGTCGGCCGATGCCTACTTCGCCGCGATAGAGTCGACGCTGCCGAGGGCCATCGAAGCTTTTGAACCCGACGTCGTCTTCTACATTGCCGGCATCGACCCGCACGAACAGGACCGCTTCGGCCAGATGCGACTGAGCACGGCCGACCTGCAGCGGCGAGACGAAAGCGTGATCCGCCTCTGCCGCGACTGGGACATTCCGGTCGTCGTCCTCTACGGCGGCGGCTACCACAAGCAGCCGGGCATGACCGGCTACCTGCACGCTGAGACTGTGAGAACCGCGGCCCGTCGCTGGCAGCACGAGCGGGAAAACTCCACCCGGGGCTGAGTTCTAGCCGGCCATATAGGAGCCGTTTTGGAACGTAGCAGCGGCGGCTCGCCGCTGCCTCTGGATCCGGGATCTTCTGTGAAAGCGGACGGCAGCGGCGAGCCGCCGCTGCTACGACCAACTGGCTCCTAGATCATCGAATCAAATGAATCGTCAAAGTCGTCGTCATCGGCGACGGAGGGAGGTGCCGTGCCTTGACGATCACGCATCAGAACGTGTCGGCCCAACGCCAGCTTCCGAGCGAGCTCGTCCATCGTTTGCGGACGCTTCTTCGCGTTCGTCGCGACGCTCTGCATGATGACGTCACTCACCGCGACCGGCACCTCAGGATTCAACTCGCGGGGGCTTTTGAACATCGCATCGATCACGAAGCTGTTCTCGCCGGCCCGCTTGGCGTGATAGCTCGTCGGCACGTGCTTGCCCGTCGTCGCCCAGTAGAGCGTCGCACCGAGGTTGAAGACGTCCGTCGCTTCGCTTACCGGCAGACGCTCGACCTGCTCGGGAGCGATGTAATCCGGCGTGCCCTGAATCCGCTGCTTGACCGTGCCGATGCGGCAGGATTGGCCGAAGTCGATTACCTTCACCTGGCCGTCGTCGCTGCGGAGAATGTTGTTGGGCTTGATGTCGCAGTGCGCCCAGCCCATCCGGTGCATCGCCCCCAGGCCGTTGGCAGCGTCGATGAAGGTCTGAATCACTTCCGCCAGGTCCGGCGGCAGGCCACGCTCGAGCGGCTTGCCCTCGAAATATTCCATCACCAACACCGCCTCGGTCACCTTGACCAGCATGGTCTTCATGACCTTCAGCGAATAGCTCCGCCGAAGATTCTCGTGGCTGAACGATCGGCTGACCTCGTACTCGGCCTCGACCTGCTCAACGAAGCGGATGTCCTTGGGCTTGTCGCGTTTGACGTGCTTGATCGCGACGACGCGCCCGGTCGTCTTGTCGCGTCCGCGATAGATCGTGCTGCCCGCACCTTCGCCCAGCGTGCCCAGGATCGCGTAGTTGAGCAGCGTGTCGGGCATCCTCGGGGCGGGATCAGCTTTGCGAAGGGTGGAGGAAGAGCGGGACGGGCGCGGGGTATGAAAAGAAGCGTTGACGTCGGACGGACCGGCGTGACCGGCGAGAGCATGGCCGGGGATGTTGCTCGAACGCGTCGCCGCCGACGCTTCCACTCGAGACGCCACCTGCTGCTCCCGCCTCGGCGTTACACCACGCCGCGTCCGGGGATCATCCGCACGTGTGGCCGATAAGGCAACCGACGCTCTGCTCCGCGTCGCCTTGTTCGCCGACGGCGTGCCCAAAGACGCCCCCGGCACGGGCAGTATTGCCCTGCTGGAAACGAGCGGCGGTACGGGT
>CAYQCT010000224.1:0-3955 GCA_964416015.1 uncultured Tepidisphaerales bacterium
CCGGCAGGATCATGATGTAGACCGCCGGGTGGCTGTAGAACCAGAAGAAGTGCTGATACAGCACCGGGTCGCCGCCCATGAGCGGGTCGAAGATGCCCAGACCCAGCACACGCTCGGCGGCGAGCAGGAGCAGCGTGATCGCCAGCACCGGCGTCGCCAGGATCTGGATGATCGCCGTCGAGTAGAGCGCCCAGAGCAAAAGCGGCATGCGGAACCAGGTCATGCCCTTGGGCCGGAGCATGTGGATGCTGGCCATGAAGTTCACGGCCGTCAGGATGCTGCTAAAGCCGAGGATGAACGCGCCAATCGTCGCCGGGATCACGCCCGACTCGCTGCGGCTGGTGCTGTAGGGCGTGTAGAAGGTCCAGCCCGTGTCGAGGCCGAACCCGCCCCAGAGTTCCCAGCCGAAGGCGACCTTCAGCACGCCGCTGAGCAGGACGTAGACGAAGAACAACCCACCCGCCGCCCAAACGTAGAGGCTGGCCAGGTTCAGCCGCGGAAAGGCCACGTCCTTGGCCCCGAGCATGATCGGCAGGACGAAGTTCCCGATAATCGCAGGAATGCCGGGAATGATGAACAGGAACACCATCACGGCACCGTGGATAGTGAACATGTGGTTGTAGAAGTCGGCAGCCACGTTCTCATTGCTCGAGAAGAGCCAGCCCGGCCCGAGCAGCTCAATGCGGAGCGCCAGCGCGAAGACGCCGCCCAACAGGAACGAGCCCAGGATGCCGAACGTGTACATCAGGGCGATCCGCTTGTGGTCGAGCGTGAGCGCCCACGAGAGGATGCCGCGGGTGTGGGTCAGGTAGTTGTCGCCGTGGACTTCGGCCCGATTGGCCTCGGCGATGCCGGCGGATAAGGGTGCGTTGATCGTGCTCATCGTCGCGAATTCCTCGGGGTACGTCTTCCTGCTCAACCGTCCGTGTCTTGTCTAGAGGTCGCCGCCGACGGCGGTCGACTCGTCATCGGTCACCACGCCGCCGTCCGGTGCCGGGTCGGCCTCGTTGCCGCCGGAGTGGACGCTGATCGTTTTCATGTACGCGATGATCGCCTCGACGTCGCGCTCGCTCAGGATGCCCAGGTACGACGCCATCGCGTTGCCGTAGCCGGCCACGATCTGCTGGCCGGGGTAGTAGATCGAGTTGCGGATGTACTCGGCGTCGACCGCAACGATCGACCCGTCGGCCATCGCGTGCTCCGGGTCGCCCCAGAGATCACGCCACGTCGGGCCCGTCCCGGCCGAGCCGTCGATGCTGTGGCAGCCGATGCAACCCCGCGCCGACGCCAGCCGGCTGCCGACCTCTTCGATCGGGTACGGCTCCTTCGTCGCGAAGTTGACGTACAGGTTGCTCACCTTGGCCAGCATGTCCTCGAACTGCTCGGCCTCATAGACGAAGACCTTGCGGCCCATCCGCGAGTGCAGCGTGCCGCAGTACTCCGTGCAGGCCAGTTCGTAAATGCCGACCTGCGTCGGCGTCGTCCAGATCGTGTTCCGCCGGCCGGGCACGACGTCCTTCTTCATGCGGAACGCCGGGATGTACAGCGAGTGGATCACGTCGCTGCTGATCAGTCGAAACTGCACCGGGCGGTTGACCGGCAGGTGCAGGTCGTTGGTGATCGCGCCGTTGGGGTGCTTGAAGCTCCAGCCCCACGAGTAGGCGGTGACGTCGACCGTGTACGCGTTCGGTGGGGCGACCTGGTCGTTGAGGTAGCCCTTGAAGCCGAGGACGAACATGACCAGCACGATGCAGGTCGGGATGAGCGTCCAGGTGATTTCGAGCGTCGTCGAGTGCGTCGTGACGCCGACGGGGTCCGGCTCGTCGTCGCTCTTGGCGCGGTACTTGATCAGGAACCACGTCATCAGCCCGACGACGATGATCGTGAAGATAATGCTGACCCAGAGGATGTAGGCGAAGGCGAAGTCGACCTCTTCCGCCTGCGCGCTGGCCGACTGGGGCATCCAGGTCCAGGTGCTTTCGAGCGTGCCGGTGTCCTGCTGCGGCGGCAGGTCATTCATCTGGCGGATCTGCTCGATCAGGGCCAGCCGTTCCTCGTTCGGATCCTGCGGCGACGCGTCCGCGCCGGGCTCGGGCGCGAGATCCGCCGCCGACTCGACCGGGCCTTCGTTCGGCTCGGCCTCGTCGGCTACGGCGGGCACCGCGAACGCGAGCAGCCCGAGCAGGACGATGATGGAGCGGGCAAAAAGCATCGGAGGCAGCAGTGACATCAGGCGTGAATCGGGTCCAGCAGCAGCAGCAGCGTATCAGCGTCAGGCACCGGTCGTGAACGCCCCACGCGGACGCGACGCGTCGGCAGAAGGCGGCGGCAAGTCGTCTTCGTCGTCCGGCATCGGCGTGCCCTTCATCGGGTGCCCGCCCAGCCGGCCGCGACGCTCGGCGACGACCAGGAACGCCACGACGAAGCCCAGCGTCAACACCGTCGCGCCGCCGGCGAACATCATGACGGTCCGCGCCGTCGCCGTGTACTTGCCCGTCGACGGGTCGAAGTTGAAGCAGTAGAAGACGAACGCGTCGTTCAGGCTCGGCCGAAGGTTGCCGTCGCTGGCGTCGATGATGCTCAGGCGAAGCGCCTGCGGGTCGTACTCGACCCCGTAGAGGTACCGGCTGACGCGGCCGTCCGGCGTCGCGAGCACGAGCACCGCCGGGTGGCTGTACTCCTGGGCCTCCTCGATCCAGCCGAAGTTGAAGCCGGCCGCCTGCGTAAGGGTCTCGATGTTCGCGTCGTCGCCGACGAGGAAGCTCCAGCCCGCCTCGACGTCGGCCGCGGCGAAGGAGCCGTCCATCGCGCGGACGGTCGCCTTCTTGTTGTCCGCCGCCAGCGAGACCGATTCCCGGCTGTCGAAGCTGAGCGTCACGACCCGGAAATCATCGCCCGGCGTCAGCTCGTCCTCGAGCGTTCGCATCGACCGCACCATGCCGTTCATCACCTCGCCGCACAGGACGGGGCAGGAGTAGTAGGCGAACTGGATCAGCACCGGCCGCTCGCCGTCGAAGAGGTCGCCGACGGCAATCTGCCGGCCCGACGAGTCAGTAAAGACGGCGTCGAGCGGGAGCTGGTCGCCGAGCTTCTCGTCGACCTTCGCGACCTCGCGGGAGCGTTCGAGGACTTCGGGCGTGAACTGGCCGTCGAGGTCGCGTGCCGCCGGCTGGCGGTACTGCGCGGACGCCGACGTCGCCAGCATCGCGACGGTCGCTAGGGCGGCAAGAGGTTGGCGGAGCGTGCGAGTCACGTCAGGAGGTACGGTACACGAGCGGAGCCCGTTCCTTTCAGTTTCCGCGGCAGATGTGGCGTTTTGCCTCATGCGGGCCGCATCATTCCGGTGCGTCGAAGGCGGGGGTCACGACGTTGCTCCGCGGATCGCTCACGCGGCCGTCGACGTAGGCCTGCGGGTCGGCGTAGGCGTCGTTCTTCAGGCGGACGTAGTTGTTGTCAATGACCTTCATCTCGTCGGCCGTCACCTCGCCGCCGTGCTGGCGGACGAACTCAGCCATCGCGACGTGGATCGGCACGACGACCGTGCTGCGATCTTCGCCGGCGTACCGGTAGCCGGCGGCGAAGTTGAAGTCGGCGTAGGTGCGAAAGCCCTGGTCGTCGGCGTTGTAGAACCGCGTCGGGGCCGGGACCTCGTCGCCGTAGATCGTGTCGTTGCCGACGTCGTCGCCGATGTTGGCGTACTGCTCGGCCTTGAGCGCGATCCAGTCGACGTTCCGGTCGGCCGCGTACCGCTCGGACAGGACCAGGTCCTGCTCGTAGCCGAACCACGCGTGCACGCCCAGCACCAGGATCAGCAGCACCATCGAGCTGACGATGCCGACGAAGGCGACGAGCGGAACGTTGACGTCTTGACGAACGGAGGCCATGGAGGGAGAAGAAAGGAGGAGCTAGGAGCTAGGAGCTAGGAGCTAGGAGCTAGGAGCTAGGAGCTAGGAGC
>CAYQCT010000225.1:0-3453 GCA_964416015.1 uncultured Tepidisphaerales bacterium
CGATGCGGGCGTGCTGGTCTCGGGTCAGGCGGAAGTGCCAGACGCGGCCGGGCGTCGTCGGGTTCTGGTGGACGTAGAAGCGAACGCCGGCCTCCCGCGCCCACTGCTGCGCCCGCGGGATGCTCGGCCGCACGACACGCCGATCCGCCGCGATCGGCGTCAGGCCGCCGGCGTGGGCGAGGACGCGTTGCGGGTGCTTGTAGTGCCAGACCTCGTTGAGGTTCTGGTACCGCTCGCTGACCGCCAGCAAGTTGCCGTGCGCGTCAGGCCGGTCGCGGAGGGCGACGGCGATGTCAAGCAGGCCCAGGTGGATGCCGGCCTCGTAGCGGCGGTAGAACTCGGCCGCGGAGCCGGCGCGGGCAACCCACACGTCGACCGCCCACATCGCGACGTTGTTGACCGCGAAGGCGGCGAAGAACGTCACGAGCAACCCGCGTCGCAGCTTCGGCCACAACGGCTGCACCCCGGCGACAACGGCGGCGACCAGCACCGGCAGCACCGGCACGAGGTAGCGACTGTTGACCGAAGGCCACGCCAGGCAGAGCACGCCGACGTAGGCGAGGCAGCCGACCAGGAACCACCGGCCGACGCGTGCTTGCCGCCAAGCCGCGACGCAGGCGAGGGCCAGCACGAGCAGGCCGACGCCGGCGTCGGCGAGTCGACCGGGCGTGCCGAGCGAGTACGCCACGAAACGCAGCGGCGTGAACAGCGTCCACGACAGCCACGACGGCAACTGCGTTGCCCGCATACCCAGCTCGCGGGCGTAGCTGACGGTGGTCTGCTCGCGGACGAGGAAGCCGGGCACGCGAGCTTCCTCGGCGACGGTCGCAAGTAGTGAGACGCCGCCGGGCGAGAGGAGCGCGTGCAGCGAAGCGAAACTGATGAACGCGACGAAGACGACGCAGACCGCCGCGAGTAAGCCGCCGCGTCGCCCGAGGCAGGCGGCGGCGACGACCACGGCGAACGGCAGGCCGGCCCAACGCACACAGGTCATCGCCACGACCAGTACGCATGTCGCAACCACCCAGGTTGCGTTGCCCGATCGCGCCCACGTCGCCGCGGCAAGTGTTGCGGCAGTCGCGAGGACGAAGAACAACGCGTCGCTGTGCAGCCAGAAACTGAGCGGGTAGAGCGGGGCCGCGAAGGCCGCCGCCACGCACGCCACGGCGGCGGTCGATCGTGGCACTCCTGCCGCCCGTCGCAGGACGGCGTAGCTGAGGACGAGGCCCATGACGATGCAGCCGGCCGTGAACGCCTTCAGCAGCCAGACCGCGCCGTTGCCGAGCTTCATGAGCAACGCCAACACCACCGGCCAGCCCGGCGGCGTGACGGCCAGCGGCTCGCCGAGGTACGTCAGGCCTTGTCCGCGAACCAGGTTCCGGGCGGCGACGGTGAAAACTTCGCTGTCGCCCGCGGGGACCCAGTACGGGTTGAACGTCGCCAGCGTCGCCAGCAACGCCGCGGCGGCCACGAGGGCGAGCGGCTTGCCCTCGCGCCGCCACGTGGCCCGCCTCGCGATCACTCGCTCGCCCCTTCCCGCGGCGGCAGGCGGTCGAAGGCGACGCCGGGCGGCGCGAGGTACCACGTGTGGTCGATGCCGACGCGGTCCGTAAAGACGCCGACCGGAATGATGTTCTCCGGGTCGCGATTGGCCGCGAAGATGCGGGCATCGCGGACGAGGCGGAAGAGCTCGCGGTCTTTGTGCCGGTACGCCTCGTGCGGAAACAGCATCCACGGCACGTCCAGCTCCGCCAGGTGCAGCATCCAATCGGCCTCGCCCGCACCGGGAAACGGCAACAGATCGCGTCGCTGCAGGACGTGCCGGCCCGACCAGTACTGCACGACGCGGCCGAAGGGCGTGATGACGGTTTCGTCGGACGCGACGTTGGCCTGCACGACGTCCGCGAGCTGCCGCACCGGCAGGTAGCGGCCGTGGTTGTACGTGGCGAGGAAGTCGGGCGAGCGTTGCTCAACGACGAACTTGCCGATGTGGATCGCGTTGCCGACGAAGACGACGCCGACGCCGATCGAGATCCACGCCGTCCGTCCGCCGGCCGAGCGGAACCAGTCGCGGGCGCCTTTGGCCAGCCCGACGATCCAGCCGGCCCAGAGGATCGGCAGAATCATCATCCAGTACCGCGGCTCGCTGCTGGCGACGAGCGTCACGACGAGGAGCAACACGGCCAGCACGACCCAAAGCCGCCGGCGCGTCGACGATGCGTCGCCGCGGAAGCAGAGCAATCCGACGCCGCCCGCCATCGCCAAGACGAGGAGGACGTTGAGAACGACGATGCGTTCGCCGAAGAAAAGCCGCGGGACGTCGTCGTGGATGACGATCCAGACCATCTCCGGCAGGCTCACCAGGCGGGCCGGCAGGTCCGAAAGGCGTTGCAGAAGTTCCTGCTCGTAGCCGCCGCGAAAGCTGCCGTTGGCGTCGCTGCGTGGGTCGAGCATGACGAAGGCGACGACGATCAAAGCCGCCAGTGCCGTCGCGACCGCGGCAGCGATCTGCACGTCGCGTCGGCGGTGTCGCGTTGCGAGGATGGCGTGCCCGACCAGCCAGATGCAGAGCGCTGTCAGCAGAATCCACATCGTCGGCCGCGTCGTCGCGGCGGTGACGAGCCCGACGAGCAGCAGGCCGCCGCCGACGAGCTTCGCCATGCGGCCGGGATCTCGAACACGCTCGACGGCGTACAGCGTCGTGACCACGCCGAAGAAGAACGGCATGTCGGTCATGTGCTCGTGCCCGAGCGAGAAAAACCGCCAGTTGAAGGCGACGCCCGCCGTCGCGACCGTCGCCGCCCAATCCGGTAGGACGCGGCGGAGCAGCAGGTACGACATCACGATCGATGCCGCAGAGAAGAGCAGCATCGCGACGATGCCCGGCCACGCCGCGTCGCCGAAGAGCGTCTCGAGGCCGGCGAAGAGCATCGGCACGCCGGGGAAGGCCTGGCGGTGCGGCTCGCCGTGCAACGCGTATCCCTCGCCGGCCGCGAGGGCCCGGCCGAGGTCGCGGTAGAGCGCTGAATCAAGTCCCGGCCGCCATTGGCCGTTGAAGCTGGCCAAGTGCAGGACGAGCCAGAGCAGGACCAACGCCGGCTTCCAGCCGACGACGCGATCCGCCCAGGTTGGGCGGACGTCGTAGATCGTCTCCGGCGGCCGCGGCGTCGCGAGGGCCGGGACGTCGGGCGTCGGGCGGAGCACGGGAGGGGACGGTGGCAACACGGGAGCGGGCCCGCGTCGCGGCCTCGCATGATGCCGAGCACGGGCGGTCGATCAAGTTTACGCGATCGCCGACGTCGTGCCGATGTCGAGTGCGTGCGAGGGCGAACCTGCGGCAACTGCGGCACGCCACCCATCGGCCAGGGCGGCATCGGCAGTCGCAGCAAAGTCCGCCGCAGCACCGCCGCCTGGACACGCGCCGCCGCGAAGTTCGCCGGGGCCCGGCTGCGG
>CAYQCT010000225.1:3463-3947 GCA_964416015.1 uncultured Tepidisphaerales bacterium
CGGCCGCTTCGTCGGCCAGCACGCCCCCCGACACGGCCGGACGCCAGTGCAGCGTGCTCTGCTCGAAGAACATCCTGCATGGCAAGGTCGACTGGCAGCTTGTGGGCAGTGCCCGCTGCGGACGAGCTTTCGTGGCCGCGACTTCTGCGGCCGGCCCATGCACCTGCGGCCGCTCGGCGACCCGCACGCGATCCCCGGCTGCGGATGTCCCGTCGCGGACAAAGCGCGTGATCCGGCAGAACATTGCCCGCAGCACGTCGAGAACGACTGCGACTGCCGCTGGTGTCAGGCCGCCAAGTAGGGTGGGCTTCACACCCATGCGCATCAAGCGGTCGCGTTAGGCGAGCCCCGACCGTGAGGGAGGAGTTCTGTCGGGACGATACTGTCGGTCGACGATAGACCACCTCCCTCACGGTCGGGGCTCGCAATAGACCTTTATCCGTATCCATCATTCGTGCGGAAACCTTGTGACAGGAACGCACTT
>CAYQCT010000226.1:0-283 GCA_964416015.1 uncultured Tepidisphaerales bacterium
CGGCGGCTCGCCGCTGCATCTGGTTTGACGGCTTTCCTTCGATGTGCGGGCAGCGGCGAGCCGCCGCTGCTACGGTGGAGACGACGACGGTCAGCGCCGGTTGGGTGCCGCGTCTTGACCGACTGCTCCCGTAGTTTTACCGTCTTCGACGCGTGTCCGACGAAGTGCCCGAGGACGACCCGCCGACGATCGTGCCGCCGGAGACGCCGCAGCTCGGCCCGGAGCCGGTCGGCGTGCGGATGGAGCTGTCCCGCATCATCATCAGCGAACTCCAGGACCAGCA
>CAYQCT010000226.1:293-3918 GCA_964416015.1 uncultured Tepidisphaerales bacterium
TTTCCCATCGTCATCGGCAGCCCCGAGGCGCTCGCCATCGACCGCCGGCTCAAGGGCATCGTCGCCGCCCGGCCGCTGACGCACGACCTGCTGGCGACCGTCGTCGAAGCCATGGGCGGGACCGTCGACCGCATCGAGATCCACAACCTGCAGGACCACACCTTCTTCGCCCGCGTCGTCATCCGCCGCCGCCGTCGCACCAAAGCCGACGCCAACGGCAACGGCGCGTCCGCAGGCATCGACGATTGGGTCGAAGTCGACAGCCGCCCCAGCGACGCCATCGCCGTCGGCGTGGCAACCAACGTGCCCGTCTACGTCAGCGACCAGGTGCTCGACGAAGTCAGCTGATGTTTTCAAAGAGGCACGACCGCAGCACCGAACGCCACACGCGCTACGCCGCCTCGGCCGGTGCGGAGGGCGAGTCGGCGAGGTACTCAATCTTCGTCACGTGCAGGAGCGAGTACTGGTGGTAGTCGTCGCTCAGCCGCCCGGTCGGCGTCAGCTCGGAGATGTGGATGCTGGTACGCGTCATCATCGCGTTCTCTGGATGCCGCACCTCCACACGCTCGCCGCTGGACATCACCAGTGCGAACGGCTTGAACGGCTGGTCATTCATCAGCTTCCGGAAGTCTCCTGTCGTCATGCCCGCAGTTTAGCACACAATGGGCTGCGGCTCGAAGTTCTTGGCCGGCTCGTAGGTCGCCGGGGCGGCCTTGGCGGTGACGTGGGCGGTCGCGTCATTGCCGCGAAGGGCAGCCAAAACGCCCGCGTGGCCGATGCGGCGGTGGTAGGTGCCGAGGTCTTCGTCGCCGTCCCGGTTCGACTTCCATGCATCGAAAAGGGCGGCGGTGACGGTCGGCACGTCGTCGCGTTTGACCTGTCGCAAGTAGAGCTTGCCGTCTTCGACGAGCGGCGTGCCCTGGTGGCGGCCGCCTTCGTCGCCGCCAACCTTGAGCATGTACATACCCGGGCCTTGGCCGACCCAGCCGATGCTCTTGGTGCCGGGGCGGAAGCATTGGCGTTCGCAGCCGGTGATGCCGATCGACTCGCTGATGTCGCCGTAGCCCATCTCCTCGAGCTTTGTTAGCAGTTCTGGTTCAAATTGCTCGGAATCGGTGTAGCTGAGCCGGCAGGTCGGCAGGCCGACGCAGGCGCCGCTCTTCATGCGGAGCGTCGAGGCCTTGCGACGGCCGACGCCAAATTCGGCCACCGTCGCGTCGAAGTCGTCCCTCGCCGCCGGGTCGATATTCGTCAGAAGCAGATCCTGATTCGCCGTGATCATCGCCTCGGCGTCGAAGCGTTCGACGAGGGCCGACGCGAGCGACTGAAGCTTCTCGCCGCGACCGCTGGCCGATCCCATGCCGTCGCTTGATGCACCGTCGTCTTCGCCGCGGTCGATCAGCCGGCCGTTCTCGACCCAGAGGCCGTAGGCGAGCTTGCCGTTAGTCTCCTGCGTCTGCCAGCCGTGGTGCAACCGGCGCGGCCCCACGTCATAGTCCTCGATGGCGTCGCTGAAGCTCGCACCGGCCGCCTTCATCTGTTCGCGGTACCAGCCGATTCCCTGCTTGTGGACGACGTACTTCAATCGTGCCCAATGGCGGTTCTTACGATCGCCCCAATCCTGATGCACGGCCACGACGGCGTCCATACCATTGTGTAGCTCGTCCGGCGTGAAGACGCCCAGCGGCTCGCCGAGTGTGGAAAAACTTGACTTGCCATTCTTCTCGCCTTGCCCGCCGCCTACGTAAAGTTGATACGCGGCAAGTTGTCCGTCTTCTATGATGGGTGAGACTCCGAGATCGTTCGTCCGAAGTTCCGTGCAGTTGTCCATCTCGACCTCGCCGGTGTCGGCATCACGATGGGCGGTGCCGAAGGCGACTTTGAACTTGCGGTTGAGCAGCGTCTTGCCGTAGCCGAAGCGGCCCGGACTGCCGACGCGGGCCTCGTGGGCGGCCCGGTCGTAGCTCGTGTCGACGCCGAAGATCTGGATGTGCGGGCCTTCGGGAAGTTGAAAGTAGGTGCCGTATCGGTGGGCTAGCTCGTGGACGTTGACGAGCGTGGAGAACTTGCTCAGCGGGCAGCCCATGACGTTGCGGACGTTGTCGCCGCAGCCGTTGAGGGCGAAGAAGCCGCTCTTGGCGATGTCGCGGACGACCGCGGCCAGGTCGGCCTTCTTGATCCAGTGGAACTGGATGTTCTGCCGCGTCGTCAGGCGGATCGACGGGCGACCTTCGGGCGACGTCGTGTACCGCCGGCTGATCTCGTCGATGACCTTCCACTGATGCGGCAGAAACGCTCCGCCGCCCGGCACGCTGATGCGGACCATGTACATCCAGTCCTTCTCCTTGCCCGTCTTGGCCCGGTTGTACTCGAGGTAGATGCCGTGACTCTTGGCGATCGTCTCGGCCTCGTGCGACAGCGACGCCTCGGCGTTGTCCGCCACCTCCGTCGGCAATCCGTCGACCAGACCCGCGGCGAGCTTGATTCTCTCGTTGCCGTTCCAATCGGCTTCGGCGGTCCGCAGGTACGGCTCGGGCGGCAGCAGGCGACTCATGCTGAACAACCTAGTCGCCCGTGGGAGATAGTCAAGATGCCGCTTGACATCTTCCTGCCGCCCGCAAACGCTCCCGCCGTGGCGACGCTCTCGGTCCTTCCGCCTGACCTGCCGCTGCAGCACGACCACACGCCCAACGACGCTGACTCCGCCGACGCCGTCCTCGCCTGGGTCGCCGCCACCTTCGCCGGTCGACGCGTCGTCGCCACGACCGGCTTCGGCATGGAGGGCTGCGTCCTGCTCGACCTCCTCGACCGGGCCGACCTCGCGATCCCGGTCATCTGGCTCGACACCGGCTTCCTCTTCGACGAGACGCACGACCTCCGCCGCCGGCTCAAGGCTCGCTACCCGCGACTGAGCTTCGTCCGCCACGCAATCGACCTCTCGCCCGACGAGCAGGACCTCGCCCTCGGCCCGCGTCTTTGGCAACGCGATCCCGACCGCTGCTGCGGCCTACGCAAGGTCGTGCCGATGCGTCGCGCCATGGCCGATGCCGATGTCTGGTTGACCGCCCTCCGCCGAGACCAATCGCCGGAGCGGGCGACGCTGCCGGTGGTCGGCCGCGACGCGACCAACAGTGTCTGGAAGGTTTGCCCGCTGCTGACGTGGGACCGCCCGCGGGTGTGGCAGTACGTGATCGACCACGACGTGCCGTTCAACGTCCTGCACGAGCGGGAATACCCGACGGTCGGCTGCACCCACTGCACCCGCCCCGTCCCCGGCAGCCGGCCTGACCAATACACCCGCACCGGCCGCTGGACCGGCACCGCCAAAACCGAATGCGGCCTGCACGGCGCGGGGATCTAACCCCGGACGATTGCGTCCTGCTCGCGGCCGTCGCGTCATCCGGCAGGCTTGGAAGCGATCCCGGGTAAGTGAAAGTACCGTCCACCCAACATCCGACAGGACGTCCTCGCCGGCAGCTTCCTGCCGACGGCACAAGCTGGTAAGCTGTCCCAAACCCGCGGCTCCCCACCGAGACCACCCCACGCACTATGAAAGGCTCGCGACCCCTCTTGTGCTCCCCCTTTTGTGCTCCGACCTGCTCTGTCCGGACCCTTCTTCGGCATA
>CAYQCT010000227.1:0-3885 GCA_964416015.1 uncultured Tepidisphaerales bacterium
GAGCTGCGCGACCGGTGGCAGGAGCGGGTCGATGTCGACCCGTCGATGCTGCCCGAACCGCGTCCCGTTCACGACGTGCGGCGTTCACTCGTCCCGGCACGCGACGAAACCAAGGCCCTGCCGATGTTCGAGCGGGCGAACGGTGTGAAGCGTCTGGCGGCTTGACTGCCGGGCGGGTTCCGCATGGGCCGGTGCCGTCGGATCGGGAAGGTCGCGTAGGCAACGTCAATCGTGCTGCGTTCCGATAGACAGAAGGTGAGACGCGCCCTTTCCATTCGCCAGCCTTACGCGGAGTTGATTCTGCGGGGGGAGAAGCGGGTCGAGTATCGCACGCGGGCGACGAAGGTGGTGGGGGAGCGGTTCTACATCTACGCCGCGGGAAGTTGGCCGCCGACGAAGTCGAAGCAGCAGGTCTGGTCGAAGGACCTGTCGGTGCCGGCCGGCGACGAGGTGTCGCTGCCGTGGCTGCTGGAACTGGCACGCGGTTTGGAGCTGTTTCCCGGTGAGTTGCCGACGGGGCTGCTCGTCGGGTCGGCTGTGATCGATCGAGTCGAACGTCGCGGCGACGGCATGTTCGCGTGGTACCTGCGGGACGTCGAACGGCTGAGCGACTCGCTCAAACCCGAAGGGCATCCGCAACCGGTCTGGTGGTTCCCGTTCGAGCGGGCGGCGTGACCGGTCGGCCGTCTCGAGGGCCGGCTTTGCCGCGTGAGATCGGCCTGGTGTTCACTTCACGCCTTCGAAGACGTAAAGGTAGACCTCCGACGGCGGCAGGCCCTTGTCGGTGGCGCCGGTGTCGGCGTTCACGTGGAAGGTGCCGTTCTTCAGGGTGTCGGGGGCAATGTCGAGCGTTTCGAGTTCGACGACTTCGCCGTTGATGTTGGTGTCGGTCGGGTCGCCGGTCATGCGGTGGAGCGTGATCGACTCGGCGGAGTTGAAGGGGAGTTCGAGGGTGAAGGGCGTGTAGCCGTCGCCGACGCTCTCGGGGTAGTTGGCGACCTTGCGGTTGATCACGACGACGCTGACGCGGTCGCCGGTGGGGTCGCGGGTGGCGTAGACGGCGGCAAGGGGGCCGTCGTCGACGGCCTGTCGGCGTCGGGCGGCCTGGGTGTCGATCGTCGGGACGCTCTCGGTAACGACTTCGAGCATGTCGCCGGTCGAGGTGTTGTTGAAGAGTTGCAGCGGCAGGAAGCTGGCGTGGGGCGCGCCGCCGCGGTACTTCTTGGCGTGGCTCTTCCAGAGGTCACCCTCGGCGAAGGTGAAGAAGTTGTCGAGGTCGAAGCCGACGGCGGTGCGGGCGAGGAAGCTGTCGAGCGTCGCCACGCCGGCGAGTTTGGACTTCATGACCTCTTCCTGCTCGGCGGCCTGTTCGCGGGAGACGCGGGCGTTGTTGAGCCCGTTCATCGCGTAGCCGGGACCGGCTTCGTAGGTGCCGGTCTTGATGTCGCGGCCACTCTTCTTGGCGTCCTCCTGCAGATCGATCGCCCGCGGGATGGCGGTCTGGTTCACTTGGCTCAGGACGTTGAAGTAGCTTTGCGGGTTGGTCTGCGGCGGTCCTTCGCCGCTGTCCCAACCGCCGTTGTACGCGGCGATCGTGACGAAGTCGGCCGTCTCGCTCGCTTTGGCCGACTCCTCGCTGTAGGTGCCGTTGATCCACCCGCCCAGGACGTGCACGAACTTGTCGTCGACGTCGTCGGTCCAGTGTTCGCTGTCGCGGAGCATGCCGACGACGTAGTCGTGGAACATGCCGTAGACCGCGCCGCGGCGGTGCCGTCGGCCGGTGGCGGCGTCGGTCATGTCGTCGAACGTCCACGGGCGGAACATGCCGTTCCACGTCTCGTTCGACAGCTCGAAGTAGATCGTGTCGAACGCGTCGGTCCACGGCTCGGTGCGGCCCTGCCGGTGGCGTAGGGCGGCGTAGGGCTTGTCGTCGGCGGAGTCGGTCGCCGGGTCGAACGGGGCGGCCATGTACTCGGCGAAGGCGGCCCACTCCTGCGGGCTCATGTGGTACTCGATCTGAAGCCACGGGTCGATGTCCGCCTTCTCCATCGTGCGGAGCATTTGCGGCAGCGTGTTGCCCTTGGCGATTCCTTCGGCCTGCCCGGCGTCGCCGAGGAACTGACGCATGCTGTAGGTCTGCCGCATCGTCTTGATCGGCCCGTGCGTCCGCAGCGCGCTCATGCCGCTGTTCTTCAGGTTTTCGTACTGGTACGGCAGGAGGTCGAGGTAGGGCGTGTCCGCCCGGTAGACCCGCCAGTTGTCGAAGCTGAACGTGCCGGGCCCGGTCGTCTTCAGGACGAAGTAGGCAAAGTTGCCTTCGTCTTTCGTCTCGCCGGTGAAGCGGACCGTGTACTTCTCCCACTCGGTCGAGAGCTCGATCTCGTGCTCGCCGACGAAGCTGCCGACATTGGCATCGCCGTCCCAGGTAAAGACGACGGGGGCGGCGTCGCTGCTGTCGGCCTTCATCCAGACTTCCATGACGTACTCGGCACCCTCCTCGGGCACGGGATAGAAGTCCTGGCGGGTCGTGCCGATGTCGGGGATGCCGTGCTTGCCGACGAGCTCGGTGTCCCCTTCGCCGAGCGTCATTTCGAAGTAGTACTCGCCGGGATTCTCGACGGGCGTGTCGGCGTCGTGCTTGACGAGATCCCAGTCCTTCGTCTCGCTCTCGCCGGGCCAGAAGTTGTTGGGCACGCCGTCGGGGACGTGGCTGCGGAACTGTCGGTCGAGGTTGGCGATGCGGTTGCTGAACCAGGAGCGATCGAAGTCGGCCATCGACTTGCTGACGATGACCATGTCGCCGGCCCGGATCGGCTCGTCGCCGGTGCCCTCGAGGTCGAGGTAGATGCCGCGGTGGCTCGACGGGTCGGTGTCGCTGTAGGCGATGCGGTACCCGGCCAGGTCGTCGGCGTCGACGGCGTCCCACGACATCTCGATGATGCCCCGGTCGTCGTACTCGGCCGAGAAGTTGCCCGGCGCGGGCGGGGCGTCGTTGTCGGCCGGCTGGTTGCGGCGGCGGGGCAGGTTCTCGCGGGGGACGCGGGCGTTCGTCCCGCGGTCGGCCTGGCGTCGTTCGAGCCTGACCGGGTCGGCGGCCTCGCTCACGTTGCCGGCGGCGTCGACGGCGAAGACCGTGAACCACCGCGTGCTGTTCGGCAGGCTCCAGTCGGCCCAGCGGAAGTTCGCCTCGGTCGTGCCGACCGGGATGACCTGATTTCCGCCCGGCTGTGTGTTCCAGTACTCGATGATGGTTTCTTCAACCATGTCCTCGCGGACGAGCTCGACCGCACCGTCGACGATCCGGTAGACGCGAACCTCGGCCCCGTCGAGGTAGCCGCTGGCGTAGGAGTCGAAGTGACTGATGCCCGCCCCGGGGGAGCCGATCACGCGATCGTCGGCGTCGGCACCGGCGGTGATGCGGGTGCGGAAGGTCGCCGGCTCGAAGCCGCCCTTGCCCGTGCGTTGCAAAGTGTTGCCGAAGGCCCCGATCGTCACGGTAAAGGCGGGCACGTCAGGATTGATCACCTCTTCGGTCACCCGAAAGACCGCTGGGCGGTCCTGGTAATCCGAAGGGGCCAGCCGTTCGAGGCCCGCATCCTGAGCGAGAGCCATTCCGGACGCGGCGAGCGAAACTGCAATGCCGATATGAGCGAACGTGCGCATTAGCCGCCAGCGTACCCGACGCGACCGGCCGACGCAAAGTCATTTCGGCGACGCCTGTCCGATGCCTTACTCGCGGAGTGCTCGGTCCAGGTGCAGCAGCGCGAGTGCGAGGTCATCACCACCCGTCACGGATTCGTAGTGAGCCACCGGACCTGCGGCGCGGGGCAGGGGATGTCCGTCGAAGTAGGCGTCGCGGGCGACGTCGCCCAGCCGGACCGCGGC
>CAYQCT010000228.1:0-3876 GCA_964416015.1 uncultured Tepidisphaerales bacterium
CGGGTAGAACGCGAGGTAGACGGCGTCGACGGCGTCGAGCGCGGCGGCCCAGGTGGCGTCGTCGTGCCAGTCGAACGGCACCGTCGCGGACCGCGAGCCGATGCGGACTTCGACGTTCTTGGCGAGCAGGCGGTCGGCGATGCGTCGGCCGGTCTTGCCGGTGCCGCCGGTGATGAGCACGCGGCGGATCGAGTCGGAACGAGAGGAGGTAGCAGTCATCGTGTTTTTCCTACAGAGCGGAATGAAGTGCCGAAGCGACGTGCCTCAGCGATGACTCAGAACCTAAATCGCAGCGATGACGCCGACGATGGCGCGGCGTCCGACGGTTATGGCAGATCGTCCGAAAGCACCGCGGATCGATCCGCAGATGTCGGCATGATGATCTGATGGACAGCTTGCGTTGCAGCAGTATCCTGCGACGCGATGACGGTCGCGGCACGACGACCCGTGTTTCCCGCCCCCGCCGATGCGCTCGGCGAGACGTTGTCGGCGTTGCAGACGACGGGCGTCTTCTACACGCGCAGCGAGTTCGCCGAGCCGTGGGGCCTCGACCTACCGCCGATGCCGGACTGCGTGATGTTCCACGCGGTGACGGCCGGCACGTGTCGGCTCCGCGTCAAAGGTGCGGCGGAGCGGACGCTGGTTGCCGGCGACCTCGTCGTCGTCCCGCACGGTGAGGGACATTGCCTCTGCGGCGAAGACGACGCCGTCATGACGCCGCTCGTCGAGACGGACCGCGAGCAGGTCAACAGCCGGTACGAGATCCTTCGCCTCGGCGGTACCGGTGAAACATGCCGCATGATCTGCGGGGCGGTGCAGTTCGATCAGCCGGCGGTCGCGCACCTCGTGCGGCTGTTGCCCGGTCAGATGACGATCGACGCAGCCGACGATCGAGTGCGCGGCGTGCTCGACCTGATGCGGAGCGAGGTCGAGTCGAACCGGCCCGGCAGCGAAGTGACGGTCGCGCGGCTGGCGGACGTGCTGGTCATCCAGGCGATCCGCGTCTGGTGCGACGGGCACGCGGACGCCCGGGCGGGTTGGCTGGCGGCGTTGCGCGACGCGGACATCGGCAAGGCGTTGTTGATGATCCAGCGTCAGCCGGCCGAGCCGTGGAGCGTGCAGCAGCTCGCGGACGCGGTGCTGATGTCGCGGTCGGCCTTCGCCGAGCGGTTCGCCCAGGTCGTGGGCGAGACGCCGATCGCGTACGTGCGCCGATGGAAGATGCACCTTGCCTCGACGTGGCTGAGCGAAGAGGGCGCGACCGTCGCCGAGGCGTCGCGGCGATTGGGCTACGAGTCGGAGGCGTCGTTCAGCCGGGCGTTCAAACAAGTCACCGGCCGCCGGCCGGGAGGGTTTATCTCGTGATCGCCATCGTCCGAGACCGTTACGGCCCGCCCGACGTGCTTCGCGTCGAGGACGTGCCGACGCCGCAGCCCGACGCCGGGGAGGTGGCGATCGACGTACACGCGGCCGCGGTCACGGCGGCCGACGTGAAGGTGCGCGGCTTGTCCGGCATCCCGCGGTCGATGTACTGGCCCGCGCGGGCCGTCTTCGGCCTCATCAAGCCCAGGGCCCGCATCCTCGGCGGCTCGTTCGCGGGCATCGTCGTTGCGGTCGGCGACGGGTTCGATCGCTTTGACGTCGGCGACCGCGTCGTCGGCTACACCGGGCTGGGGTTCGGCGCTTACGCGGACCGGGTGATCCTGCCGGGTGATGCGGTGCTCGCCGCTTTGCCTGACGCCGTCCCGTTCGAGCAGGCCGCGCCCCTTTCGCACGGCGGGCAGAGCGCGAGGTATTTCCTCGCCGAGGCGAAGCTCCAAGCCGGTGAGTCGGTTCTCGTCCATGGCGGCAGCGGCGCGTGCGGCTCGTTCGCCGTTCAACTCGCCAAGCACGCCGGTGCCACGGTGACGGCCACCGCATCCCCGGCGAAGCTCGACTTCGTCCGAAGCCTCGGTGCCGATGCAGTGACGAGCTATCACGACGAACTCGACGGCAGGTACGACGTGATCCTCGACACGCACGGCTCGCTGCCGTATCGAAAATCCCGCCGGTTGCTGAGCACCAAAGGCCGTCTCGTCCCGCTCGCGTTCGGGTTGAACGTGCCGCTCCTGGACGTGCCGCGGGCGCGGTTGTTCTCGGGACACCGGGTGATTTGCGGGGTCACGAAGGAGACGAGCGACGGGCTGGCGGACCTGGTCGAACTCGTCGCCGGGGGCGAGCTTTGCTCGCCTGTTGATAAAGTCTTCGACCTTGAAGAGGCCGTCGCCGCTCACACGTTCGCCGAATCGGGCCGAGCGATCGGTGCGGTTGTCCTGGAGCGTGGCTGATCGCCCGGGTCGGCCGCTACGCTCGAGTTATGACTGACGCCCAGCGACTGCAGGGGCTTTGCGAGACCGGCCAGCAGCGGCTGATGGCGACCGACTACCTCGCCGCCGAAGAGGCCCTCGTCGAGGCCGAGACGCTTGCGATCGCACTCGACGACTTCGACACCCTGGGCCGGCTCTACTTCCCGCTCCAGGAAGCCCGTCGGCAACGGCGGCAGCTTTGCGGCGAAGGGACCGTCTGGCTCGACCTCTGGGCTCGACGACCCGAGGACACGTTCGAGCCCGACGACGTGCTCGAGCAGCACCCGCAAGGCCAGTTCCTCCTGGCAGGCTGGGCCGACCTTGCGGCGTCGGTGGCGCTGCGGGACGCGATCAGCAAGCGACGGCTTTATGCCGAGTGCTTCCTGGCGGCGGCGTACCCGGTCGACGCGGCGGGGCGGGTGGCGGTCGCGGTGGTGCCGACGGCGGAGGTGGTGATGCCGCCGGTGGAGACGGTGTTGGCCGGCGGTGTTGAGGCGTTACAGCGTCGACTGCCGCCGCACAGCCTGGTGCTCGCGGACGACGCCTTGCCGCACGGCCCACGGGCGGGGGACGCCTCGACCTTCGCGGTGACGATGAACCTGTGGGAGCAGCTCCACCTGCCGCACCTCTCGGCCGCGAGGTCGACGCCCGACCCGCGGCGTCGGATCGAGGCTTACCGGCGGGTGATCACCATCGACTACGCGTGCGAGAAGGCGCATCAATGGCTCGCCGACGATGCGTTGTCACTCGCCCGCGCGGGCCGAGCTTGACCGTGTTTGGGCGAAAATCCTTAGCGGCGACTTAATCAAGCCGGCCCGGATTTTTCTTGACAGCATCGTCTTCATCCGTATTTTGGCCCTGGTCCGCTTCCCGCCGCCACCGACCCCGCGCGACAGCGGGTGCGACCTGATCCGGACTCGCATCTCAGCCGACGGCCGTCGTTCGAGCCGTCTTCCACCCTTGCCCGGAACCCGCCGACGACGTGGCTTCCGGCTGATGTTTTATTATGCAAGCCGTGCGAGCGCCTCGCCCGCTCACCCCATTGCTGCTGCCCCCTCCTGCACGCAAACCCGCCGCCCTGATGGTCAAAATCCAGCAAGACGTCTCGGCAACGCCGAGCTTTGATCCCGACGCCCAACTCGCCCTGGCGCGGGCGACCCGAAGCGTGGTCGAAAAGCTCGAACGCCGCGTGCTCCTCTCGGCCAACGACCCGGCCGTCACGATCAATCAAACGCCCGCCGCCTTTGCCGATCTAACGACCCGGCTGTTCGAGGAAGGCTACCTCGCCTCCGCCTCGGCCTCGACCGCCGATGTGGAAGCGGCCTTGCGGCTCTACCGGTCCAGCATCGACGCCGACACCGACCAAGCGCCCTCGGACTTCCAGAGCGAAGTCAGCTTCCGCGCTCAGGAGTTCCTCAACAGCGTCGACGGCCCGAGCTGGCAAGAGTTCACCGGGCCCAACGCCGCCTCGAGCGGGACTGCCGACTGGGCCACGAGCTGGATGACCGGCACGCTGGCGGGGGCGTTCGCC
>CAYQCT010000229.1:0-2099 GCA_964416015.1 uncultured Tepidisphaerales bacterium
ACGCCGGCTTCGGCCTGGGCTTCGAACGCACCATCATGTACGCCACCGGCATGGAGAACGTCCGCGACGTCATCCCCTTCCCGCGCGTGCCGGGCAACGCGAGCTACTAGCACACGCTGCCCATCACGAGAGCCATGCAAAGCTCGCGACGCCTTCATTTCCGTCCAGCTCTGCAACGCGTCGACCCGCTCCACCTCCGTCGTCCAGCCGAGGCCGTCGACGACCTCCTTGACCGTCCGAGCCTTGCCGAGCGCCGCCGCCTCCGTCTCGGCCGTGACGTGGACGCTCATCGTGCCGTGCCCGATGCTCGCCTCGTCGGCCCCGAGCCGTGCCAGCGTCGCCTCGATCTCGTTCGCCTTGTGGGTGGCGTCGCTGCTTTCGAGCTGCGACGCCTCCTTCGTCGCCCCCACCACCCCCACTGACCTCCCGCATCATTGTCAGCAGGTTCCTCCGCTTCTGGAACCAGAGCCGCTTGACGGCGTTGAGTTGCTTTTCCGCCTTCATCCGGTCCATCGGCAGCCACCGCACGCTCCGCCGCTACGACAGCGGCAGGCCGCACGGCCGGCCGAGCAACGCCGGGGAAGGTCGAGGGAATAAATGATGCCCTCCGTTTCAATCTCGTTCAGCGGTAAGGCCAACGGCGGTGGAACGTGGTGCGGCGATGTGGCTTCTTCTTCAACGTCGCTGCCGCGAACGTATATGCTGGCGAATCCTGGCATTTTGACTTCTTCGGTGCGTCGAAAGCGATCCTCAAGATGACACTCGACTACGCGGTTCTCGCCGGTGCGGGTATCATCTTCCTTGCAAGGGTGGTCGACGTCTACACGATCCGCGGCCAACGGCTGCCGAGCGTCGCGTTGGGCTTCGTCGAGTCGCTCGTTTTCATCGCAGCCATCAGCGGCGTTCTTGCCGGAGAAATGAGTGTGCCCAAGATGCTCGGCTACGCCGCGGGCTTTGCCTGCGGCATCTGGATCGGTCTGACCATCGAAAGCTGGATCGCCAGCGGCTGGTGGGTCGTGCGCATCATCGGCCGCGACGACAGTCAAGCGCTACTCGCACGCCTCCGCTCCGATGGGCACGCGGTCACGGCCATGACCGGCGAAGGACGCGACGGGCCGGTGCCGATCCTTCTGACGGTGGTGCAACGACGCAAGGCGAAAGAGGTGATGGCCGTTGTTCGCCAGATGTCGCCGCACGCTTTCGTCACCGTCGAGTCCGCCGGTGCCGTCATCAACGGCCACGCGTCGGCCGGAAAGGCGCTGTCGCTCCGGACGGGCTTTCATCGCGGTCTACGCCCCGGGCCGGTACTCGTGGCCGCTCATCCGTTTGAACCACCGAATGGCGCGAAAGTCGAGACCGTTGCGCTGACTTCGCCTCCGGCAACGCCGTCTGCGAATCACGAGGTAGCAACGGTTTCGCCACCGCACCAGCGTAAGATGGAGTAGAACATGATCCTCCTCCCGCTCGCCTGGCTCGCGGCCGGCCTTGCCGTGCTCGTCGTCGGGGCCGAAGCCTTTATCCGCGGCGGGTCGCGAATGGCCACGATGGCCGGCATCTCGCCGCTCGTCGTCGGGCTCACCGTCGTCGCCTTCGGCACCAGCAGCCCCGAGATGGCCGTCAGCGTCGGGGCCGCCTACACCGGCGAAGCCGGCGTGGCCCTGGGAAACGTCATCGGCTCCAACATCTTCAACGTCCTGCTCATCCTGGGCCTGGTCGCCCTCGTCGTGCCGCTCGTCGTGCAGTCGGCCATCCTCAAGCGTGACGTGCCGGTCATGATCGGCGTCAGCCTGCTGCCGCTGATCCTCGGCGTCGACGGGCAGATCTCGCGCGTCGACGGCCTGATCCTCGCCGCGCTGCTCGTCGTCTACGTCGTGTGGATCGTCCGCCTCTCGCGCCTCGAGTCGGCCGCCGCGACGGTCGCCGACGAAGCGCCCGTCACAATCACGGGGCGGACGGTGGCGACGAGTCTCCTGCTGGCGGTCGGCGGGTTGGCGTTCTTGGTGCTCGGGTCGCGGTGGCTCGTATGGTCGGCCACGTCGTTGGCGCGGTCGGCGGGCGTCGACGAGCTGACGATCGGCCTGACCGTCGTCGCCGCCGGC
>CAYQCT010000229.1:2109-3845 GCA_964416015.1 uncultured Tepidisphaerales bacterium
GATCGCCGCCTTCCGCGGCCAACGCGACATCGCCATCGGCAACGTCGTCGGGTCCAACATCTTCAACCTGCTCGGCATCCTCGGCGTCGCGGCCGTCGTCGGCGACGGCATCGTGATGCCCGCTTCGGCCCTGCGCCTCGACGTGCCGGTGATGCTCGCCGCCGCCGTGGCCGTGCTGCCGATCTGCTTCACCGGCGGCCGCATCGTCCGTTGGGAGGGAGCGCTGCTGCTCGTCGGCTTCGGCATCTACCTCTCGATCCTGCTGCTCAACGCCAAGCAACACCCGCTCGTGAGCCCGCTGGCGGGCGTGTCGCTCTACGTCCTGCTCCCGGCGGCTGCGTTGCTGCTGACGCTGACAACGATCCGCCACGCCCGTCGCACCGGCAGCGGCGACCCTGCATGACATCTCGGATGAAGTGTCCCACCACAGGAGAAGAACGGCCGGAGGAAAAGGGGCCGGAGGAAAAGGGGTCGCGAGCCGTTCCTGGCGAAGATCTTTTTCCCATATCGGCATCTACGGTTCGCGACCCCTGCTCCGCCGTCGACCGAGCAAGACCCGGATAGCTCGTGGCCGGGCCCGGACATGGGTTTTTGCAGACGAAGACTCGTGCCACCGGACCAAGGGTGTCGCAGCAGGTGGCTGGAACGTAATCTTTGCGATCCTTACGCTTCATGCGCATCGTTGCCCAGCCCGTCATCCGCTCCGCCAACCTCTGCCACTTCGGACGGTGGATCCGATCCTTCCCCAAGGCGTTATCGACGAGTTGCAAACGCCATGCGTTGGTCGAAGCTCAAACACCTGACCGAACAGCGCTTCGCCCCCGAAGCCCGCTGCCGCGTCGGCCTGTGGACGACCCGCTACCGCTACCACTTCTCCACGCTGCACGAGGAGGGCCGAAGCTGGATCACGGTCGACGGCGTCGAGGTCGTCAACATGACCCGCCACCTCGTCTACGCCCACGGCTATACGCCCGGTGTTCCTGAACACGACGCCGCCCGCCTGCCGCTGGGCCTCTTCGACACTTACGACCTGCCGACGGCCTGCGAAGCGATGCTGACCCTGCGAATCGACGAGGCCCTCGCCTCCGCCAACCCGCTCCTCCGCAGCCTCGCCCTCCTCGACGCCCGCTGCGGCCGACGCCGGCTGGCGACAATCGACCCCGCGAAGGAGGTCACGCCCGTCCCGCAACTGCTCGCCGTTCGCCAAGACAGCAGTGCCAGACTTTCTCATGTCTGGTGCGTCCCACGCGGGCAAAAGCCTTCGAGCTAATCGTCGTCGTTCATCCCCGGCTTCAAGAGAATCGACCCGAAGGGAGCTCGCCCCGAGTCCGCAAGCGCGTGAGCCTCAGCCGCTCGGGTCAAGTCGAATTCCCCCCCGACAGGTGAGCGAAGCACGTCAGTCGCAAGAAGCCCGACCAGTTCGGCAAGGTCGTCGCTCGTCTCCTTCGTCACGCCGAAAAGGATGCGGTGACCGGATAGGAAGCGGGCACGCGGCAGGTCGATCAGCGGCCCTGTGATGCCGAAGGCGAGCGGAACGAGTCGGCCGCCGCGGTTGACGTGGCGGCGGGCCTTGGCGTACGGCAGCGAGCCGTGGCAGTCGAGGATGATGTCGAACGTGCCGTTCGTTAGATCGTGGTAGCTGTTCGCCACGTCGGCTCCGAGGTCGCGGACGAAGTCGAGCTTCGCAGGAGATGCCGTGGCGGTGACGTGGGCCCCCGCCTGCTTGGCGAGTTGGA
>CAYQCT010000230.1:0-3840 GCA_964416015.1 uncultured Tepidisphaerales bacterium
CAATGTTGGCACGGGATCGAGCGACAGGACGTCGTGCGGCATGCCGGAGCGTATGGACGGGCGTGCCGGCGACGAACAACTACCGCCGCCGGCGCAGGAGCGTGCCGCAGACTAGGGCAGCGAGACCCGCCGTGGCCGGTTCCGGGACGACGGCGAAGCTGGCGCCGTTCAGCGCGATGACGTAGTCCTGTGCCTCGAACGAGGCGAAACCTGCCTCGCTCTCGTACTGGACGTACGCACCGGCCGTCGGGCTGGGGCCGAAGAGGGACGTCGGACTGAGGCCGAGCGTGCCGAAGAGCGGATTGCCGCCGGCGTCGATGGGATCGTCTTCGAAGCCGGCGAGGCTCAGCACGTAGTCGCCGGTGACGAGCGGGGCCGGACTGTTGACCGTGCCGCCGAGGAAGCTCTGCGGGCTGCGAATGGTCGAGGTGAAGTCGCTGCCGCTCGTGTCGTCGTTGGCCAGGACGGGTGTGCCGTCGGGCGTGAACAGGAAGAGCCGCGTGTCGAAGCCGAAGACGTCGACGCTCGCTCGCGGATCGACGGCATTGCTCGTCGTCGCGTAGAAATTGTCCGGGTCCGTGATCGAGATGAGGTACGAATCGACCGGGTCGAACGGGAAGAGGAACGTCGCCCCGGTGATCGTGGCGAGGTCGCCCGAGCCGACGGTGGAATAGGCGTCGGTCGGCGCGATCCCGGCATCACCGCCGGGAACGTCGACGGATTCGACCACCTGCGCAAAGGCAACGCCGGGGAGAGCGGCAAGTACGGCAGCAGCGAGGAAGCGATGCATTTTCGACCGGGACCATACCGGTGGCCGACGCACGGTGCAACACTTTTTTTGCCTCAGATCTTCGCCCGCAATCGCTCTTGCACGACCTTCGGGTTGAAGCCCTTGCCACGTTTCATCACCTGGCCGATGAGGGCACCGAAGGCGGCTTGTTTGCCTTCGCGGTACTGTTGCAACGGCTTGGGATTGTCGGCGAGAAGGGCGTCGATCGCGGTGTCGACTTCGCCGGTGTCGCTCGACTGGATCAATCCAAGCTCTTCCGCCGCCGATTCGGCTGGTTGATCGTTCGCAAGAAGCGAATTCAGCACGCGACGGCCCGTCTCCTTGCTCGCCTGAATCTTCGAAGCGGCGACAAGTTTCGCCACTTCCGCCACACGCAGCGGAGCGATGGCGAGCGTCGCAAATTCTTCATTTCGCTCATTCGCCATCTCGCGCATCGTCTCGACCAAGACCGCCGCCCGCTTCGGCTCGGCCCCGGCGTCGACGGTCGCATCGAAGAAGTCGCCGATCGGCTTGTGCTGCGCCAAATCTGCCGCAACCTGATCGTTCAGGCCCGCCGCGCCGCGGTAGCGCTTCAGCCGTGCCGCAGGCAGCTCGCCCACGCGTAACTTCAGCTCCGTCAACCATTCGTCCTTCACTTCCACCGGCATCAGGTCCGGGTCGGGGAAGTATCGGTAATCGTGCGCTTCCTCTTTCTCACGCTGAAGGACCGTCTGCTGCTTCGCATCATCCCACCCGTACGTCGCTTTCTTTCCCAGGTCGCCCGTTTCTTCGAACAGCTTGACTTGCCGTTTCAGCTCGTACGCGACGCTTTTCTCGACGACGCTGAAACTGTTGAGGTTCTTGACCTCCGTGATTGCCGTCTTGTGGACGGTGCCGTGCTCGTCGGTAATGTGGCAATTGATGTTCGGTTCGAACCGCATGTGGCCCATCTGCATCTGGCCGTGGCTGACGCCGAGGTATTGGACGATCTGTTGCAGCTCGCGTGCGAAGGCGGCGACGCTCTCGGGCGAGTCGAAGTCAGGCTCCGTCACGATCTCCAGCAACGGCGTGCCGGCCCGGTTGAGGTCGACGATGCTGTAGTCGATCGCGTACCCGCCGGGCGCGTCGTGCAGGAGCTTGCCGGAGTCTTCTTCCAGGTGCGCCCGGCGGATTCGCGCGGTCCGCGTGCAGCCGTCGGGCATCGTGTACTCGTGCTCGCCTTCGGCGCAGAGCGGCTGGTCGTACTGAGAGATCTGGTAGTTCTTGGGAAGATCCGGGTAGTAGTAGCTCTTGCGGTCCCACTTGCACCGCTCGGCGATACGACAGCCGAGGGCGAGGCCGGTCATGATGCTGAACTCGACGGCCTTGCGGTTCATCACCGGCAGCGTGCCGGGCAGGCCCATGACCATGGGGTCGACCTGCGCGTTGGGCTCGCCGCCGAAGCCGTTTGTGGCGGCGGTGAACATCTTGCTTTCGGTCGCGAGCTGCACGTGGATCTCAAGGCCGACGAGCAGGCGGACGTTGGTCGCGGTGGGCATGGCCGCTCAGGATACCGCCGTCCCGCCCCGGCCGCACCGCGACTACAACACCGTTATGGCCACGTTCACGCAGGACCACCTGACCGATGCCGCCCGGGCCGCGTTGTCGCTCGACCCGACCGGCCGATATACGACCATCGTGCCGAATTCGGCCAACGCCGACGCACGCGACACGCTCGACCAGCTGGCCGACGGTGCGGTGAAGCAGGCGAAGGACCACGACGCCGAAGCCTGCTGCCGAGCCGGGCTTTGGCTTTGGCACGACTTTCTTGACGAGTCGCACACGATCAGCCAAAGCATCGAGACGCCCGAAGGCAGCTACTGGCACGGCATCATGCACCGCCGCGAGGGCGACTTCTCGAACGCCAAGTACTGGTTCCGCCGGGCGGGCGACGTCGGCTTCCTGGCGACGCTCGCCTCCATCGCGGCCGAGGCGGTGCGTGACGAGCCGGCGGATGCGCGGCTGCTGTCGATTACCACCGGCCGCTTCGACCCGGCGGCGTTCGTCGACATCTGCGAGGCCGCGCATCGCGAAGGCGACGCCGGCACGCTTCACCACGCGGCCGTCGCGGTTCAGCAGGCGGAGTGGCGGACGTTGTTCGACTGGTGTGCTCGCCGCGCCCGCGGGTGAGCGACGAGATTACCGCCGCGCCCGCACGCCGACAGCTTTCATGGGCAGGCCGAAGCAGTCGATGAAGCCGCGCGCGGCCGTGACGTCGTAGCCGTCCATGCTGAAACTGGCCAGTTTCGGGTCGTAGAGGCTGTTGTCGCTCTCGACGCCGACGGCGTCACAGGTGCCCTTGAACAGCGACAGCGTCACCTCGCCGGTGACGGCGTTCTGCGACTCATCGACGAACGCCTGCATCGCTTCGCGGAGCGGGTGGAACCACTGGCCGTTGTAGACGAGCCTGGCGTAGTCGAGGCTGAGCTTCTCCTTGTGCTGGAAGAGGTCGCGTTCGACGGTGAGTTGCTCGAGGGCGTTGTGGGCGACGTAGAGCGCCGTGCCGCCGGGCGTCTCGTAGACGCCGCGCGACTTCATGCCGACGAGGCGGTTCTCGACGAGCAGTTTCACGCCCACGCCGTGCCGGCCTGCGAGCTCGTTCAACTTTTCAATGAGTGCTGCCGGGCCGAGTTGCTCGCCGTTGACGCTCGTCGGGTTGCCACGCTCGAAGCCGACGGTGACGCGTTCGACCTCGTCCGGCGTCTCGTTGATCGGCGAGGTCATCGTCAGCATCCGCTCCCACTTCGGCTCGCCAGCCGGGTCTTCGATCTCCGCGCCCTCGTGGCTGATGTGCCAGAGGTTGCGGTCCTGGCTGTAGATCTTCTCCTTCGATTGCACGATCGGCACGTTGTGCTGCTTCGCATACTCGATCGCCGCCTCGCGATCGCGGAGCTCGAACGACGGATCCTTCCACGGGCTGATGATCTGCAGGTCGGGCGCAAGGGCCATGAAGGTCAGCTCGAAGCGGACCTGATCGTTGCCCTTGCCGGTCGCGCCGTGGGCGACGGCGTCGGCCCCGCACTGCCGGGCCG
>CAYQCT010000231.1:0-3529 GCA_964416015.1 uncultured Tepidisphaerales bacterium
CCCGTTCCTCAACGCCGCCGGTGGCGGCCTGACCGTCAGCGGCGGCGAACCGCTCGTGCAGGCCGCCTTCGCCAAGAACCTGATCGCCCGCGGCAAGAGCCTCGGCCTGCACACCGCGCTCGACACCAACGGCTACCTCGGCGACCGCCTCAGCGACGACGACCTCGACGCGATCGACCTGTTTCTTCTCGATCTCAAGAGCTTCCTGCCAGATCTGCACAAGCAGGTTACCGGCATCGACGTCCAGCCGATCCTCGACTTCGCCCGCCGACTCAGCGACCGCGGCCGCCCAATGTGGCTGCGACTCGTCCTCGTGCCCGGCCTGACCGACGGCGACGACAACCTCCGCGGCTGGGCCGAGTTCGCCGCATCACTGACGAACGTCGCACGCGTCGAGGTGCTGCCGTTTCACCAAATGGGCCGGCACAAGTGGCAGGAGCTCGGCGTCGCCTACCCGCTTGACGCCACGCCTCCCTGCCCGCCGGAACGGGCTGAGCAGGTCCGCGACTTCTTCCGCAGCTTCGGGCTGCCGGTCGCCTGACGCCTATTCCTGCGAGTGCAGTCCGACGATGTTGCCGTCGACGTCCTCGAAGATGGCGATGAAGCCGTACTCGCCGATCGGCATCTTCGGCTGCATCAGCTTGCCGCCGGCTTCTACTACGCGGCCGGCCTCGGTCGCGACGTCTTCGCAGCCGAAGTAGATCAAGGTTCCGCCAGCCGTCGAAGCCATTCCGTCCATCTTCACGAGCGCTCCGCTCGCGCCGCCGGCTCCGTCGTGCATCGGAAACGCCAGCATCTCCCCGGGCGAGCCTTCGGGCGTCGGTAACGGGGACAGGTCGTGGCCGAGGACCTTCTCGTAGAAGGTCTTGGCCCGCGGAAGGTCTTGGACATAGATCTCGAACCAAGCGCAAGGATTGTGTGGCATGGGCAGCTCCGCCCGCACCGTAACAAGTTCCTGCTGTGACTCAAGCGGCAACCGTCGACGTCGGCCGATTCCACGGCATCGTCGCCAGCAGCTTGGCCATGCCGCACCAGCCGCTGACGCCGGCGAAGACCAGCCCGCTGCCAATGAAAAGGCTCAACGCCAGGAACCACGGCGACACGAACCACCCGAGCAGGACCCCGAGAACCACGAGCGAGCCGGCGGTGATTTGGACCTGCCGCATGACGTCCATCTTCGGCGCTCCCGCCGCCCGCTCCGTCGGCAGGCCCGCCGCCTTCCACGCCTCGATCCCGCCGGCCAAAGACCGGCCGCCGCCGAAGCGTTCGCACGCCTGCTGCGACCGCGCTCCGCTGCGGCACTGGAAGATCACGCTGTCCGCGTCCTCGCCCAATTCCACCCGCAGTGCGTCCACATCAAACTTTGACAACGGCATCGCCCGCGTCCCCGAGATGCGCTCCGACGCCCGCTCGTAAGGTTCACGCACGTCGACGATGTTCGCACGCTCGTCCTTCGCCGCCTGCGGTGTGACAGTCTGCGTCGACATGACGCGAGTGTAGAAGGCGAGGCAACAATGGGAGCATGTCCAACACCACGAACGCCGCGACGTACTACGCCACCAACGCCGCCGCGATGCGGCCGGTCCGTCAGGAAGCCGGCGAGGTGATCAAAGGGTTTGCCGGCCTGCACCAGGCTGCCATCACCGACGGCGAGGTCGACAAGCTGCACAAGGAGCTCATCGCGCTCGCGATCGGCCTGGCGATTCGCTGCGAGAACTGCATCTACTCGCATATGCAGGCGGCGATGAAGCTCGGTGCCACGCGGGCGCAAGTAATGGAGGCCGCCGGTGTTGCCGTCGTGATGGGCGGCGGCCCGGTGTACACGTACCTGCCACGCGTCGTGGAAGCGCTCGACGCACTCGAGGCATAACCGGCCGCTTCGGAAGCTCCTGCGGCGAGCGACGCACCGCCGCCTGGCGGCCGCTTCTACACGGGCAGCGGATCTTCGTTCGCCGCGAATTGTCAAGTTGGAATTAAGCCAGCTGATCGAATGCTAGAACGAAGAAGAGAACCGGCGGATCACGACGCAAGACGTGACGATGGACGATCGACGACCACGAAAGGCCGGACGACTCCAAACATCGCCCGTACCCTGCCGGCATGGCCAAGACCCGCACACGCTTCGTCTGCCGGTCCTGCGGAAGCTCGCATCCGAAGTGGATGGGAAAGTGCCCCGACTGCGGCGAGTGGGACGCGTTGGAAGAGGAGAAGGCCGTCGCGGCGGACGATCGGCGGGCGCATCTTGTTCCCAAGCAGGGCGACCTGGCGACGGCGGCGAAGCCGGTGCGACTGAAGGACGTCGCAGCCGACTCGGTCGCGCGGATGCCGAGCGGCATCGGCGAACTCGACCGCGTCCTGGGCGGCGGCCTCGTTCCGGGCATGGCCGTGCTCTTTGGCGGCGAGCCGGGGATCGGCAAGTCGACGCTGCTCCTGCAAGCCGCCGGCCGGTGGGCGGATCGCCCGGACGCGACCGGGCCGGTGCTCTACGTGACGAGCGAAGAGTCGGCCCGGCAGACGAAGCTTCGTGCCGATCGCCTCGAGATCAAGACGGACAACCTGCTCGTGCTGGCCGAGACGAATCTGCAGCGGATTGTCAACCAGGTCCACGCGACCAAGTGCGGCATCGTGGTCGTCGACTCGATCCAGATGGTCTACAAGCCCGACCTGCCGGCCGCGCCGGGAAGCGTGACGCAACTGCGTGAAGCGTGCACCGACCTCGTCTACCTCGCGAAACAGACGGGCGTCGCGGTCGTGGTCGTCGGCCATGTGACGAAGCAGGGCACGCTCGCCGGGCCGAAGCTGGTCGAGCACGTTGTCGATGCCGTCGCCTACTTCGAGGGCGATCGGCATCACGCGCACCGGATCGTCCGCTGCGTCAAGAACCGCTACGGCAGCACGCACGAAGTCGGCCTCTTCGAGATGACCGGCCGCGGCCTGGAAGAAGTCACGAATCCCGGCAAGCTTTTCGCCGCCGAGTACGGGCAAGGGAACGCCCCGAGCGGCAGTGTCCTGACCGTCGCGATTCACGGCAGTCGGCCGTTGCTGTTGGAAGTGCAGGCGCTGACGGCCCCCAGCGTCATTGGCAACGCCCGCCGCAAGGTCAGCGGGTTCAGCAACGACCGGACGGCGATGATCATCGCGGTGCTCGAGAAGCGGGCGGACCTGAAGCTGGCGGCGGAGGACATCTTCGTCAACGTCGCCGGCGGGATCAAAGTGCAGGAGCCGGCGCTGGATCTGGCCGTCGCCATGGCCATCGCCTCGGCCCACATGAACCGGCCGCTGCCGACCGGATCAATGTGCCTCGGCGAACTCGGCCTCGGCGGCGAAGTACGCAGCGTGCCGCAACTGGAGCAACGGCTCCGCGAGGCCACGCGTCTCGGCGTCGGCCACGCCACAGTGCCGCCGCTGGGCGGACGACGGCCGGCTTTGGGCGGCGTCGCGTTGCACGAGGTCCGACGCCTCCAACAGGCCATGGCCACGCTGTAGCTTTCTCGGAGCCGTCTGAACACGTAGCAGCGGCGGCTCGCCG
>CAYQCT010000231.1:3539-3839 GCA_964416015.1 uncultured Tepidisphaerales bacterium
ATCCGGGCTCTTCTGCGAAAACCGACGCCAGCGGCGAGCCGCCGCTGCTACGACCCGAGTTCTCGAACGGCTTCCAGCTTCGCGGGGAGGCAGCCGGGGCACGAAGACGCGAAGAGGGTCCCGGAGACGAAGAGAACCAGTGCGTAAAGGAGATTGCTTCCAGCGAATCCTGCTAAATCTTCGAGACGATCCCTGAACGTAAGCGAGGGGGCTGAACTCGATGAACTCCAATTAATACGGATTTTGCTTGGAACCTACGCGACCTCCAACACGAGCCCCAAGCGTGAGCGAGGGGTTCTG
>CAYQCT010000232.1:0-3790 GCA_964416015.1 uncultured Tepidisphaerales bacterium
CGCCCTGCGGCACGCTGCGGTGGTACTGCAGGCCCAACGCCTGAAGCTTCTGGAAGAGGTCCGCCTGCGCCCGCGTTCGGCCGGTGTAGCCCAGGACGATATTGAGCATCGCCTGCCACGCCTGCAGCAGCTCCTTGAGCAGGCCGAGCCCGAGCATCAGGCCGGCGAGCGTCAGGACGGTCGCGACGTTGCGCTCGCGTGAGACCCAATCGAACAGCTTGTAGACGAAACCATCCGGTCGCGTCTGGTCCTCGGCGAAGCTGTTGATGAAGATCGCCAACGGCACCGGCGTCAGCAGGCCCAACGCCGTCATCGTGACGATCAACGCCAACGAACCGGCGATGCGGCCGGCGTCCTCGCGGTAGTAGCCGAGCGACCGGCGGAACGGGTGCGACCTCACAGACTTGTGTTCTACGCGCGGACTCGCCTACGCGTCGTCTTCCTCGCGGGCCCAGGCGACCTGCTCCGCGTCCGACCAGAGCGCGTCGAGGTCGTAGAACGTGCGGGCTTCTTCGGAAAACAAGTGAATGATGACGTCGATCAGGTCAAGACTGATCCACCGGTCGCCGCCCTCGTCGCTCCGCTTTGGCGAGAAAAGGGCGTGATAGTCCCGCTCCTTGGCGATCTCCTCGACCTGCTGGGCCACGCTCCACATCTGCCGCGGACTCGCACCCGTCGCCACGACGAAGACGTCGCAGATCGGCGAGATCCCGGCGACGTCGAGTACTTTCACGTCCTCGCACCGAAGGTCCTTGCAAAGCCGCGCCGCCTCGATGGCAATTGCACGCGCGGCCTGTCGCCGCTCTTGCAATTCCGGCGACAGCTCGATCGCGTCGTGCTCCTGGACGGTTTGCTCGTTCTCCGCGACCTGCGTCATTCGCCCGCAGCGTAGGAGGCCGCGCCGGTTCTCGCGCGACTACTGCGGGACACGACGACCCGGCGAGGCAGGCGACACGTTCCGGGTCGTCTCGTCCGGCACGAGCTTCCCCGCGTTCAGCCGATCCTTCGGGTCAAACGCTCGCTTGACTCCGCGGAAGGCGTCGAGCGTCGGCGCGTCGAAGAGTCGCGGCATCATCAACAATTTCTCGACGCCGATGCCGTGCTCGCCGCTGATCGTACCGCCGGCATCGATGCAGGCCTGCAACACTTCTTCTGCGGTCTCCAGATGTCGATCTGCTTCGGGTCGCGGTCGTCGTAGAGGAAAATCGGATGCACGTTGCCGTCGCCGGCGTGGAAGACGTTGTTGATCGTCAGCCCGTGCCGGCGGCCGATCCGGCCGATCGTTTCGAGCACTTCGCCCAGCTTCGACCGCGGCACGCATGCGTCCTGCGTGCAATAGCTCGGGCTGATCCGGCCGATTGCACCGAACGCCTTACGGCGGGCCGTCCAGAGTTCGGCCCGCCGTGCCGCGTCGCTCGCCGTCTCGATCGTCTGCGACCCGTGCCGTTCGAAGATGGCGACGAGTTCCGCCAGCTCCTCGTCCAACGCGTCCGCCGGCCCGTCGAGCTCGGCCAGCAGCATCGCCTGCGTGCCTGCCGGGATGCCGATGCCGAAGACGTCGTTGACGACCTTGACCATCGCCCCGTCGAGCATCTCCATCGCCGCCGGCTGCAGGCCGCTGGCGACGACGTCGCTGACCGCCGCACACGCCTCCGCCTGGCTGCCGAACGTCGCGACGGCTACGCGAAAGATCGGCCGCTTCGGCGTCAGGCGGACCCAAAGCGACGTCACGAAGCCGAGCGTCCCCTCGCTGCCACACAGCAGGCCTGGCAAATCGACGCCGCTCACGCTGCCGTACACGCCGTTGGCCCCGCCGATCGTGATCAGCTCGCCTTCGGGCGTGACGACTTCGAGTCCGACGACGTGGCTGCTGGTGACGAAGTCCTTGAGCACGTGCAGGCCGCCGGCGTTGGTCGCTGCATTGCCGCCGAGCGTGCTGGCGCGTTGGCTGCTCGGGTCCGGCGCAAAATGGAACGCGCTGCCCCCCGGCACGGCCGCGACGGCCTCCGTGAGCTGCGTGTTTCGCACGCCCGCCTCGGCATGTGCGACGCGATTGTCGAGGTCGACGGCCAGCACCCGCTGCATCCGTGTCGTCGACACGATCACGCCCGGCCGAGACGCGTCCGTCGCGACGCACCCACCGGTCAGGCCCGTGCCGCTGCCGCGGGGGATAACCGGGACGTCGTGGTCGCGGAGCAGCGTCAGGACGTCGGCGATCTGCCGGCTCGACGTGCCGAACGCGACCGCCGCCGGTCGGCCTCGGGCGAGGGTAAAGCCGTCGGTCTCGAAGACGGCCAGCTCCGCCGGGTCGTGCGACACGTTGCCCACGCCGACGATGCGGACGAGAGCCTCGACGAGGTCGGCGTGGTTCACGTGAAGAGAGCTCCGCGGGGCAGATACCCAGGACTGGATTCGAACCAGCACGTCCGTTAAATGGACACTACCACCTCAAGGTAGCGCGTCTGCCAATTCCGCCACCTGGGCGCGGGCGACCAGCGTAGGCCAGCGCGTGACCGGAAGCAACGCGCCGCGTGTGCGGCGGACGTGGGGCGATATGCTGCCGGCGATGCCTGATACGCAGCGGCGGCGGCCGGCGACGAGCGCCACGCCCACCCTCGACAGCCTCAACCGCAACGCCCTCTGCCTCGAAGTCGGCTGGGAAGTCTGCTGGCAGCTCGGCGGCATCTACACCGTCCTGCGCACCAAAGCGCGGACGATGATCGACCGCTGGAAGGAACGCTACGCCCTCGTCGGTCCGTACAACGAACGCACCGCCGCGACCGAGTTCGAAGAGACGTCGCCCGACGGCGTCTGGCGCGACATCCTCAACGCCGCCGAACGTCGCGGCGTCGTCGCCCGGCACGGTCGTTGGCTTGTGCCCGGGCGGCCGCGAACGATTCTGCTCGACCACTCGGCCCGCTTCGGTCGGCTGCACGAGGACAAGTACCTGCTCTGGGCCGACCACGGCATCGCGACGGATCCGACCGATCAGGAAGTCAACGAATGCGTCGCCTTCGGCTTCAGCGTCGTGGAGCTCCTCGCCGCGGCCGCGGAAGTGAACGCGTCGGCACAGCGGCCGACGCTGGCACATTTTCACGAGTGGATGGCCGGCGTCGCGTTGCCGCGGCTGGCGCACCTGCAGGTGCCGGTGCAGACGGTTTTCACCACGCACGCGACGCTGCTGGGCCGGTACCTCGCCGGCGACGATCCGCGGTTCTACGACCACCTGCCCTTCTACGACGCCGACAAAGAAGCCGACAAGTACGGCATCGGCCCGCGGCACCGCCTCGAGAAGGCCGCCGCGCACGCCGCGACCGTCTTCACGACCGTCAGCGACGTCACCGGCCGCGAGGCCGAGCACCTGCTCGCGCGTGAGCCGGACGTGCTCGTGCCGAACGGGCTCGACCTCGAGCGATTTGAAGCGCCGCACGAGTTTCATCACTTGCACGATCTCTACAAGCAGGAGATTCACAACTTCGTCCGCGGCCACTTCTTCGCCAACGGCCCGTTCGATCTCGACAAGACGCTCTACCTGTTCACGAGCGGGCGCTACGAATACAAGAACAAGGGCCTCGACCTGTTCATCGAAGGCCTGCATCGGCTGAATGAGAAGCTTCGCTGGAAGCGCGACGTGGACGGTCAACCGGTGCCGACGGTGGTCGCGTTCATCGTCAGCCGCGCCCCGGTCCGCGGCCTCAACGTTGAGACGCTGGCGAATCAGGCGCAGCTGGACGAGCTGAAGCGGACATGCGACGAAATCACCGCCGCCATCGGCCGCCGTTTATTCGAC
>CAYQCT010000233.1:0-2167 GCA_964416015.1 uncultured Tepidisphaerales bacterium
GATCGTGAACAACACCGAATTCGTCAAGGACAAGTGCGAGGCCGCCTGCGAAGGCGGGTTCATGGACGCGACGAGTTTGGCCGAGTACCTCGTCGTCAAGGGTGTGCCCTTCCGCAACGCCCACCAGGTCGTCGGGTCGCTCGTTGCAAAGTGTGAGCGAGAGGGGAAGACGAAGCTGGAAGACCTGAGCGTCGATGACTTCAAGGAGGCGCTGAAAGCCCACGGGCTGGAGCCCGTGGGCGTTGGGGAAGACGTGTACGACGCCCTCGGAGCAAGGAACGTCGTCGCCCGCTACCAGTCCGCCGGCGCGGCCGGTGGCGAGCCTCTGAAGAAGCAGCTGGCGGAGTGGAAACAGCGGCTGGGGCTTTGAGCTGGGGGTCGTGTGAGAACGTAGCAGCGGCGGCTCGCCGCTGCCTCTGGATCCGGGGTCTTCTGCGAAACTGGACGGCAGCGGCGAGCCACCGCTGCTACGGCCCGAGCTCTCGAACGGCCTTTGCATGATTCCCGAACGCAAAACGGGGCAGGCATCCGGAGATGCCTGCCCCGCCCGTTGAGGAGGAAGCTTGTGCTACCGCCGACGCCACAGGCCGGCGAGGCCGAGTAAGCCGAGGGCGGCGGCGGAGGCGGGCTCGGGGACGACGGCCGTGACGGCGAAGTTGTCAACGCCGACCTCAAGGGTGTTGAAGCCTGGATTGGAACGGACGCCAAACTGATTGCCGAGCAGGCTGGACGCGGAGATAGAATTCGTCAAGACAATTGGTGCGTCTCCATCGGGTGAGAACGTTGCCGTGACATCGATGTTACCGAGACCATCAGCGACACCAACAAGATCGATGCTAAAATCCGGGGAACCGTCAGTGAGGTCGAACGTTGTGGACGTCCCGAGAGGCGTGGTCGTTCCATCGACACCAACGAGGAGGTTGAAGTCGTAATTGTTCCCCGAAGTGTCGTTCTCCTGCACAAAGGCGTAGAGACCAACAAAGTCGTCGTTGAAGCTGCCCGGACCTTGGGCGTACGCGAACACACCGAGCTTCGACTGGGTGAAGTTGATGGCGAAGACCTCGAAATCGGCACTCATGCTGAAGGCGGCGGCGTCGACGGAGGACACCCCGACCTCCACATTCGCCGTTCCACGGTCGCCGAAGTTCGAATTGTCGTAGAAGATGGCTTGACCACCTTGCACGGTCCAGCCCGGGGCGGTGCCCTGTGAGCCGACGCCGGAGGCCATATCGCCTGAATCTTCAATGAAGTTGAAGGCAACCTCCGTCATCGCGTCATCGAACGTCTCCAGGAACGGCGACGCGACCGGCGCGGCCGAGGCGGCGGCGATGGGGAGTGCGGTCGCGGCGAAAAGTGTAAGCGTCTTCATCAGAATCCTCCGAAGGGGTGGTGGGAAAGGAGCGGGTCAGACAAGACGATCAGCCGCGGCCGAGTCCCGCAGCGGTGCGGGATGGGCGGGCGTCGTCGGGTGAATCGGGAAAGGCCGTCGCGAGGCGCGGGGCGGCGATGCTGCGGCCGGGGTGCAGCTCGAAGGGCACGACCGTCAGCTCCGGCGGCCTGACGCCCTCGGCATACGTGCGGGCGGTCTGCGCGGCGGTGCGGCCGAGCTGGCGCAGCGGAAGGTGCGCCAGCGTCGGGCGGACGCCGAGCCATTCCTTGGCGTGCGGGTGCGGGTCGAGCGCGGTCACCGACAGGTCCCGCGGAATCGACAGCCCGAGCCGGCGCGCGGCGTGGCCGAGCATGTCAATGCCGGCATAGCTGCCAGCCACGACCGCCGTCGGCTGATACCGGCCGAGCCACGTCACGCCCTCAGGCTGCGTCGTCACCATCGTGCGGAGCTTGCGGTGGTCGTCGTAGCCGGGATGGTCGCCGGTGCCGATCCAGCAGGTGCCCGGCTCGTCGGCGTCGAGACGTGCGTCGCGGAGCGTTTGGACAAAGCCTTCGTGCCGCTGGAACACCCACGCACCGGGCCAGCGATTGAGGATCAGGCCGATGCGTTCGTGGCCGGCGTCGAGCAGTTGCTGCGTCGCCAGCGAGATGCCCTGACGATTGTCCTCGACGACGGCGGGCAGGCCCAGGAACTGGTGGGCGGTGCCGATCACGAGCGTCGGAATCTCCAGCCGCATCGCGTCGCGGAGGATCAAAGCATCCCGCGGCTGGGCGGCGA
>CAYQCT010000233.1:2177-3708 GCA_964416015.1 uncultured Tepidisphaerales bacterium
CGAGCGAGATCAGCGCGTCGGGCTTCTCCCGGGCGAGCCGGCGGCCGAGTGAATCGGCGTCAGGCTCGCGCAGGCCGAGCAGCTCGACCGTCGCGTGCACTTCTTCGGCCGCCTCGTCGATGCCGGAGAGGATCGTCGGCGTGATCCAGTCATCGTCGAAGCTGGCGATGTCGAACATGACCACCGCGATCCGCAGGCTTCGCTGCTCGGCCTTGCGCGTGGGTCGGCTGGCGCGGGGCCCGACAAACGTGCCGCGGCCGACCTCACGCGAAAGCCAGCCCTCGCGTTGCAGCTGCACGAGCGCACGGCGGATGGTCGACCGGCTCAGCCCGGTCCGGCGGGCGAGCTCGAGGTCGGTGAAGAATGTCGATCCCGCCGCGGGACGGCGGCGTTCGAGGTCCTGCCGCACCCGTCGGCACAGCACCTCGACGGCCCCGCGTGCCGGGTACGGCTGGCGGAGCAGCTCGAGCCCGTCGTTCCCCGACTTGTCCTGCTGAACCATATCCACGATCTGGACACAATGCCACGTCGGCAGCGAGCTGTCAAGCCTTTTTCGGCTGACGGGTCGTCCTCCTGCGTGGCTGCGTCAGGCGAGCGGCTTCTCGATCGTCGTACCCTGCTTCGTCGTCAGCACCTTGAACCCGCGGGCGAGCAGGTCGCTACGGATCGCGTCGGCCGTACTGAAGTCGTTTGCGGCACGCGCGGCGTCGATCTGCCTCGCCAGGTCGACCGTCTCGTCCGCCGACTCGTCCGCCTGCTTCGGTAGGAAGCCGACGACGCGGTCGACTTTCTCGAGCACAGCCCGCGTCTCGGCAGGATCGGCATTGGTGGGAAGGTCGTTCGCCCAGGAGAAGACCGCCGCCAAGGCAGCCGCGACGTTAAGGTCGTTGCAGAGCGCCGCGACGAACTTGGGCAGCGGTCCAATGTTGAGCCCGACGTCGCCCGCCTCGGCGCGATCGGCGCGATCGGCGGCGTCGCCGTGCAGGCGTTGCAGCTTCGCCACCGCGCTGCCGCTGTCCCGCAGGCCGCCGGCGGTGAAATTGGCGGTGCCGCGGTAGTGGCTGCGGATTAACTCGTATCGCAGGACTTCGGGCGCGACCTCGCGTCCGTCGGTCGCCTTGCCGTCGAGCACGTCCCGAACGGTAAAGAAGTTGCCCTTCGACTTACTCATCTTCTCGCCCTCGACGCGAAGATGCCGACCATGCAACCAGAACTTCGAGAAGCTCTCGTGGCCCGTCGCGCCGCGAGACTGGGCGATCTCACACTCGTGGTGCGGGAAAATGTTGTCTTCGCCGCCTGTGTGGAAGTCGATGACATCGGCGTCAAGGTGCCGACGGGCCATGGCCGAGCATTCGATGTGCCAACCCGGGTAGCCGGTGCCGAAGTCGCTGGACCACTTCATCAGATGGTTTTGGTCCGGCTTCCATAGTAAGAAATCGGCAGGGTGCCGCTTGGCGGCGGTCGTCTCCGTGCCGACGCGTCCGCCGGCGCCGCCGCGGAGTTGTTCGACGCTGTTGCCGCTGAGTTTGCC
>CAYQCT010000234.1:0-3676 GCA_964416015.1 uncultured Tepidisphaerales bacterium
CACGGGCACGATCGAGCTCGAGGTCGACGAAGACGAACTCGTCCGCCGCCGGGCCGCCTGGACGCCGCGCGTCACGGGCTACGACACCGGCGCCATCGCCAAGTACGCCGCCCTCGTCGGCCCGGCGAGCGGTGGCGCTGTCACCTCGCAGCCGCAGGGGTAGTCGGCCGCACGCGCTAGCGAATTTCCGTAAGACGAGCCGGCCCGCACCAGCGGACCGGCTCAATTACTGCTGTCAACGCTAAAGCTCAAGCGCGGCGACGACGCAGGAGCAGCGGCGCGGCTGCGAGAGCGGCGAGGCCGAGCGTCGGCTCGGGAACCACCGTGAACTTCGCGAACACGGGGCCGGCATCGGTGACCGTGAAGGACTCGACGAGCGTGCCGTTGAGGTTCAGCAAGATGTCGAGCGTCTCGCCCGGCTCGAGACCGGCCGTGATGTCGAAGTCCTCCGCGAACAACGTATCGAACTCATCGATGGCGAGAAAGTAGTCGCCGGGGCCGACGATCAGGGTCGCAAGGGATAGGCCACCAGCAGCGTCGATAACGATCGAAGTGTCGCTCGCCGGGACTTCGATGAGGCTTGTGACGTCGGTCGGGCCGTCATCGTTGACAGCCAGCAGCTCGCCGGAGGCCGCGTAGAGGCCGACGTCGGTATCGGCCGTGTTGCCGAAGTTGTTCAAGCTGCCCAGCGTGTCGAAGACGAGCGGGTCGCCGACGTTGCCGACGACGCCCAGGTCGATGAAGGACGCGGGAGCATTTGGTGACGCCGGGCCGCCGCCGACCGTGACGGTGTCGAGGGCAGGTCGTCCGCCTGGAACCACTCGATGAGCGTGTCGTCGAAGTTGGCGTCGCCGAACGTGTCGTTGTCGACGACGAAGTCGATCAAAGGAGCCGCCGCCGGGTTCTCGAAGAACTCGCCGACGAAGGTCAGATTGGGAACGGGCGCACCTGAGTCGACGGCGTTGAGCCCGACGGCCGTGTCGCTGATGATGGTGAATGTCGAAGGGTCACCGAAGAAGAGGCTCGCCTCGCTCGAGAACGGATCGCCGGTGGCGACGGACCAGTCGGTCGTGACGCGAAAGGCGACGAAGTCTCCCGAGACGACGCTGGTGTCGATCGGGACGACCGTTTGGCCGGAGACGACGAGGTCGCCGAGGTTCTGGGAAAAGCTGGCGACCTGCGCGGACGCCGACGAAGCGAGACCGGCCGCAGCCAGCGTGGACAAAACGTGTTTTATAGGGATCTCTCCGAAGCAATCAATCACGATCACGTTTCGACCGCGACCGAAACGTAAAACTGCCGCCCGCACCTTTTGCGGGTGGTACAACGCTGACCCAGCGACGCGTCCTGTCTCCGCAGAACGTCTCGCGCCGTGCGGCGCACCCACTGCCGCAACCGTAGTGAGCTGCGGTAATGAACCAGATTATGGGTCTCTGTGCAACTCGTTCGACAACATTTTTTTTCGTCTCTGGACCGCCGACCGCGGGCTGCTCGTGACCTTGTGGCTGAGAGCTCTATTGAAAGCACGCGTATAGGCGTAGAGTAACCCCCTTAGCGGGCGTCGCGAACTTTATGTGTCGCAACGCCTACAACGGGTTCCTCGGCACGCCCTCCTTCGTCATGACGATTGGCCGGATGGTGCCGTCGGCGTGAAACGTCATGCGGTCCAGGCAGCTGACGCGGGCGTGGCGGGCGGTCACGCCGGCCTCGCGGCGGTGGTAGACGAGGTAGAAGTCGTCGCTGTTGGGCTTGTGCAGAACACTGTGGTGGCCGGCGCCGGTAGCAGCAAGGGGGTTCGGCTCGATGATCGTGCCGACGCGTTCCCACGGTCCCCACATGCTGCCGGCCATGGCGTAGGCGATGGCGTAGGTGTCGTCGCCCCAGTTGCCTTCGCTCCACATGAAGTACCAGATGCCTTTTCGCTTGAAGAGGTACGGGCCTTCGCAGTAGTTGTCGGGCGTGATCTCACGGGCAATGCAGCCGTCGTCGAACGGGACAAGACTCTTGAAGTCGCTTGCGAGACGGGCGATGTTGCAGTGGCTCCAGCCGCCGTACACGATGTACCAATCGCCGTCGTGCTGCATGACGAATTGGTCGATCGGCTGGGCACCGTTGTGGTGCTCGTCGATGAGCGGCCGACCGATGTGGTCGAGAAACGGGCCGGCCGGTGAGTCGCTGACGGCGACGCCTATACCGCCAGGCTCGCCGGGCTTGATGTCGTTCGCCCCAAAGAAGAGGAAGTAGCGGCCGTCCTTCTCGACGCAACACGGAGCCCACATCGTCTGCCAAGCCCACCTTATCTGCTCCGTGCTCACGATCCGTTCGTGCTTGGTCCAGACGACCAGATCCGGGGAGCTGAAGCAGTCAAGATACGTCTGCTCCTCATACGCGGCAGAAACCGTCGGATAGATCCAGTATTGATCTTCGAATACGGCGCTTTCTGGATCAGCGTAATGGCCGGAGAACAAGGGATTGCCGCTCGTGATTCGTCGCATGGCCAGGATTATACAAAGACTGCAAAGTATCGATCTGCCGACTTGTCGCATCTCCTACTTCGGTCGGAACCCAAGCATGGGCGATGCCGAAGCGACAGCTTAGAGATCTGGACCGGTTCGGTACGCTGGATGCCGCGGTGGGCGACGCGAAGCAGCTGCTCAATGACGGCTACACGTCGGGCGGACGCTGGACGCTCGGGCAGGTGACGGACCACCTCGCGACCTTTACCAATGCCAGCCTCGACGGCTTCGCAGGCAAGAGCTTCCCTCGAGCGGTGCAATTCCTGCTGCGAAAGCTGATCGTAAACGACTTCGTCCTGTCACAACCGATGCCGCGTGGCTTTCCGACGCTGAGGTCGCTTCGGCCGCCGACAGTGGACGACGCGGTCGGCGTTCAACGCTTTGCAGCCGCATCTGATCGTTTCGAGCAACACCGTGCCTCTGGTGCACCCTTCGCCGACGAGCCGTTCCTCGGCCAACTACCGCCAGACGTCTGGCAGACGATCCACCTGATGCATGCGACGCACCATCTTTCGTTCCTCCAGCCGAAGCAGTAACTTCGCCTAGCTTCCTGTTCCAAAAGAAGTACACTCGGTGGCAACGCACAGTGCCAGTTCCGGCTCGACACTAGAACACGACATCTTCCGTCGCCTCCGTCAGCTCCTGGATCCGAAAGTCCGTCGGCAGCCCGTGCTGCTTGGCCATGTAGTCTTCGACCCGCTGCCGAACCGCCGCGACCTTGATACGACGCGTCACGTCCGCCGCGAACGCGTACGTGAGCAGCCGCCTCGCCGTCTCCGTGCTCACGCCGCGGCTATTGAGGTAAAAAACGCTGCCTTCGTCCAACGGCCCGGTCGTGCTGCCGTGCGTGCACTTGACGTCATCCGCGTAAATCTCCAGCGCCGGCTGGCTTTGCATCGCCGCACTGTCGCTGAGCAACAGGCTTCGGCTCGACTGCTTCGAGTCCGTCCGCTGGGCCTTCTGGGCGACGAAGATCTGCCCCTTGAAAATGCCCGTCGCCTCGTCGTCGAGCACGTGCTTGTACAGCTCGAAACTCGGACAATCCGGCTCCTGGTGGTCCAGCAGCGTGTGGTTGTCGACGTGCTGCTTGCCCGTCAGGATCGAGACGCCCGACAGCGTCGCGTCCGCCCGCTGGCCGTTCATGTGGACGTTGAGGTCGT
>CAYQCT010000235.1:0-3663 GCA_964416015.1 uncultured Tepidisphaerales bacterium
CGATCAAGATCGACCCCGAGAAGATCGGCAAGGTCATCGGCCCGAGCGGCAAGACGATCCGCAAGATCCAGGAGGAAACCGGCGCGAACATCAATATCGAAGACGACGGCACGGTGCAGTTCAGCAGCACCACGCCGGGCGGCGCCGAGAAGGCCCGCGACATCGTCGAGGCGATGACCCAGCAGGTGCAGGTCGGCCGGATCTACAAGGGCGAAGTCGTCAGCATCAAGGACTTCGGCGCGTTCGTCGAGATCGCTCCGGAGACCGACGGCCTCGTGCACGTCAGCGAGCTGTCGAGCAACTACGTTGAGCGGGTCGGCGACCATCTCAAGGTCGGCCAGGAGATCGAGGTCAAGGTCGTGCTCATCGACGAGCAGGGCCGGATCAAGCTCAGCCGCAAGAAGGTTTTGGAAGAGCGTGGCGAAGAGGACACGATCGGCGTGCCGCGTCGTCCGCGCGAGGAGGGCGACGACGACCGCCCGCGCGGCCGTGGTCGCCGCAGCGGTGGCGAAGGTGACGAGGGCGAGAAGCGCCCGCGTAGCCGCAGCCGCTCGCGTCGTCCGGCGGAAGACGTCGACGACTAGACCGCCCTCGCGCGGTGCGACTCATGGGACACTCGAACGCCCACGGGCTTTGCCCGTGGGCGTTGCATTGCGCCCACCCACGCGAGGAAAGCCACCGGTTGCCTTTGTCACGCCAGCGGCGACGATGGACCGCGTTGTTACGACAGGCCGACGATGTCTCTCCCGCTGATGCCGCCGCCGCGCCGCGGACCGGGCGTTGGCTGACGCTGGTGCTCTGCCTCGGCCTGTCGGTGCGACTCGCGTTGGCGATCCTGACGCCGGGGCCGTCCGGCGACGGCTTGCAGAAGCTGCCGGATCAGGTCGAGTACGTGGCGTTGGCGGAGGCGATGCTGGATTTCGGGCCGTACGCGGTGACGGACGAGCGGTACGTGCCGCCGCAGACGCTCGTCGCCCAACGGATGCCCGGATACCCGTTGTTCCTGGCGGTCCTGGGGACGAACGAGACGGCGGCGAGAATTGTGCAGGCGTTGCTCGACGTCCTGACCGCTTATGCCGCGTTCCTGCTTGCCAAGGCCGCGTCGGTGCCGGGCCGATGGCCGCTTGTGGCCGCGGCGGCGATCGCGCTCGATCCGTTGCAGGCATATTTTTCATCGCTGCTCCTGACGGAGACGACCGCCTCGGCCTGCGTCGCCTGGGGCATGCTCGGCGTCGTCCGCGGGAGGCGGCGGGGCGTTCTGCTCGGCCTCGCACTGCTCGCTATCGGCGTCTACCTGCGGCCGTCGATGGCGCTCGTCTTCCTCGCGGTCGTCTTCGCGTTGGCGGTGCTGCCGCGAACGCGGCGCATCAGTTGGCCGTTGCCGCCGATGATGACGGCGGTCGTGTGTCTGGTTCTGCTGCTCTTGCCGTGGGCCGCTCGCAACAAGCAGGTGCTGGGCTCGTGGGTCTGGACGACGACCAACGGCGGCATCACGCTCTACGACGGCTGGAACTTCGACAACACGGACGGCGGCAGCGACCAGTCGTTCGTCCGCCGCATGCCGCAATTGACGCTGCTGACGGAGGTCGAGCGTGACCGCTACCTACGCGAGAGGGCGTGGCAGGCCGTGCTGGCTGACCCGCCGCGGGCGGCGGTGTTGAGCGTCAAGAAGGTCGCGCGGACGTGGTCGCCCTGGCCGCGAAGTGCGGGGACGGCATCAGCGATCTTCGCCGCGGCGGTGGCGGTGCCGGTGCTGGTTCTGGCGTTGTTCGGCGTGCTCGTGGGCCGGGCGTCGCGGCGGGCGCGGGTGCTGCTGGCGGTGCCGATCGTGGCGATTTCGCTGGCGCACGCAGCGACGGTCGGTTCGCCGCGGTATCGGCTGCCGGTGGCGGCACCGGTGGCTGTGTTAGCGGCGGCGGGCGCGGCGCGGCTTCTGAGTCGGCGGGCAAACCCGGCGTCGGCACGTTCGTAGTAGCAGTCGGCCTCCTCCTCGAAGCTTCTGCATGCGTCTGGTTCCCGACTTCACCGCCAGCCTCTGCCGTGGCGAGGATCGGTGGCTCTTCGACGCGACCTGGCGGCGGTCGTGTCCGATCCGCCCGCGGCACCATCCGGGCCGACGCATCGCCCGGCTCATCGCATTGGCCGTCCTTACGACTGCATTGGGCGGCTATTTGTGGTTCACCGATGAGGACCGTCTGCGTGGCATGACCGAGCGGTACTTCGAGCGGATGCTCGGGGCCGAGGTGCAGGTCGACGCGGCCGACTTCGCCCTGTTCGGCGGCCTGCGGGTCGAGGGCGTTCGCATCTACACGCCCGTCGGCGACGCCGAGCCGACGCCGGACGAGGAGTACCGGCTGCTGCTGAGCGCGACGCGGGTGGACCTCGCGTACGACCTGTTCGGGCTGCTCGCCGGCGACCTGACGGCGGCGCGGGTGACGGCCTTGAACCCGACGGTCCGCCTCGTCGAAGACGCCGAAGGTCCGTCGGCCGGCCGGTGGAATCTGCAGGACCTGGGGCTTTTGACGAATCGCCGCAAGGGTCAGCCCGAGCGCGAGGGCGGCGTGCGTCCGCCGCCGCTGCCGGAGCTCGTGCTGCGTAACGCCCGCGCCGAGCTGTTGGCGCGGGACAGTAACGGCCGGATCACGCCGCGTGGCAACATCAACCTGCACGCGATCCTGCGGCCGTTGGACGAGGCTGCGGAGCAGGACGAGTCTGCCTCGACCGAGGTGCCGTATGACGTGCGGCTGTGGACGCTCGTCCCCGGCCGGCAGGGCGATCTCGTCGCTGGACCGAGCACGTCAGGCTTGCTCCGGCTCGACCGCGAGGCCGGGACACTGCGCATCAGTGACGGCACGATCCGAGATATCGAAGTCGCCCGCGTCCTCGAGTACCTGCCCGCCGCGGCACACGCGTGGATCGCCCGCCACGAACTCGCCGGCAACATCGAGGTTAGCGACGTCAGTTTCATCTACCACGCCGACGAACCGCAGAACGTCACCGCCGAGGCCGTGCTGCACCTCAACGGCGGCAACGCGGCGCTCGATCCGGTCGCCTGGCTGCCGAACGAGGAAGTGCGTGTCCGCCAGTACGTCGAAGCCAACGCACCGGCGTGGGCGGCCCAACTGCGGCAGTGGTGGTTTGCCCAGCCGCTCGTGCCGCTGGTCGAGACGGCGGCGACGCGGGCGAGGCTCGTCAAGGTTCGCCTCGGCGACGTGACCGGCGCGATGCAGTTCCGTCGCGACGGGCTGCGGGTCGAGGAGATCTTTGCGACGCTGATCGACGATTCGACGGGCGACGCCCCGGCGAACCGCGTGCGAATCTCCGGCTTCGCCGACCGGTACGCGATGAACGCCGGCTTGTCGCTGATGGTCGAGTCGGTCGGCACCGCGTACCTCACGCTGCCGCGTGATCCGCCTTATTTGGGGTCCTTGCCGTCGGTCGTTCGCGAGGGCTACGCGAAGTTCAACCCGTCCGGCCGGGCCAAGGGGTACGCACGCGTCACGCGTGAGCCGGGGGCAGCGGACGGGTCGCGTTCTCCGCCGCAGTTGACGGCACGGCTTGCGTTTGAAGGAGCTTCCTTCCAGGCGCAGTTCTTCCCGTTCCGCCTTTATGAAGCGGCGGGCGTCGTCACGCTCGACCCGCTCGCCGATGGCTCGGGCCACC
>CAYQCT010000236.1:0-3649 GCA_964416015.1 uncultured Tepidisphaerales bacterium
AGACCCCGTGCCGGGCGGCGTGGGCGAAGGCGACGCCCTTCCAATGACTCAACTCCCCGGCACGCGTCTGTCGCATTTGGGCGGCATTCGTCCCGGTGATGCCCAGCGCGTGCACGGTCCGCTTATGATCGAGGTCGAGCAGATAGCTCGCAGCCAGTGCGGTGCTGAACGCGCCGTAGGTCGGATGATCCCAGCCGCGGGCACGAATGCTCGTGGCGTCGCAGAGCCGGCATTGCACCTCGTAGGCCAGCACGATCGCCGTGATCAGGTCGCGGCCACCCTTGCCGGCCAGCTCCGCGGCGGCGAGGCAGGCGGTGATGTTGTCGCTCGGGTGGGCCGGCTCCTTCGACAGGTAGGTGTCGTTGTAGTCGAAGTAGCGGACGCAGATGCCGTTGGCGAACGCGGCCCAGTCGGGCGGCGCGTGGTGGTTCGTGCCGAGCACCGTCGCGCCGAATTCTCGCCGGGCCGCGTAGTGGTTGGCCAGGTCCCGGGCGATGCGGCACGGCTCCTCGCGCCATGCCCCCAGCGCGACGCCGAGCGAGTCGATGACGACCCGCTTGGCCTCGTGCACGACCTCCGCCGGCAGGGACTCGAACGTCAGTCGGCCGGCGTAGTCGGCCATGCGTTGGGCGAGGGTGCTCATGGTGTGCTTTTATACGATCAGACGGTCGGCCGATAGTGCCCGCTCACTTCGTGCAGTCGCTCGGTGATCTGGCCCAGGGTACAGAACTCGACCGTGTGCAGAAGCTCGGCGAAGACGTTGCCGCCCTCGTCGACGACCTTCTCCAGCCGGTCGAGTGCGGGGCCGGCCTCGGCGCGGTGTTCGCTCTTGAACGCGCGGACGCGGTCGATCTGCTGCTGTTGCTTCTCACGCGGCGTGCGGGCCATCTCCATCTTCGCAAGCTCGTTCTCGCCTTCCTCGTCGGCGTAGCGGTTCAGGGCGATGACCGGACGCGTGCCGTCATAGATCTGTGTCTCCAGCCGATGCGCGGCGGCCTGGATCTGGCTGCGTTGGTAGCGTTGCTCGCACGCCTCGATCACGCCGCCGAGGCGGTCGATCTCGCGGAACTCGGCGAGAATGCCGGCTTCGACGGCCCGCTCGACCGCCCGCATGCCGGGGCCTCCCGGCACGGTGTTCATCATGTGGCGGAACAGGCCGCTCTCCTCTAGCAGGATGCTCTGCGCGTGGGCGGCGAGGCGGACGTACTCCTCACCGGGCGTAGTGAACGGTTCGTCGGCGGAGTTGCTGTGAACACTGTTGGTCGCATTCGCGCAGGCCATCAGGATCTCGACGGCAGTGCGGGTCAGGTTGTTCTTGAACTCGGCGGCGATGAGGCTGCGCCCGCTCGTCTGCGTGTGGAGCTTGAAGCGCTGGCCTCGCTCGCCGGCTTCGAAGACGTCGCGCATGCCGACGGCCCAGATCTTCCGACAGACGCGGGCGAGTGCCCAGTACTCGACCTCCAAGCCGCAGTCGAGGAAAAAGCTCAGCCGCGGGGCGAACTGCTCGATCTGCATGCCGCGACCGGCGAACAGCTCGACGTAAGCAAAGCCGTTGGAGAGCGTGTAGGCCGCCTGCTGCACGGGCGTCGCACCGGCCTCGGCGATATGGTAGCCGCTGATGCTGATCGGGTAGAACCGCGGCATGTTCGCCGTCGTGTACTCCGCCATGTCGGCCAGGAATCGCAGGCTCGCATCGACGGGGAACAGGCATTCGTTCTGCGCCTGGACTTCTTTCAGGACGTCCGCCTGGATCGTACCCCTTAGCTTTCCAACAACATCACCACCAAACCGCCGCTTGGCCGCAGCGACGTACATGGCCAGGATCGTGGGGGCGGGGCCGTTGATCGTCATCGACACCGACACGTCCTGATCGAGGTCGAAGCCGTCGTAGAGGCGGACCATGTCGTCGACGGTGTCGACGGCGACGCCCCCCTCGCCGACCTTGCCGGCCACGCCGTCGGCGTCGCTGTCCATGCCGTAGAGTGTCGGCCCGTCGAAGGCGGTTGACAGGCGGGCGGATCGCTGATGTTTCGTCAGGTACTTGAAGCGGTCGTTCGTGTCCTCCGCGAGCCCGAGGCCGGCGAAGAGGCGGGTCGGCTCCTCGACCTTTTTATGACCATTTGTCGTCGTATCCGGCTCGAGGTACATCTCGCGGTAGGCGCTACTGACGAACGGGAAGTCGCCGGGCAGGCCCTCCTCGCCGAGGAAGCGGGCGACGCTCCCGGGTTCGTCGAGAAAGGGAAGCGCGACGCGTGGTAGCTCAACCCCGGTCGGTGTCGTGACGCTGCCGACCTGCGCGTTTGCGGCCTTCCACCGCTCCATCACCGCCCGCCCCGCGTCGGAGTCCGTCCGGACACGCTCGACCTCCTGTTCCACAAAGCCGTTGTAAGAGTCGACGGCGTCGGCAATGTCTTTGAGCAGGGGCATAGTCGGATCCAGAGAAACGCAAGGGCGCAAAGAGGCGAAGCTCCGCAAAGAGCAGAATCATTCTGTCTTTGCGGCCCTTTGCTCAAGTCGCGCGTTTGCGTTGTTCGGGTTCATCAGGTGCGCGAACAGCGTGTCCACCCCCGCGTCGCGGTGGCGTTTGGCGCAGGTGGTAAAGACCGCCTGTTCGTTCCGGCCCATGCGGAGCCTCGCGTCCAGTTCGTTCTTGGCGGTGGTGGCACCGGCACGGTCGTTCTTGTTGACGACGATCGTGTCGGCCGCGTCGAGCATGGCGATCTTCTGGAGCTGCAAGCGACTGCCGTACTCGGGCGACATGACGAAGAGTTTATGGTCGATGTCGTTCGTAAATGGAATCGCCTCCTGCCCGGTGCCGACGGTCTCGACGATGATCAGCTCGACGTCGGGGATGCTCCTGAGCACATCGAGCATGTCGGCCGTTTGCGGCCCGAGCCCGCCGGCCTGACCGCGGGTGGCGAGGGAGCGCATGAAGACGCGGTCGTGCTGGCTGTGGATCATCGTCGCCCGGTCGCCGAGCAATGCGCCGTTGCCGACGATGCTCGGGTCGTGGCTCAGGATGGCGACCCGGCCGTCGCGGCGCTTGAGGAACCGCAGGACGAGCTCGTCGATGAGGGTGGTCTTCCCCGCGCCGCCCGGCCCGGTGAAACCGATGACGGGGACGTCGCGCGGCTTGCCGAACGGGTCGTTCGCGTCGAGCCGCCGGCTTATCGCGAGATCGTCGTCATTCGAGGAGGCAAGGCGTGCCTCTGCGTAGGTCTCGGCCAGCCAGTCCATCATCTCGTCGAGGGGCGTACCGGCGAAGAAGATGCGGTCGACGCCGCGGTCGAGCATTTGCCGTTCGTCGTCACGGGTGATGGTCCCGCCGCCGCCACCGATGACGCCGATGCCGGTGCCCCGCAAGCCGTCGACGACCTGGGTGAAGAACTCGACGTGCCCGCCGTTGTAGCTGCTGAGGCCGACCACGTGCACGCCCTCCTGCATCGCCGCCCTCACGACGTCCCGCGCCGGCCGGTGATAGCCGAGGTAGACCACCTCGTGCCCTCGGCGGACGAGCTCGAGGTTGATCGTGTTGATCGCCGAGTCGTGCCCGTCGCAGACCGGGACCGCCGTCAGTAGACGCAGCCGGGCCGCGGTTGGTCCGTTGTCCGTCGTCGGTTGTTGTTGATTGTCAGACATGAACGCGACT
>CAYQCT010000237.1:0-3551 GCA_964416015.1 uncultured Tepidisphaerales bacterium
GGATGGCATCAACGGTGATGTTCCGCGCCGACCACGCCCCGGCCGCGACGAGCACCGCCGCGAGCAGCACGACCATCACGCGGTTGTAGACGCACCAGCGGATCAGGGCGGCGATCATCTAGTCGGCTCCTTCCAAGACCGGCACCGCGGCGAGCTCGACCTGCTCGTCGCTGCACGCGAGCATGGAGCTGCCGTAGTAGGGGTTGCGCAGGTCGCCCTCCGGCTGGATCCACCAAGTCTTTTGGCCCACCGGGAACATGGGGCAGCGGGCGGCGATGAGCTGGGCGTCGAGCGTGAGCGGCACGCCGACGTCAACAACAAGCGGGTAGAGCACGTCGCTGATCGCCTTGAACGCAAGACGCGCGTCGGACAGGTCGTCCGTATCGAGTTGCGCCGCGGCTTCGGCCAAGGCCTCGGTATTGAGCGTCGGTGCTTGGGCCGCCAGACGCTCGGCGGCCTCGGCCATAGCCGGGGCGGCGGTGTCGAGGTTGCGCGTTGTATCGCCGGCGAGTGCGTCTGCGGCGACGAGGTAGGCTCGGAGCACGTCAACGAGCGCCGCGGCCATGTCCGCCGGCATCGCAGCCATCGGCTCGACGTCCGTCGCCTCGGCCACCGTCGTCTGTTCGGTCGGCAGTGCGGCGGGCGACGCGCCATCGACCGGCGTCGCGGGGATCAGCACCCGCTCGTCGAAGCACGCGAGCATCGCGCTGCCGTAGTACGGGTTGCGCGGCTCGCCTGCGGCCTGAAGCCACGGGCTTTTCTCCCCCGGCGGGAACATCGGGCACCGCAGCCGGGCGACCTCGATGCCGAACGTCGAAGGCACGCCAGTCGTCATCACGCGTTCGGTCACCAGCCTGCTGAGTTCGCTGAACGCCCGACGCGCGGTTTCAAGATCACCGGCGTCCGCGACGGACTGTGCAGCAATTTCGATGTCGTTCGCGTCCATGCCTCGTGCAGCGACGGCAACGTCGTTGGCCATGGTCGACACGCCGGCGAACTCGTCCCTGCTGAGGGTGTCGCTGATCGGGAGATACGCCCGGAGTAGGGCGTTGAGCTTTTCCGCTTCAACGGTGGTGAGTTCGTCGATAGCCACGGCGGCCGTCGCCACCTCGGCCGCTTGATCGGCAGCCATGTCGTCGCCGACGAGCATCTTGGCCAGCGCTTCGCGCGTCCGGGCCTCGCTGTCGAGCAGGAACTGGCCGCTGGTGACGATCTTCTCGCCCGGTTCGACACCGTCGAGGATCTCGACCAAGCCGCCCGCATCATCGCGGCCCGTCTCGACGTCTCGTGGGTCGAATCGTCCTTCTCCGAGCGAGACCATGACGAGCTTGCGTCGGCCGGTGTCAATCACGGCCTCGCGGGGAACGAGCGTAACGGGCCGATCGTTGTTATGAGTCAGCATCACCTGCGCGAACATGCCGGGCTTGATGCGGCCGTCGTCATTGGCGACCTCGATTCGCACGCGGCCTTGCCGCGTGGTCGGGTCGAGCGTCGGCGACACGAAGGTCACTTCACCCTCGACCTCGACGCCGGGGAAGTTCGGCAGCGTCACGACCGCCGGCATGCCCAACTCCACGAGCGGCAGATCGTCCTCGTAGACCGTCGCCTGGACGTACAGGTTCGACAGGTCGACGATGCGGTACATCCGCATCCCCGGCTCGACCCGCATCCCGGCGACCGCCATCTTGTCGAGCACCGTGCCCGAAGCCGGGCTCCGGATGGTGATCGTCTCACCTTCTTCGTCCGACAGCCGGCCGATCTCGTCGTCGGTCAGGCCGAGCAGTTGCAGCCGACGCTCGGCCGCGGCGACGATGTCTTGCTGCACCTCGCCGCCGCCCTCGGCGTTCTCGACCGCCAACCGGTACTCGTCCGCCGCGGCGTAGAGCTCCGGCGAGTAGACGCTGAACAACGGCTCGCCTGCCTCGACCTTCTGGCCGGTTTCGTCGACGAACAGCTCCTCGACGAACCCGCTGAACCGCGTGTTGACATCGGCCAACCGCGTCTCATCCACCTCGACACTGCCCACCGTCCGCACCGTTTGGATAAGCGGCGCTTCGACGACCTCACCGATCCGCACGCCGATGTTCTGCACGACCGCCGGGTCGATCGTCAGCTCGCCGGCGAACTTCGCCGGGTCGAGCGGGACGAGGTCCATCTTGCAGATCGGGCACCCGCCGTCCGGCGCCGGCAGCACGACCCAAGGGTGCATGCCGCACGTCCACCATCCCTCGTCTTCTGAGTGCTCGTGATCGTCACCGAGCAACGCGGTGGCCGTCGAACGGATCGGTCCCGACAGCACGACGCCGATGATCAGGAGGCCGATCGCCGCGAGCAGTCCGAGGCTCAGCTTCCACCACGCGATGCTGCGCCGCGGGCGATCCGGGTCCGGGTTCTGGCTGGTGGATTTCTCGGTCATGGAAGTGTCTCCGGCTTGGTCTGTGTCGTGGTCTGAGTCGTGGGCTGCAGGGCGGGTTCGGCAACGCCGATTGCTTCGCGGAGGTCGGCTGCCGCTCGGCCCAGGGCGCTGGTGGCTTGTCGCTGCGCGAGTTCAAAATCCAGCAGGCGACGCCACGCGTCGACGTAGTCGAGGAAGTCGGCGTTGCCGGCGCGGTAGGCGGCGGCGGTCGCGTCGACCGTTTGCCGCGCCTGGGGGATGATCTCGTCGTCGAAGAGCTCAACCAGCCGCTGCTGCGCTTCGACCTCGGCAACCGCTTCGCGGATCTCGAACTCGATGTCGTTGGTCGTCGCGGCAAGCTCGTCCTGCTGCCGAAGCACGTCGGCCAGGCGCTCGCGAACTTGCGCCCGCTGCTTGTCGCGCCAAACGGGCAGGTTGATGCCGAAGCCGATCGACCACTGGTCGTCGCCATTGGCCATCACCGCCAGGCCGTCGTCGTCGACGAAGCCGTAGTTGGCCATGACGGTCAGATCCGGGATGTCGTCGAGCCTTGCAAGTCGCAGCCGCTGTCGGGCCGCATCGATCTCCGCAAGGCGAGCGGCCAAGCGTGGATTGCTGCCGGCGACCACCGCCGGCACCTGTGGTCGCACGTCCGGCGGCTCGGGCAGTTCGGCATCGACCGGCCGGTCCAGCAAACGGTTGAGTGCCGCGGCGGCGATCTGTTTGTCGAGCTCGAGGTCGATGATCCGGTTCTCAAGTGCGGCCAGCTCCGTCGCCGCGCGCAGCACGTCGGCCTGTCCGGCCCGGCCCGCGCGAAGCTGGGCCGTCGCGGCGGCCTGCAAGTCCGCCAGCAAGTCGGCGTTCTGCCGCGTGACGATCAGGGCTCGGTCCGCGAGCCAGTAACGCCAGAACGCTCGCCTTGCTTCGGCTGCGATCTCGAGCTTGGTCTGCTCGAGCTCGGCATGCGCCGCCCGCGTCTCCTCGCGCGCCGCCTCGGCGGCCGCGTTGAGTTTCTGCGGGATGGGCAGTTTCTGGGAGATGCCGATCGTCGCCTGAACCTGGCCCGCCGCCGTCTGGGCCATGTCACCGATCGGCATGACTTGGAGCATCGGATCGTCGAGTGACCGAGCCTGGGGCACGCGTGCGGCAAGCCGCC
>CAYQCT010000238.1:0-3488 GCA_964416015.1 uncultured Tepidisphaerales bacterium
TGGGCAAGCGCCGCATCATCGCCGAGACCGGCGCCGGCCAGCACGGCGTCGCCACCGCCACCGCCGCCGCCGCCCTGGGCCTGGACTGCACCATCTACATGGGCGAAGAAGACATCCGCCGCCAGCAGCCCAACGTCAAGCGGATGCGTTTGCTCGGCGCGACCGTTGCCCCCGTCACCTCCGGCAGCCGCACCCTCAAGGACGCCACCAACGAGGCCATGCGCGACTGGATGGGCTCCTCCGACACCACGCACTACATCATCGGCTCGGTCGTCGGCCCGCACCCCTTCCCGATGATCGTCCGCGACTTCCAGGCCGTCATCGGTCGCGAGTGTCGGCGACAATGCCTCGATCAGATCGGCCGACTGCCCGACGCCGTCGTCGCGTGCGTCGGCGGCGGCTCCAACGCCGCGGGCATCTTCTTCCCGTTCATCAACGACCCAGGTGTCGCGCTTTACGGCATCGAGGCCGGCGGACGCTCCACCCACCTCGGCGACCACGCCGCCCCCCTCACCCACGGCTCGCCCGGCGTGCTGCACGGCTCGCTCTCCTACGTCCTCCAGGACCCCGATGGCCAGACCGCCGCGGTCCACTCCTGCTCCGCCGGGCTCGATTACCCCGGCGTCGGCCCCGAACACGCCCATTGGCATCAAGCCGGCCGTGTCAAATACTCGGCCTGCACCGATCACGACGCGCTCGACGCCTTCCAGCTCTGCGCCAGGCTCGAAGGCATCATCCCCGCCCTCGAAACCGCCCACGCCATCCACGCCGCCCTCGACCTCGCCCGGGCCATGCCCCCCGACCGGCACGTCGTCCTCAACTGCTCGGGCCGCGGCGACAAGGACCTCGACGAAGCCCTCCGCCTGATCGAAGCGGGCTGACCGCCCCGCGGGGCGTGGGCATCACGGAATCAGCCGTCCGGGCCATGGCGTGGGCCGGGACGCGTCGATCGATCCGCGACGCGGGCCGCCGTGCAGTCGCACCGCCGATTCGAGACCTGATCGCAGCGGCTGAGGCGGGGTAAAGTGCGGGGGTCGTGCTGACTTGCGTCCGGCGTCTCGGCGAGCTGAGGTGATGTGGAAGCTCGGGCGAGGCGACCACCACGCCGAGCGACGACGTGCCCGTGTGTCCTGATTTCTCTGTCCTCAACCCCGGCTCGACATGACCACCTCCGAATCCGCCGACCGCTCGCCCGACGCCCACGACCTCACCCCCGTCACCGTCGATGGCGTCGACCATTACCCCGCCCAGCAGGTGCAACGCCTGCTGGCCGACCTGAATGACCGCCTTCACCGGCTGGAGAACGCCTTCCGCCTCGGCGATGGCGAGCCGGCGTGCCCCAACCAGTTGGTCTACTTCCCGGTCTTCACCAAAGACACCGGCGACCTCGAGCGCGTCGGGTCCGACCGACTGGCCGTTCGCACGCAGGCCGGCGGCGTGCCGGCGTCCGGCTGCTTCGCCAGCGAGCAGGCCGTCCGCGACCTCGTCGCCACCCTGCACAACCGCACCCGCGGCTCGAGCTGATCGGCCTGCTGCTCACGACATGAAGCCGACCGCGCTTCGCGTCTTCAAGCCGGTGCCGCCCGACGCGGGGCGCCACGCTGTATGCGCCACATCAAAAAACCCCCGCAGTCGCAGTGGCGCGGCGGCGGGGGCAGGAGGAAGTCGTCGAAGACGGACGGTGCGATCGGTGGGATCGGGCGAGCGGCCGGGCGATGGATCGCCGGGCGTTTGCGGTCCCGGGATGACCGGTGCCGACTCAGGTTCATACGGCGTTGCCGGTCGGCGAGTTCGCCGACCGGCGCGGCCGTCGTGGCGCCGGAGTGAACGCGGCCGGTGCCGCCGGTGTCAGCTGCAGCCCATCGAGTTGCCGCAGTTCAGGCATTTGTAGCACGTGCCGTTGCGGACCGTGATCGTGCCGCAGACGTCGCAGGCGGGGGCATCGGCCTGCATGTCCTTCATCGCCGCGGTCAGGGTCGAGTCGGTCGCGGCCTCGGCCGAGGTCGCGGCGTCGACGACCCCGCCGGTCGGCGCTCGCCCGGCGACGAGACTCGAGGGCGACGCCCCGTTGTCGTGGCCGTTGCCGTTGCTGATCCGACGTGGCGTGGCGGCGGTGTCGCCGATCACGTCGTCCTTAACGTCCGCCGCGGCGACCTCGACCGCGTCGGCCGGCTTGCTCATCGCACGCGACTTCTCGGTCGCCCGGCTCGGTTCGGCCTTGACCGTGGGCTCGGGCTTGCCGCCGCGCCGTGGGGCGTTCGCCTCGCGATACCCCGGCACGAACTCCATGCCCATCCAGCGGAAGATGTAATCGACCAGCGACTTGGCAAACGGGATGTCGGGGTTGTGCGTCATGCCCGCCGGCTCGAACCGCTGGTGCGTGAACTTGTACACCAGCGACTCCACCGGCACGCCGTACTGCAACGCCACCGAGATCGCCGTGCCTAGCGAGTCCATCAGCCCGCCGATCGTCGAGCCTTCCTTGGCCATCGTGATGAACAGCTCGCCGGGCGTCTGGTCGTCGTACAGCCCGACCGTCAGGTAGCCCTCGTGGCCGGCCACGTTGAACTTGTGCGTCTTGCTCATCCGCGTGTCCGGCAGCCGGCGTCGCAGCGGGCGTTCGACCACACGCTCGACGATCTTCTCGACGATCTTCTCCTTCACCTCGTCGGCCTCGACCGATCGCGCGGCCTCGACCGCCCGGCCGACCTCTTCGGCCAGCTCTTCCTTCGCGGCCTCGATCGCCTCGTCGTCCTGCTCGCCCTGCTCTTCGACCTTGTTGTTGAGCACCTGGCTGAGCTTGCAGCCGTCGCGGTACAGCGCGTTGGCCTTGAGGCCCAGCTCCCACGACAGCCGGTACGCCGACTGGATGTCGCCCTGCGACGCCGAGTTCGGAAGGTTGATCGTCTTGCTGATCGCGCCGGAGATGAACGGCTGGGCCGCGGCCATCATGTGGATGTGGCCCTCGGGGGCGATGAACCGCTGCCCGGTCGGCCCGCAGGTGTTCGCACAGTCGAACACCGCCAGGTGTGCGTCTTCGAGGTGCGGGGCGCCCTCGACCGTCTGCGAGCCGCACACGATCGCGTTCAACGCCCTGACCTCGGCCTTGCTCAACCCAAGCGACCGCAGCACGTCCAGCGACGGGTCGTCGGCCCGATCGCCCAGCCCGACCGCCTCGAGCGTCTCCTGACCCAGCGTCCAGGCGTTGAACGCGTGGTGCATCTCGAACACCGTCGGCAACGCGTCCTTCACCCGCTCCAACGCCGCGGGCGTGAAGCCCTTGTCGGTCAGCCACTCGGTGAACGATCGCGTCGGATCGCCGGGCATCGGCACGTCCAGCGTCAGCGTGCCCATCACGTGCGTGAGGATGTCGCGGACCTGAGCGTCGTCGTAGCCCAGCGCGACCAGCGACGGCCGCAGCGACTGGTTGGCGATCTTGAAGTACCCGCCGCCGGCGAGTTTCTTGAACTTCACCAGCGCGAAGTCCG
>CAYQCT010000239.1:0-1040 GCA_964416015.1 uncultured Tepidisphaerales bacterium
GGGCGACGCACCCTCTCCACCCGACGCGGACGCTCGGCCGACTCGCTGATCTCCGGCCCGACCAAGTTCTCCAAGGCCGACCTCGACGAGCTCGACGCCCGCCTCAAAGGGGCCGCCGGCTTCGTCAAGCAGCGACGCCGCGACCTGCGCAAAGGCGGCGGCCCGTCCTACATGACTCAGACCGCCGTCCAGACCGGCGGCACCGTCGAAATCGAAGAACCCATCACCATCAAGAGCCTGTCCGCCGCCACCGGCATCAAGGCCGCGCAGATCGTCAAGTTCTTGTTCAAGCAGGGACAGATGGCCACCGTCAACTCCGCCATCGGCACCGGCCTGGCCGAGGAAGTCTGCCTCGAGTACGACATCGAGCTCGTCGTCAAAGCGCAGGAAACCGCCGAGGAACAGGTCGAAAAGCTCTTCACGGAACGCGAAAAGGTTGACGTCCAGCCCCGCCCCCCGGTGGTCACCGTGCTCGGCCACGTCGATCACGGCAAGACGTCGCTGCTGGACCGCATCCGCAAGGCCGACGTCGCCGCCCACGAAGACGGCGGCATCACGCAGCACGTCGGGGCGTACCGCGTCACTGTCGATGGCTCCGACGGCGACCAGAAGACCGTCGTCTTCCTCGACACGCCCGGCCACGCCGCGTTCACGAACATGCGGGCCCGCGGCGCCAAGATGACCGACATCATCGTCCTGGTGGTCGCCGCCGACGACGGCGACCATCGAGTCCATCAACCACGCCCAGGCCGCCGACGTGCCCGTGGTGGTCGCGCTCAACAAGTCCGACCTGCCCAACGCCACCGAAGACAACATCCAGAAGATCTACGGCCAACTCGCCGAGCACGGCCTCAACCCCACCGCCTGGGGTGGCGAGACCGAAGTCATCAAGACCTCCGCCGAGACCGGCGACGGCGTCACCGAACTGCTCGAGATCCTCGACCTCCAGGCCGAGGTGATGGAGCTCACCGCCGACTACGGCGGCACCGCCCGCGGCACCGTCATCGAGGCCGAGCAGCAGGAAGGCCGCGGCAGCGTCG
>CAYQCT010000239.1:1050-2209 GCA_964416015.1 uncultured Tepidisphaerales bacterium
CAGATCAGCGTCGGCGACTTCGTGGTCATCGGCCGCAGCTTCGGCCGGGTCCGCGACATGACCGACGACCGCGGCCAGCGCATCACCCAGGCCGGCCCCGCGACGCCGCTCGAGCTCTCCGGCATCGACAACGTGCCCGACGCCGGCGACAAGATGTTCATCACCGACACGCTCAAACGCGCCGAGGAAGTCGCCGAGCAGTACCGCCACACCGAACGCGAGCAGACGCTGGCCAGCAAGACCAAGGTCACGCTCGACAACTTCGCCGACGCCGTCAAGGCCGGCCAGGTCAAGGAACTCAACGTCGTCGTCAAAGCCGACGTGCAGGGCTCGGTCGAGACGCTCCGCGCCCAGCTCAACGGCATGGGCAACGACGAGGTCACCGTCCGCGTCCTGCACGGCGCGGTCGGGGCGGTCACCGAGTCCGACGTGCTGCTCGCCGACGCGTCCGACGCCATCGTCATCGCCTTCCACGTCACGGTCCCCGCCGCCGTCCGCGAGATCGCCGACGAGCGCGAGGTCGACGTCCGCAGCTACCGTGTGATCTACGACGTCACCGACGACATCAAGAAGGGCCTCGAGGGCATGCTCGCCCCCGAGGTCACCGAAGACGTCGTCGGCTCGGCCGAGGTCAAGCAGACCTTCAAGGTCGGCAAGGTCGGCATGGTCGCCGGCTGCCTGGTCACCGACGGCTCCATGCTCAAGGACGACACCCGCGTCCGCCTCGAACGCGACGGCGCGATCGTCACCGCCAACCGCAAGATCGAGTCGCTCCGCCGCGTCAAAGACGAGGTCAAAGAAGTCCGCGTCGGCACCGAGTGCGGCATCCGCATCGAGAACTTCGACGACGTCAAGATCGGCGACATCATCCAGTGCTACAAGGTGCTCGAAGTCGCGCGAACCCTGGACTGATCCCCCCGCCCCGGACGGGTCGCTTAAGCCACCCGTCCACCGCACGCACCGATGTCCCACCGCATCGCCCAGGTCGAATCGCTCCTCAAGCGCACCGTCTCCACCGTGCTCCAGCGCGGCCTGGGCGACCCGCGCACGCAGGGCACGATGATCAGCGTCACCGACGTGGACGTCAGCCCCGACCTTAAGCACGCCACCGTTTCGGTGTCGGTCCTACCCGACCGGCACGAGTCCCGGGCGATCCATG
>CAYQCT010000239.1:2219-3472 GCA_964416015.1 uncultured Tepidisphaerales bacterium
GACCGACGCGACGATGCACATCCAGCACCAAACCAAGAAGGCCGTCGCCCTCCGCGTCGTCCCCCACCTGCGTTTCAAGCTCGACAAGGGGCTCAAGAAAGAAGCCGATACCCTCGCCGCCATCAACGAAGCGATGGAACGCACCAGGGAGTCCGAAGCTGCGGCACCTGATTCCGAATCGGAGGAGAACTGATTACGGATTTTTGAGTGAGGATTTCGGACTGGCGTGCACGCGTGGTATCGCCAACCGAATTCGTCATCAGAAATCCTCAATCCAAAATCTACTTATGGCCAAACGATCCCCCACCGGCAACGCCACCAAGTTCAACGCCTTGCTGAAGAAAGCCAAGGCCGCGGCCAAGGCCTTCGAGGCCCCCGATCCGCGGGACCCGGCACACCAGCTGGTCATCGCGTTTCTGCAGTTCATCAACACGCGCAAGGCCGCCGAGGACGCCCACGCCGCGCTGCTGGACGCCTTCGTCGATCTGCACGAGCTTCGCGTTAGCCACCCGCACGAGATCGTCGCGGTCATCGGGGAGGACTACCCCGACGCGTACGAACGCGCGATCCGCCTGCGCGAAGCGATGAACGCGATCTACGCCCGGGAGCACGACGTCACGCTCAAGACCGTGTCGACCAAGGGCAAGCGGGAGCAGCGCAGCTACCTCGACACGTTGCCCGCGACGCCGCCCTACGCCGCGGCCAACGTCGCGCTGCTGAGCTTCGGCGCCCACGCGTTCCCCGTGGACGACAAGCTCTGCGCCCTGATGATCAGCGAGGGCGTGCTGGACGAAGACGCCACGCCCACCGACGCCGAATCGTTCGCGCTCAAGACCCTCAAAGCCGGCGAAGCCATCGAGGCTCACCTGGCCGTTCAGTCCTGGGCCGACAAGCGGAAGGCCCCCGCCGCCCCGACCAAATCGGCAAAGTCGGCCGCGCCCAAGAAAAAGACCACCGCCCGCAAGAAGACGTCCAAGAAGGTCGCCCGCACCGCGAAGAAAAAATGAGCAGCCCGATCAGAATCGGTATCCCGAAAGGCTCCCTCCAGAACGCCACCGTTGATCTGTTCGACCGGGCCGGCTACCGCGTGGAAGTGTCCAGCCGGTCGTACTACCCCCGCATCGACAGCGACGCGTTCGCCTGCATCATGTTCCGCTCGCAGGAGATGTCGCGTTACGTCGAGGACGGCGTGGTCGATGTCGGGATTTGCGGGCACGACTGGGTCGTCGAGAACGACAGCGACGTCCACGAGG
>CAYQCT010000240.1:0-359 GCA_964416015.1 uncultured Tepidisphaerales bacterium
CATTGCGGGGCCCACCCTACCCACCCTACTTCGGAGGCATCTACGCTTCCTTGGCCGGCTCAGCTCGCCGACTCCATCACGACGGCCGGGCCCTTGTAGCGGACCGTTTCGCCGAGCAACGGCAGCAACGCCCGCCGGACGTCTTCGACCACGAGATACAACGCCGGCACCAGCACCAGTGTGATTCCGGTGGCGAACAGAATGCCGAAGCCGAGGCTGATGGCCATCGGGATGATGAACTGCGCCTGCAGGCTCGTCTCGAGGATGATCGGCACGAGGCCGAAGAAGGTCGTGACGGTCGTCAGGAAGATCGGCCGGAACCGGCGCAGGCCGGCGTCGACGACGCCCTGCTCGATGCC
>CAYQCT010000240.1:369-3444 GCA_964416015.1 uncultured Tepidisphaerales bacterium
CGTCCCGCATGCGGTTGCGGTTGATCAGGTCGATCAGGATCAGCGAGTCGTTGACGACGACGCCGGAGAGCGCGACGACGCCGAAGAGCGACAGGAAGGTCAGCGGCGTGTCGCGGACGAACCAGTGCATCAGCAGGTGTCCCGCCGCTGCCCCGGCGAAGCCGAACGGGATCGCGCTCATGACGACGATCGGCTGGATGTAGCTGCGAAAGAGCACCGCGAGCATCGCGTAGATGCCGACGAGGGCGACGCCCATCGCCAGCTGCAGACTCACGAGCGACTCGGCCTGTTCCTGCTGTTCGCCTTCAAGGCTCCACGTGACCTGTGGGAATTGCTCGGTCATCGCCGGCAGCATCTCGGCTTCGACGAGAGCCGTCGCGTCGCTGCTGGTCAGGATCGTTGCGTCGGTGTCGGCAGTAACGCTGGCCACGCGACGCCGGTCGGTGCGGCGGATCGTGCCGTAGCCGGTCGATGGTTCCAACGTTGCGACGCGGTCGAGTGGCGCTTCGGTGCCGTCGGGCAGGCGGACGTACAGCGACTCGACGTCGGCCAGCCCACGCCGATCACCCTCGGGCAGGCGGACGTAGACGCGGACTTCGTCGCGGCCGCGTTGAATGCGTTGTGCTTCTTCGCCGAAGAACGCGCCGCGAATCTGCCGGGCGACCTCGTCGCTGGTCAGGCCGAGCGATTCGCCCAGCGGCGTCAGGCCGGTGATCTGCAGCTCGGGCCGGCCTGCGTCGAGGTTGTCGTTAATCTCGAAGACGCCCTCGACGCGGGCGAGCCGGGCCTTGAGGAAGTCGGCGGCGTCGCGTAGCGCCTGCTGGTCCTTGCTGCGTAGCTCGACGTTGATCGGCTCGCCGGCGCGGATCAGGTCGCTGCGGTACTCGACGCGACGCGCGCCGACGATCGGCCCGACGCGGTCGCGGAGCATCTGCTCGATCTCGGCCGCACGCGTCGTGCGGGTCGCGCCGGTGCGGAGCTCGACGACGACTTCGCCCAGACGCGGATCGCGGCTGGAGACGATCGACGTCGCACCCGGCCCGCCGGAGATGTCGGCGATGGGCGTGCCTCCGACGGCGGCCTGGATCTGCTTGATGAGCGGCACGCCGTCCTCGACCAGCTCGTCCTGCAGCTCCCGGGCGGCGGCGTCGACGCGGTCGATGACCTCGCTCGTCTGGGCCGCGCTCGCTCCGGCGGGCATCTCGACGTTGACGGTGACGATGTCCGACTCGACCTCCGGGAAGAACTGCCACGGCAACACGCCGCCGGCGAGCACGCCGTACGTCAGCCCCATCAATGCCAGGCTCGTCGCGACCGTCACGTACCGCCAACGCACTGCCGTCTCCAGCACGCGTCGGTACGGCCCGGCGACGAACGCATTGAGCCCGTCGGCAATCGCCCGTCGCAGCCGCCCGTACCAGCCCGGCTCCCAGCCGTCGCCGGTCGACAGGTGCGCCGGAAGGATCAGCAAGACCTCGACCAGGCTCAGCACCAGCACCGCGATCACCACGATCGGGATCACGGCCAGGATCTGCCCGATTGCCCCTTCGGCAAACAGCAGCGGCGCGAAGGCGACCACCGTCGTCGCGATCGTCATGCAGACCGGCAACGCGATCTCCTTCGTGCCGTCGATAGCGGCGCGGACCGGGCTTTTGCCGCGTTCACGGTGGGCGTGGATGTTCTCGCCGACAATGACCGCGTCGTCCACCAGGATGCCGAGCACCAGGATGAAGGCGAACAGCGAGATCATGTTGATGCTGACGTCCAGCGGCGGCAGCACGACGAAGCTCGCCACCACGCTCATCGCCAACCCCATCGCCGCCCAGAAGGCAAGCCGCAGGTCGAGGAACAATCCCAGCAGCAACACGACCAACGCCAGCCCGATCAGGGCGTTGCGCAGCATCAGGTCGATCCGCTCCTTCAGCAGGATCGACGAGTCGTTGTAGCTCGAAACCTGCACGCCCGGCGGCAGGCGGTTCTCCGCGTCGTCGAGCCAGGCGTAGACGGTCGAGGCGACGTTCAACGCGCCTTCGTCGCCGGTGCGGTAGACGTTCAGCAGCACTGCCGGCTGTCCGTCGAATTCGATGGCGTAGTCGTTGTCCTCGAAGCCGTCGTTGATCGTCGCGACTTCGGCCAGCGTGATTCGCGTGCCGTCGCCGAGCGTGCGGACGACGAGGTTCTCGAAGTCCCGGCCGACGTAGCGCTGCGTGATGCTTCGAATGAGCACCTCGCCGTCGTCGCCGTCGACGCTCCCGGCCGGCAGGTCAAGGCTGCTGCGCCGCACCGCGCCGGCGACGTCGGCGAAGGTCAGGCCGAACCGACGCAGATCGACGGGCCGGACCTCGATACTGATCTCATACGGCGGAATCCCGTCGACGTCGATCTGGCTAACTTGCCCCGTCTGTTGCAGGTCGTCCTTCAACGCCTCGGCCGCCTCGCGGAGCACGCGGCGGTCGACGTCGCCGAAGAGCGCCAGCGTCAGCACCTGGAACTTGTCGCTGGCCTCGCTGACGACCGGCTCCTCGGCGTCCGTCGGGAACGTCGCGATGCGATCGACCGCGGCCTTGACGTCTTCGTAGAAGTCGCCCATGTCGACGTTGTTCTCGGCTTCGACGGTGACAACGCCCTGCCCTTCGACGGCGACCGCGCCGAGCTTCTTAATGCCCTCGACGTCGGCGATGGCTTCCTCGACGCGGAGGATCACGCCCTTCTCGACGTCCTCCGGATTCGCGCCCGGATACGGCACGGCGACCGTCACGATCCGCGGGTCGATCGACGGGAAGACCTCGAGCTTCGTCTGCACGAGGCTCAGCCCGCCCATGACGACGAGCAGGAGAAACAGCAGATTCGCCGCAACGTGGTTGCGGGCGAACCACGCCACCGGCCCGCGGTCGGCGGACGATCTCTCTTCGACGACGTCGGGTTGCGTCTCCATCTAATCGTCCTCCGCCACGCGAACTTCCATGCCGTCCGTCGCCAGTTGCAGCCGCGTCAGCAACACACCAGCGTCGGCGTCGAGTCCGCGGACGCTGATGGTCTCGTTCGTCTTGCGTACGACCTCGACCGCCTGCCGCT
>CAYQCT010000241.1:0-3240 GCA_964416015.1 uncultured Tepidisphaerales bacterium
AGAGCAACCCGTACGAGGAATCGATCCGGATTCCTTTGCTCATCGCCAAGGCCGGGGGTGACACGCCGGGAGCGGGTCAGCGGGAGGAGGTGTTGAATCACGTCGACATCACGGCGATGACGCTGGGCCTGTACGGCGTGGTGCGGCCGGGCGATATGAGCGGAGTCGATCCTTTCACGGAGGCGACGCCCGACAGCGCGTATCTGCAGCAGGTTCACGCGAAGCGGTTCCCGACGGGCATCGACGTGCCGTGGCGAGGCGTGGTGACGCGCGACGGCTGGAAGCTCATCTGCACGCCCGGCCGGCGGTGGCTGATGTTCGACTTGAACTCGGACCCGCTCGAGCAGGCGAACCTGGCGTTCAACACGCGGTTCATCGAGCAGCGCCGTCGGCTGCACGGACGCCTGGTCGATTGGATCGAGCGGACGGATGACACGTTCGACCCCGGGCCCGCGGAGGGGTGATCAGCTGGGCTCGTCAGAGTTTGCGTCGAGCGGCGGATCGCACGGTTTGTCGTAGTCGATCGTGCGTCCGTACCGGCCGTTGCGCCAGGCGGCGTCGATGAGCGGTTGAAGCGGCAGGCCGACGGGCGTGTCGATCGGACGCAGCGGGATGTTGATTTCCGGCAGCGGCGCGTCGAGCGGCATCGGGTGCAGCCAAAGCGACGGACCTGCGTCGGCAACCCCCGGGGCGGCGAAGAGCACGGTACGATAGGCCGTCGCTGCGGCATCGACGGCGGTGACTTCCTCGTCGTACAGGCGTCGCCAGTTGCCGCGGCGTGTCAGATCGATCTCGACGACGTTCACGTCGGCGCGGAGCAGTTGACCTCGTTTCCTGCGGAAAGCCTCCGCACCCGCGACAGACTTGTTGCCGGGGCTGACGAACTCGATGACGGTCACGAGCCGGCCGTCGGCGTCGCGGATGGCGATCGAGCGTTGGCGTGTTCGGGGCCCGAAGTTGAGCCGGACCGGCGCAAGACCGGAGGCCAGCAGCGTCGCCGAAGCCGTTGCGACACCGCCGGCTTCGTCGTCCAGGATCTCGACGTCCGGCACGATCGACGCCAGGCCGATCGACTCGTCTTCTTCGTCGTCGGCGTCGACACTGACACGTCGCTCGGAGCGGGCGACGAGGTCGTCGGGCATTCCGTTGTTGAGTGCGTCGCCGGCGTACGCGACAAGCCGCACATGCACGTCCGACCAGTTCCGCTCGAGATACGGATCCATGCCGGGGAACGGGCTTCGGTCGCGTGCCTCCTGGGCCATGACGGCGATTGTACCGCGTGCACTTGGCTATTGACACGGCCGGCGGCCGTGGTGCAATGGGATCCATGCGGAGACTCATCGCGATCGCCCTGCTGCTGCTCGCCCCCTCGGTTACGGCAGAGCCGGAATTGAAGCCGTTCGTGATGGCTCCCGACGACACGAGCGAGACGGTGCTCGACCTCTCGTTCCTCTCACCGAGTCCGGCCGGCGAGAAGGGGCCGGTCCTCGTCAGCGACGACGGATACCTCGTCACCGGCGACGAGCGGCTCAAACTCTTGGGCGTCAATACCGGGCCCGGCAGCGCCTTCCAGGACCTCACCGACGAAGAACGGGCCGCCTTCGCAGGACGGATGCGCAAGTTCGGCATCAACGCCATCCGCTTCCATCACCTCGGCGCTACCTGGCCGAGCTTCAACATCTTCGGCGACACGACCAACAACCGCAACGCGGAGACGACGGAACTGGACGCGGTCGCGCTCGATCGGCTGCACCGGTGGATCGCGGCCCTGAAGGCACACGGGATTTACACGAACATGAACCTGCTGGTCAGCCGGCGGTTCGTGCCGGAGGACGGGCTGCCGGCGAGCATCGCGGACATCGACTGGAAGCTGCAAGGCACCGTCGCGATGTGGCACCCGACGCTCATCGAGTTGCAGAAGCAGTACGCCCGGCAGCTCCTGGCCAGCGACAACCCGCACACCGGCATGCCGCTCGCAGCCGATCCGAGCCTGGCGACGGTCGAGATCAACAACGAGAACGGCATCCTGCACACCTGGCTGGCGGGCGACTTGGACGACGTCCCCACCGACCTGCTCGAGCCGCTCCGCGTCGAGTGGAACGACTGGCTGATCGAGAAGTACGGTGACGAGGCGTCACTCCGGGAGGCCTGGCAGACGATCGACGAGCCGCTGGGTGGCCCGATCGTCGAAGGATTCTCCGGCTTCTACCTCGGCACACAACCCGGTGCCGAAGCCGACCTGGCCAAAGCCAATGACGGGAAGTCCGCCCGCGTTCGCATCGATCAGCCCGGCGGCGAGGACTGGCACGTCCAGCTCATCCACGATCTTGCCGTCACTAAAGGCAAGCCTTACACGCTCGACTTCGAGGCCCGCTCCCTCGACGCCGAGCGTTCACTTCGCGTGGACGTTCGCCAAAACCGCGAGCCGTGGAACCTGCTCGGGCTCGCGCAGACCGTCAGCATCACGCCTCAATGGCAGCCGTTCCGCTTCACGCTCGTCGCTACGGCCGATGAGGACCAGGCCCGCGTCACTTTCGGCGGACTTTCGCAGGAGACGGGCGCGATCTTCGATTTCCGGAACCTCCGCCTTCGGCCCGGCGGGAGCGTCGGCAACACCGCGGGCCTCGGCGAGATCACCGTCCCCGCCTTGAGCGAGACCATGACGCTCGCCCAGAAGCGCGACTGGTTCGCCTTCGTCATGGACGCCGAACGGGCCTACTTCGGCGAGATGAAGCGGTTCCTCAACGAAGACCTGGGCGTCGTTGCCCCGGTCGTCGGCACGATCGTCGGCTGCAGCCCGATGGGCGTGCAGAAGGAAATGGATGCGATCGACACCCATGCGTACTGGCGGCACCCGCAGTTCCCCGGGGAGCCGTGGGATCCCGGCAACTGGATCGTCCAGCCCGACAGCATGGTCGACCACCCCGACTCGGCGGCAATTCTGGGGCCGATGTTGCGTCAGGTGCGGGTGAACGGCGTGCGCAAGCCGCACATGATCACCGAATACGACCACCCGGCCCCCAACCCGCACGCCGGCGAAGCGCCGCTCTTCCTGGCTGCCTACGCGGCGATGCAGGACATGGACGCGATCTTCTTTTTCAACTACGACCTCGACGGCGAGCCGGGCAAGATCAACGGCTTCTTCGACTACGCGAATCACCCGACGAAGATGGCCAACTTGATTCCCGCGGCACTTATGTTCCGCCGCGGGGATGTGCCGCCCGCGGATCAGGAGGCGGT
>CAYQCT010000242.1:0-3235 GCA_964416015.1 uncultured Tepidisphaerales bacterium
GTCCACGAGCAACGCCAGCTGCGCTTCAACAGCGAGAAGAACGTCGAGACGTTCACGGCCGACCCGGCGAAGTATCTCAAGGCCGTCGACGCCAAGCTCGTCGAGATGCAGAAGGAGCACTACCCGCTCAAGACCTGCCCGGTCAGCGGCGGCGAGCTCGGCAGCATGGGCGAGCCGATCGACATCATCGTCGGCAACCGCCTCGTCCGCCTCTGCTGCGCCGGCTGCGAGAAGCAAGTCCGCGATAATCCGACGCCGGTCATCGAGAAGCTGGACGCGGCCGTGATCGAGCAGCAGTCGGCCGACTACGAGGCGACCGTCTGCCCCGTCAGTGGCGACAAGCTCGGCGGCGCGATGGGCGAGCCGGTGAACTACGTCATCGCCCACCGCCTTGTGAAGCTCTGCTGCGCCGGCTGCGTCGGCATGGTGGAGGAGAACCCCGCCGCCGTGCTCGCCAAGCTCGACGGTGAAGCCAACGCCACCGACGGCAAGAAGGCCGACGATGGCCATACCGGTCACGACCACTAACCCATTACCCGTCCCGCGTTGCCCCAACCGGCGGCGCGGGGCTTCTGCGGAGCCCGCATGACTCACCTGCTCGCCGACATCCCGTTCCCAAGCTTCGATCCGGTCGCCGTCGAGTTCGGCCCCGTCGCCGTGCGGTGGGATGGCCTTGCGTACCTCGCGGCGTTCGCCATCGGCTATGGCCTGCTGCGGCGGATAGCGTCGCGGGGAACGCTGCGCCTCGCGCCGGCGGCGGTCGGCGACCTAGTGACGTGGCTGATCGTCGGCGTGATGGTCGGCGGGCGGCTCGGCTGGTGGCTCGTCTACGACCGCGCCGCGGGCGGACCTTGGTGGGAGCCGTTGGCGATCTGGCAGGGAGGCATGAGCTTCCACGGTGGGCTCGTCGGCGTGGCGGTCGGGTTGCTGCTGTTCGCACGGGCCCGGCGGGTGCCGCTGTGGAACGTCGCCGACGGTCTCGCGCTCGTCGCGCCGTTCGGGCTGCTGCTGGGCCGAGTCGCCAACTTCGTCAACGCCGAGCTCGTCGGCCGGCCGACGGCGATGCCGTGGGGCGTCGTTTTCCCCGGCGAGACGATCGCCCGCCACCCATCGCAGCTCTACGAGGCGCTCTTGGAGGGCTTGTTGCTCGGCGGCGTGCTTTGGATCGTCTTCAAGCTGGCTCGCCGGCGGCGTGACGGCGACCTGGCACTTTTGTTCGTTGGGCTCTACGGCATCTTCCGGTTCGCCGTCGAGTTCACGCGGCAGCCGGACCCGCAGGTTGGGTTCGTCGCCTTCGGCTGGCTGACGATGGGACAGGTGCTCAGCGCCGCCATGACGCTTCTTGCCGTTGCGGTTTGGGTAGTCCGCCATCAACCGACGATGTCACGCACACAATCCCCGCGGTCCCCCGTCGCCGCAGCTATTCCCCTGATGTTCCTCGCCGCAACCCTGACAGGTTGCGCGTCGGAGAGCGACGACGCCTTGCTGGACCGCCTTAGGCAGTCGGCACGCGAGGCGGTGCCTCTGGCGGTCGGGTCAACGCAAGCCGCGCCGGCCGACATCGCGGAGGCGTCCGGGCCGGCGGATTATGCCCGTCTCGCCGTCGCGGCCAACCCGCGCGTTGTCGCGGCCGAGGCGCGGGCGCGGCGGCTGGCGGCGCGGGTGCCGCAGGCGCGGAGCCTCGATGATCCGATGTTGCAAATCATGCCGATCGGCGACATGGCCCAGACGGCGGCGGGCCAGGTGCAGGCGACGGTCGGCCTCAGCCAGAGACTGCCGTTGCCGCAAAAGCTCAACGCCCGGGCCGAGGCGGCGCGGCGGGAGACGGCGGCGGCACTGGCGGAGCTGGAGCGTGTGAAACTCGAAGTGGCGGCCGAAGTGCGGCAGGCGTTCTGGCGGTATTGGCTGGCCGACCGGGCGATCGACGTGACGCGACAGAGCCGCGACCTGCTCGCCGACTTGCAGGAGGCGGCGACGGCGCAGCTCCGCACCGGGCGGGCGGGGCAGGCGGACGTGCTGCGGGCGGCGACCGAGCTGGCGGCGCTCGACAACGAACTCGTCGACCTGGAACTCGACCGCAATGTTGCGGCCGCGGCGCTGAACCGGTTGCTCGATCGCCCCGTCACCGCCGAACTGCCGGAGCCGCCGGACGTGATGCCGGACGTGCCGCCGCTCGACGCCGCGGCGAACAACCCGCGGATCGCCGCCCGACTCGCGGAGATCGACGCGGCCAAGCAACGCCTGCGACTCGCCCGTTTGAACGACTGGCCCGACCTGACGCTCATGGCGAGCTACGGCTTCGTCGACGACGACGGCCTGGCCGTCATGGCCAACGGCGACGACCAGTGGGCGCTGGGCTTCGGGATCAACTTGCCGATCTACCGCGACAAACGCCGGGCCGAGGTCCGCGAGCAGCTCGCCGCCGTGCTCGAAGGTCAGGCCCGCTTGAACGCGGAGACAAACGACGTCGCCTTCGAGGTCCGCGAGGCCGTCGCGGAGGTCGAGGCGCAGCAACGGCTCGTCGAGCTGTTCGACGAGACCGTCATCCCGCAGGCCCGCCAGACCGTCGAAGCCACCGCCGCCGCCTACCGCGCGGGCAACGCCGACTTCCTCGCCTACGTCGACGCCTGGCGTCGGCTGCTCGACTTCGAGCTCGCCCAGAAGCGTGCGACCAGCGCCCTCGGCCGGGCCGCGGCCGACCTGAACCTCGCCCTTGGAAAGGACACGACCCATGAGTGATTCCAACTATTCGCCATCCGAACCGGCCCGCCGCAGCGTCGCGTGGTGGAAGCTGCTGATCGGTCTCGCCGTCGCGGTCGCCGTGCTGATCCTCGGCGTCGTGCTCAGCGGCCCCATCCGCGCCAGCACGACGGCGTTGCTCGGCAGCGACGATCACGAGCACGCCGAGGACGAAGGTTGGTGGACCTGCGGCATGCACCCGTGGGTCGTGCTGCCATCGCCCGAGGGTGGCTGCCCGATCTGCGGGATGGACCTCGTCCCGCTCGACACGGCCAAGTTCGCCGGCGAGTTGACGATCGACCCGACCATGGTCCAGAACATCGGAGTCCGCATCGGCGAGGTGGTCAAAGGGCCGCTCGTGCGCGAGGTGCGGACGGTCGGCAGCGTCGAGGTCGACGAGACGCGGGTGGCCGACGTGAACACGCGGTTCAGCGGGTTCATCGAAGAGTTGTTCGTCGACGAGACCGGCGAGGCGGTCGAGGCGGGCGAGCCGTTG
>CAYQCT010000243.1:0-3189 GCA_964416015.1 uncultured Tepidisphaerales bacterium
GCCTCACTTTGCGGTCCGCGTCGTCGGTGCCTGAGAAACCGACACATCCTCCGCCCGGACGAGGCCGCGGTCGACCGCCTCACGAAGCACCTCGTCTGCCGCGAATGCGTCCGGCTGCGGCTCGCCGAGCAGGCGGACGCGGAGCAGGCTGAACGGCCGCGTCTCGACATCGAAGCGGCCGCCGTAGCCGATGCCGACATCGAGGCCGCCGCGGCGGTCGTGGCCCACGCCGTAGCCGCCGCGGAAGCCGGGATCGAACTCGACGTCCGTTGCCTGGCCGACATCCCGCCCCAGAATGACGAAGTGCGTCTTGCCCTCCCGCACTGCCAGCTCCGCCGCCCGCACCTTGGCCAGTTCCGTCGCGTCGCCGAAGCTCGTGCTCGCGCGGGCCTGGAACGCGACCTCGAAGACGGCAGGGGCGAGCTCCGCCTCGCTATACCCGACGCCGCTGCGATGCGGTCGGTAGAGCGGGCTCGAACACCCGGCCGCAAATAACCCGACGGCAAGACCGGCAACGAGCAGGTGGCGGCTTCGCATCAAGTCCACTTTACAGACGACCTACGCTGCCCGTCCGCATGTTTGTCGACACCGCCGAAATCCGCGTGAAGGCCGGCGACGGCGGCGATGGCGCGGTCAGCTTCCGCCGCGAGAAATTCGTTCCCAAGGGCGGTCCCGACGGCGGCGACGGCGGCGACGGCGGCGACGTGATCTTCCTCGTCGATCCGGAGAAGAACACGCTCCTCGACTTCGCCGGCCGACACCACTGGGCCGCCACCTCCGGCCGACCCGGCCACGGCCAACGCAAATCCGGCCGCGGCGGCGACGACCTCATCGTCAGAGTCCCGCCCGGCACACGCGTGCTCGACCTCAGCCTCCAGGACGTCCACGGCACCGGCGAGCCGCTGCAGATCGCCGACCTCACCATCGCCAACCAGCGCGTCGTCATCGCTGAAGGCGGCACCGGCGGCGCGGGCAACTGGCGGTTCCGCACGAGTATCAACCAGGCCCCGCGCCAGCACACGCCCGGCACGCCCGGCGGCGAGAGGCACCTGCGCCTCGAGCTCCGCCTCATGGCCGACGTCGGCCTCGTCGGCCTGCCCAACGCCGGCAAAAGCACGCTCCTCGCCGCCGTCAGCCACGCCCGGCCGAAGGTTGCCAGCTACCCGTTCACCACGCTCCAGCCGCAGCTCGGCATTGCCGAACTCGACATGGACCGCCGCCTCGTCATCGCCGACATTCCCGGCCTGATCGAAGGTGCCGCCGACGGCGCGGGACTGGGCCACGACTTCCTGAAGCACGTCTCGCGATGCCGGACGATTTTGCACGTGGTCGACCTGCTGCCCGACGAAGGCGACGCCGCAACGAACTACAAGCTGATTCGCCGCGAGCTCGAAGCCTTCAGCCCGCAACTCGCTGCGACGCTGGAGGTCATCGCCGCCAACAAGACGGACCTGCTGACGGAGGAGGACGACGAGATCCTGCAATCCTTCCGCGACGCCGTCGGCGACGTGCCGGTCGTCCCCATCAGCGGCGCCACCCGCGCCGGCCTGCCGGAGCTTCTGCAACAGCTCTGGCAGATGGCCACTCCGCCGGCCGAGTGACGTTGGTCGTAGAAGCGTTCTTCGGTAACATGCCGACCATGCCGTCGCCGTTTCCCGGGATGAACCCGTTGCTGGAACGCCCGGCCATCTGGCTGATGTTTCACAACAACTACCTCAACCGCTTGCAGCGTGAACTCGCGGTGCGGCTACCAGACCGGTATTACGTGAAGGCGGAGGTTGCCATCTTTTTGCACGAACCGGCTGCCGATGAAAGGCGCCGCGCACCGCGTCCGGACCTCACGGTCACCACGCTTGATCCTGCGACAAGTGGTACGGCTACGGAGATGTTGGCGGCACCCTGGTCCGCGATGTTGCCGGAGATTGACGAAGAGGAACACATGTGGCTGGAGATCGTTGACATCGACGACAACCGGCTCGTGACCGTGATCGAACTACTCAGTCCAGCGAATAAAGCTGGCGGAAGTAACGTCGACATCTATGAGCAGAAACGTCTCCGTCTCGTCCGCGAAGGCGTCAACCTGTTGGAGATCGATCTGCTTCGGGCCGGCGGTCGGATGCCGATGACCAACACGCCGCCGGGCGACTACTGCATCATGATCGCCCGTCGCGAGGACCGGCCGCGACTTGCCGTGTGGCCGATCCGCCTTCGAGAGCGCCTGCCGGAGATTCCTCTACCGCTTGACCCCGAATCTGGTTCTATTCAGCTGGACTTGCAACAGATCCTGCATGAAGTTCACGACGAAGCCGGATACGCAAGGTGGCTTTACAGAGATGGCTTGGAGAAGGTCGTACCGCCGCTTCTTCCCGAGGATCAAGCTTGGTTCGTTGAACAGATCCGTGGCATGCCCGCGTGATCAAGGATCGCGACATTGTCTCTGATCGCACAGATGAGATCGTGCGGCGAGGCGCGCACCATCTTGCGGACGACCCTACGTCGCTCACGCTTCGGTCGTACTCATGAACCCTTCCAGCTTCCTGCTTCGCACCGGATGCTGGAGTTTGCGGATAGCTTTGGCTTCGACCTGCCGGACGCGTTCGCGGGTGACTTTGAAGATACGGCCGACTTCTTCGAGAGTGTACGTGTAGCCGTCGCCGATGCCGTAGCGGAGTTTGATGATCTCGCGTTCGCGGTACGTCAGCGTCTTCAAGACCTGTTCGATCTTGTCTTTCAGCATCTCCGTCGTCGCTGAATCGACCGGGTTGTCGGCCTTCTCGTCTTCGATGAAGTCGCCGAAGTAGCTGTCTTCAGACTCGCCGACGGGGCGGTCGAGGCTGATCGGATGGCGGCTGATCTTCATCACTCGCCGCGTCTCCGGCACCGTCATCTCCGCGGCCTCGGCAATCTCCTCCATCGTCGGCTCGCGGCCGTGCTGTTGCATCAGGCTTTTCTGGATGTTCCGCAAGCGGGACATCGTTTCGATCATGTGCACCGGAATTCGGATCGTCCGGGCGTGGTCGGCGATCGCCCGCGTGATCGCCTGGCGGATCCACCACGTCGCGTAGGTGCTGAACTTGTGCCCGCGCTGATACTCGAACTTGTCGACCGCCCGCATCAACCCGATGTTGCCCTCTTGGATCAGATCCAAGAAGTGCAGCCCGTGGTTGAGGTAGCGCTTGGCGATGCTCA
>CAYQCT010000244.1:0-3148 GCA_964416015.1 uncultured Tepidisphaerales bacterium
TGACCGTGCCGGTGCCGGCGGAATCGTTGATCGATCCGCCGATCCAGACCTCGCCGGTGCCGGTCGACTCCAGCAGTGATTTGTCGCCGTCGACAGTCTCGCCGTCGACAGTCACGGTGACGAAGCCGCCGGGGTCATCGCCCAGCGTGAGGGCGGCGCCGCCGTCGCCGGTGATCGTGACGCGGCCGCCCTGCTCGACGTTAAGGAAACCGACGGCGGTTTCGTTGGCGGTGGCGTCGTTGTTGCCGGCGAACACTCGCGTCGCGGTCAGCGTCGAGCCGGCGCCGCGGATGGTCGCCACGCCCGTGCCGGACGAGGCGAGGCCGAGGCGGAGCTCGTTGCCGGCGGTCACGTCTGCCCCGTTAAGCACGTCGAGCGTGCCGTTGCCGCCGAACGAGGCTCCGGTGAAGAAGGCACCGACGTCAAGGTTGTTGCCGACGTTGATCGAAGCGTCCTCGCCGTCGACGACGAGCGTGTTGGTGAAGCCGGTGCCGGAACGCCTGCCGATCTCGATGTTGCCGTCGACGACGAGCGAGCCGCTGCCGACCGTGTTACCCGAGGCGTCCTGACCGACGCGGACGACCGCTTGGCCGAAGTCGCCGATGATCATGTTGTCATCGACGTCGAGCGTCGAGGTCGCACCGCCGATGCCGCCGCTGACGGTGATGATGCCGTCGCCGGTTGCAGCCGTGCCGACGACGAGGTCGCCGTTGCTGCCGCTGTTGACGGTCCGGACAAGGCCGCCGTCGGTGATGTCGAGCGTGCCGACGCCGCCGCGACCGACGTCGAGCCGACGCAGACGCCACTGCGAGCCCGCGCCGTCGACGACGGCCGTTCCGCTGGAGCCGACGTCGAAGGCGACGAATCCGTCCGCGCTGGTGCCGATGTCGGCGTTGAGCAGCCCGCCGTTGGTGATGTTCAGGAAGCCGGTGCCTGCAAAGCCGACGAAGTGGTCTTCAGCCCGGACGACCGAGCCGCTGCCGTCGACGTTGAGCGTGCCGGTGCCGCCGGCATTCAAGCCGAGCTCGATGTCGGGGATACCGATCGAGTTGTTGATCGCCGGGTTCACCTGCGCGAAGCCGCCGCCCGTGACGTTGAGCGTGCCGGTGCCGTCGCGGCCGACGAAGATGCCCTGGTTGTTGGACTGCCCGTCGGCGAAGAGAAGGCTGCCCGCACCGTCGACGTCGATGACGCCCTCCGACCCGACCGCTTCGCCGAGGACGACGTTGAGCCCGCGGAACGTCGAGCCGCTTTCGAGCGACATGCTGCCCCGTCCCTGTCCGCCGACGGTGAGCGAGCCGGCGCTGTCCCACGCGACGCCGTTCGTCACCGACAGGTTCGCCCCGCTGATCAGGTCGGTAGCCGTCGCGTCGTCGACGAGCGCGACGCCGTTGGTGATCAGGTTCGACCCGCCGGCGCTGGTGAAGTCCCAGTCGCCGCCGAGGATGTTGACGTTGCTCGCGTCGCTGGAAGCACCGATCAGGATGGTCGTCGGCAACCCGGTCGCCGCGTCGAAGAAGACGTTGTCGCCGGCAGTCGGCGTCTGATCGGGATCCCAGTTGGCGGCCGAGTCCCACAACGGGAAGGGCCCGGGCGCGCCGCCGTCCCACGTCAAGTCCGCCGCGGCCGCCGGAGCGAGGCAGGCGAGCGGCACCGCGCCAACGGCGGCGGCGAGAAGGCGACAGGTGGTGCGGCGGTTCTGGTTCATGTTGCGTTTCCTCGTGAATTGGCCTCGCGTGTCCCCATGTCGCGGCAGACCGGACGATCGTCTGCCACGAATTTTGACCATTTTTCTACTCGTCCCCCGGCGCTCGCTCGAGCAGGTCAGGCCGACGCTCTTGCAGCTCCGCCCGCATCGCCATCGCCTGCTGGTACGCACCGCGCGGCACGTGCGGCTTGTCCGGACCGAGGGCGATCGTCTGCCGGATGACACCGTGGACTTCCTCGTACTGCCCTGCGTTCCACAGCACCAACTGCAGAAGAACCCGCCCGTACGCAACGCCGCTATCTCGCGTCGACGCGACCAGTTCGCGGAGCTCGCCGAGCAGCGCTTCGACCTCCTCCGGCTTCGCGTCGCGTGTCTCGTAAATCGCGCGCAGCTGCAGGTGGCGCGTCCAGGCCTGTAGCAGAAGCGAATCGTCGGCGGGAAACTTCGGCTTCATCAGCGGGACCAGCTCGTTGTAAATCAGCAAGCTGTCGTACCACCGCCCCATCCGGCCGAGCAGCTGCGCGTGCAGGTGGTAGAGCCGCATCGTGTCGAGGCCCTCGTCCATCGGCCGACCCTCGAGCCACCGGGCGCTGGCATTGACCACACGCTGCAGGTCACGCTCGTCCTCCTCCGAAGGCTCGCCGGGCCGGGCGACAAGGCCTGTCGCGTAGTTGAAACTCTGGTACGCCGCCTGATGAATCTCGGCTTCGGTCGAATCCGCGGCTTCCATCACTTGCAGCGCTTCGCGGCCGATCTCACGCAGGCGGGCAAAGTCGCCGGGGGCGTCGCGGTAGAGCAAGGCCTCGGAGAGCGTCGTCCTCGCATTTCGCTCGATCGGCAGAGCCCGCGGCACGTCGCCGCTGCGGGCCAGGCGGACAATGGTCTCACCGAGCTCGATCGCTTCCCCGTACCGCTTCAGCCGGCGTAGGACGGCGGCAAGCTGTTCGCCGCTGCGTAGCGTGCGCAGGTCGGCCCCGCCGTAGAGCTCGCTTCGAAGCTCGTACGCCTCTTTGAGCAACGGAAGTGCCTCCTCGAATCGGCGGGATTCCAGGTAGATCAGGCCGATCATGTCGAGCAGTTCGCTGCGCGTTTCGGGCCGATCGAGCAGGTCCGTCTTGAGGCCGTCACGGGCGCGGTCGACGCTGCGGACGAAGGCGGCCTGTTCGTCGGGTTGCTCGAAGCCGGGCCGGGCGGAGAAGAGCACGCGTTGCAGGAACCGGCTCGTCGCCTCCGCGGCCGAACCCGCCGGACCGCCGGGCAAGTCGATCAGCTTCGGCATCCTCGTCGTCATCATCGCCTTCCTCGCGCTTCAGCCCGATTTCGGCCAGGCGATGCTCACGATCATCGCGTGGTCGGCGATCTACTTCGTCGCCGGCGCGCCGATCCTGCTGCTGACGGCGGTGATCGGAGCCGTCGGCCTCGCGGGTATGCTGGCCTATG
>CAYQCT010000245.1:0-3100 GCA_964416015.1 uncultured Tepidisphaerales bacterium
AAAACCGCGTCGGCAAGATGGCCCGGCTGCTCAACCTCTTCGAGGAAGCAGGCCTCCGCATCAACGCCTTCAGCATTGAAGAATCGACCGACATCGCCCTCATGCGGCTCATCGCGTGCGACCCCGAAGCCGCGCGGGACGTCATGCGGAGTAACGGCTTCAGCTTCAGCGAGACCAACGTCCTGGCCGTCGAGATTCCGCAGACGACACGCGTGCCGATGATCCACGTCGCCCAGGCGTTGCTGCAGGCGGAGGTCAACATTCACTACGCGTACCCGCTGCTCCGCGCCCACAGCGAGCCGGCCATCGCGATCTACGTCGACGACCTGCACTTCGCCCAGCGGATCCTGTTCCGCAAGGGCTTCCGCGTGCTCGGCGAGAGCGACCTGGCGAAGTAGTCGTTGGTTGTTTTCCTATACCAGCGGCGGCTCGCCGCTGCGTCTGGCGCCGCCGTTCGCAGTCGACCGGAGGCAGCGGCGAGCCGCCGCTGCTACGGCGCAAGGCCTCGCTCCGTGTGGCAAGCTGGGCAGGATGTGATGCCTCGACACAGCGTCGGCCGATAAGTCGGGCGTGTCGTTCGGCCGGCCCGCATTCCTTTCATTGCACGGGCTCGGGCTGTCGCTGCATTGCGAGCACCCCGTCGTCTGCCGCGCCGCGGATGCGATGCTGGGCCATCTTGCCGAGGCCGCATTGCCGTTCCCGGCGGTGGCACAGGGCGAAGTCTGCGACTACGACGGCGACAGTGTCCTGCGGCACGTCAGCCGCGACAGCATCCACGTCGCCGCTGACGACGCCGATGGCCATCCGCTGCTGGAGCTGTACCGCACGCCGACGGGCGACCGGTGGTGGCTCGTCGACGAACGCTGGGGCCTGTGCGAGATCGATCTGGTGCGGTCACGATGGACGAGTTTCGTCCTGCCGCAGCCGAACCTCGACGGGCGGCGGCTGGTCGAGCAGGCGATCTACTGGCCGATGTCGCACCTGCTTCGGCGGCGCGGCCTGCATCTCCTGCCGGCGGCAAGCTTCGGCGAGACCACTGCCGAGGGTCGACGGGTTGGTGCGTTGCTGCTTTCGCCCTTCGATCCGCAGCCGGAGGTTCACGCTGCCGCATCGGCCGGATTCGGCGTGATCGGGGCACGGTGGTCGGCGCTTCGGCTCGACAACGGTCGGCCGATGCTGTTGGCATTGCCGGGCGGCGACGCGTCGCTGCCACGGGTCGCATCAGCGCCAGCGGAGGTGCTGATGCTCGCCGATCCCATGCGACGCCAGCGGCCGGCGGCGACGACGCTGTCGGGCTCGGAGACGCGACGCATGCTGCTGCACGCGTGGCCGATGCCGACGCTTGGGGCGACGGATCCGATGCCGGGCCGACTCGCAGAGACCTGCGTCGCCCGCCGCGTTCGGCTTTCGCGTGACGGCACGGGCCTGACGCAGACGCTCGGCACCGGCCGCACGATTCCGCACATTGCCGCGGCGTGAAGGTTCGCATTACGTTCGGTCCGACACCTAGAACTTGCCGTGCCGGACCAGACCTCAACATCTTCGCCCTCGATGGCCGACCGCCTGCGGTCGAGTCGCAGCCGCCACCGTCGTGATCAGGACGAAGTGGCTCACGACGACGGCCCCGCACCGGCCGAGCGGAAACGTCTTCGCAAGGTGCTGGCCGAGCACCCGCTCGTCCCGACACAGCCGGCCGCCCTGCTCGAGAAGGCGACGGACGTCACGGCGCTCGCCGAGCGGCTCAAAGCAGCCGGCAGTTTCGCCTTCGACAGCGAGTTCATCGGCGAGAGCAACTACCGGCCGCGGCTCTGCCTGGTGCAGGTCGCGACGACGGAGGAGATCGCCCTCATCGACTCGCTCGCCGTGACCGACCTGACGCCGATCTGGCAGCTCATCGCGGATCCCGACGTCGAGGTGCTGGTGCATGCCGGCGATCAGGACCTCGAGCCGGCGTCGCGGCTGAACGGTGGGGCGATGCCGCGGAACGTGCTCGACACACAGGTCTCAGCGGCGTTCTGCGGGCTGCCGTATCCGACGAGCTTGGCGAAGCTCGTCGAGTACGTGACGCAACTCGTGCTCGATCGGCCGGGTATGAAGCTCGGCAAAGGGCTGACGTTCACGCAATGGGATCGGCGGCCGTTGTCGGCGAAGCAGCTTTCGTACGCGGCCGACGACGTGCGGTATCTGCCGCTCATCGGTGACTGGCTTCGGTCGACACTCGCGGAGCGGGGACACATTGCCGACTGGTGCCGTGAAGAGAACGACGCACGGGCCACGGCGGCGGCGACGACGCGATCGCGGCTGGAGGCGGAGCCGTGGAACCGCGTCAAGGGCTACCCGGGCCTGTATGGGTCGGCGCGGCCGATCCTGCGGGAGCTGGCGAAGTGGAGGGAGACCTCGGCCAGCACCCACGATCTGCCGCCGCGGGCGCTCTTGAAGGACGAGGTCCTGATCTACCTCGCCAAGCACCCGCCCAAGCCGCAGCCGGATCTGATCACCAAGCTGGCCGAGGTGCGGCACCTGCCTCGTCCCGTCGCCGAGCGGCACGCCAAGGAGATCCTAGCTGCCGTCACCCGCGGCCGCGAAGCCGACGCCGAGGAGCGTGCGCGGCATCCGGAACCCGTCGAGCCGACACTGGCCGATCGTTCCCGCAGCGACGCCGCCTTCAGCCTCGCCCGCGCCCTGTCCGTCGCCGCTGGTGTCGAGCCGGATCTGACGCTGGCCCGCCGCGACGTCGACACGCTGCTTCGGCACCATGACGCCGCCGACGGCAAAGCATCCGACGACGAGCCGAGCCTGCTCCGCGGCTGGCGTCGCCAAGCCGTCGGCGATGACCTGGTTCGCCTGCTCCGTGACGAGACCGTCTCTCTGCGGCTCGGCTAGAGCCGGTCATTTTCTTGCATAGCGAGCCCTCGGCGACAGTGGTACGAGTCGCGTCTGCACGCGGAGCAATCGGCACTAGGAGCCGTTTGAGAAGACGATTCCGACGTAGGGTGGGCCCTGACCCACCATCAGGATTTGCAAGTCTGGCCAGAAACAGGCGGTGGGCCGGGGCCCACCCTACGAGTTTTCGAACGACTTCTAGGTCGAATGTGAGAAC
>CAYQCT010000246.1:0-1342 GCA_964416015.1 uncultured Tepidisphaerales bacterium
GCCCGACACGTCACGAGTGATCGAGACATTGCCGTTCGTGCTGCCGATCTTGTCCACTTCGTCAATGTACAAAATCCCACGCTGAGCGGCTTCGACAGGTCGCTCTTCGTCGCCGGCCTGAGCCTCGGCGAGTACACGGCCCTGCACCTGGCCGGCAGCTTCGACTTCGCCACCGGCCTGCGACTCGTGCAAGCCCGCGGCCGGTACATGCAGGAGGCCGCCCTGAGCGTGCCCGGCGGCATGGTGAGCCTCCTCGGGGCTGACGAGCAGCAGGCAATCGACCTCTGCGAACAGGCCGGTCACGGCCACGTGCTGGTCCCGGCGAACTTCAACTGCCCGGGCCAGATCGTCTGCAGCGGCGCGATGCCGGCCGTCGATCGGTTGGCGGACATCGCGCAGGAGCACAAGGTCCGGGCGGTGAAGCTCGCCGTGGCCGGCGCGTTCCACTCGTCGTTGATGCGTCCCGCCGCCGATCGGCTGGAGGAGGATCTGGATCAGGTCGAGCTGCAGCCGCCGACGACGCCGGTCTGGTCGAACGTGACGGCGGCCGAGCACGGCGAGGATGTCGCGGAGATCAAACGGCTGCTCGTTCGGCAGGTCGTCGAGCCGGTCCGCTGGCAGCAGACGATCGAGAAGCTGGTCGCGACGGACGAGCCGGCGTTCATTGAACTCGCCCCCGGCCGGGTGCTGGCGGGCCTCCTGAAGAAGGTCGACCGCCGGGCGGAGATGACGAACCTCGGCACGGCCGCGGCTCTGGCAGCATAACTCCTGTCGCCGACTAGGTTGAAGCTCCCGATGGACGACGGCTACGGTGGGCCATGCCCCTCAAGCCCCACGGCCGCCTGTACGAGAGCGTCACCGAGACCATCGGCGGCACGCCGCTGATCCGCGTGCGTCGCCTGATCCCTGAAGATCATGCCCGCGTCTACGGCAAGGCCGAGTTCTTCAACCCGCTCGGCAGCGTCAAGGACCGCATCGGTCTGGCGATGATCGAAGCCGCCGAGGCCGAGGGAAAGCTGACGCCGGAGAGCGTCGTCGTCGAGCCGACCAGCGGCAACACGGGCATCGCCCTTGCCTTCGTCTGCGCCAGTAAGGGCTACCGGTGCATTCTGACGATGCCCGAGAGCATGAGCGTCGAGCGACGACGCTTGCTCAAGGCGCTCGGCGCGGAGCTCGTGCTAACCGAGGCCGCCAAGGGCATGAAAGGAGCAATCGAGAAAGCGAAGGAAGTCGCCGCCGAGACAAAGAACGCGTTCATGCCGCAGCAGTTCATGAATCCAGCCAATCCGGCGATTCACCACAAGACGACGGCCGAGGAGATTTGGCAGGACACCAACGGCAA
>CAYQCT010000246.1:1461-3087 GCA_964416015.1 uncultured Tepidisphaerales bacterium
GAGCCGGTGCATTCGCCGGTCATCACGCAGACGCGCAACGGCGAGGAGGTCACGCCGGGCCCGCACAAGATTCAGGGCATCGGAGCGGGTTTTGTGCCGGACAATTTGCACCTGCCGGTGGTCGACGAGGTGATTCAGATCAGCAACGACGACGCCTTTGCCTGGGGCCGACGGCTGGCGAAGGAGGAAGGTCTGCTCGGCGGCATCAGCTCCGGCGGCAACGTCTGCGCCGCCGCCCAGGTCGCCGCCCGACCGGAGAACAAGGGCAAGCTCATCGTCACGATTCTCTGCAGCTTCGGCGAGCGGTACCTGAGCACGCCGTTGTTCGAAGACACGCCGGACAACCCGGCGGGAACCATCTGAGTCGACAGGTGTCGGAGCTGGCGCGCGTGCCAGCTTTCAGGTGGTCGAACCGGCGGAGTCGTGGTACGTTGTTTCGTTTGTGAGTGCTTCACTAAGACGTTTGCCGCCGGGCCTCGCAGCGTTCGGGAGGACGCCCGCACCGCCCGGCGAGGATGGGCCGTTGGCGCGGGCGGTGCGTCGGGAAGTCGCGCCGCGGATTCCGACGTCGGTCGCACCGCGGCGGGTGCATTTGGGTCGACAAAGCATCGAGCTGTTCGTCGATCTGCACACGCACTCGACGGCCAGCGACGGCACCGACACGCCGGCCCACCTCGTCCGCCGGGCCAAGGCCGCCGGGTTGACGGCCTTGGCGTTGACCGACCACGACACCGTCGCCGGCGTTGCCGAGGCGGCGGCGGAGGCGGCGCGGGTCGGTCTGGAGTTCCTGCCCGGCATCGAAATCAGCGCCAGCTACCCGCGCCCCGGCGTCATGCACCTGCTCGGATACGGCGTCGATCCGCACCACCCGGCCCTGCGGCACCTCTGCCGACGCCTGCAGGATGCGCGACACGAGCGGAACCTGTTCCTCGTCGAAGAACTCAACGCCGTCGGCGTGCGGTTCGACTACGACGAGCTCGTGGAAGTCGCCGGCGGCCCGGAGCAGGCCGGCTGCATCGGGAGACCGCACTTTGCGAAACTGCTCTTTCTCAAGGGTTACATCCCGCACGTCAACGCGGCTTACAAGTACTACCTCGGCAACACCGGTCGCTTCCGCTTCGATCGCCGCGAGCCCGAGCCGGCCGAGGCGATCCGCATCGTCCGCGAAGCTGGCGGCCTCGTCAGCCTGGCCCACCCGAACCAGCTCCGCAAACGCAACTTCGCCGAGCTGGCCCAGGAAATCAGCAACCTCGCCCGCGTCGGGCTCGAGGCGATTGAGGTCGTTTACAACGACCACCGCGAGAGTTTCGTCCAGGAGCTGAAGGAGCTCTGCCGTCGACACGACCTGCTGATGACCGGCGGCAGCGACTTCCACGGCCACGCCAAGAAGTGGATCGTCCTGGGCCGGTGCGGCATGCGGCGGCGTGTGCCGCGGAAGTATTACGAAGCACTGCTCGCTCGCCTCCGCGAGCGACAAAGCCGTCTCGCGGTGGCGGCGTAGATACGCGAGCAATCTTCTCGTTCCTGACGTGTTGCACGTCTTGTTTCGCGAACGCGTTGAAGTAGGTTGCCGTTCGAGAACTCGGGTCGTAGCAGCGGCGGGTCGCCGCTGCCGTCTGGTCTCGC
>CAYQCT010000247.1:0-3053 GCA_964416015.1 uncultured Tepidisphaerales bacterium
AACGACGGACCACCTCCCTCACGGTCGGGGCTCACAACCGACCATCCGCCAAGTCCCTTTCTCTTACCGTAACCTCTGTACGATCAAGCACTTGTGGTCTTTGCCCGGTCGCTTCATGCGCATCGTTCCGGGGCCCACCTTACAAGTTCTCGAAGGATTTCTACGACATGTGCGGCTACCGCCGACGACGACGCAGGCCCAGCAGGCCCACCGTCGCCGCGAGGCCGACGACGCCCGGCTCCGGCACGGCGACCGTCACCAGGGCGTTGCCGGCGTTGCTGCTGCCATTGAGGAGGCGAGCGCCCAGGACGACGCTGCCGCTGTTGCCAAAGGCAAGATCGTCGACGCTGAAGTCGCGGATGCTCAGGCCGGCGATGCTGGTCATGTCGCCGGTGCGTGCCAGGACCGATTCGCCGTTGTAGACGACGGCCTGCTCGCCGCCGGAGGTGACGCCCAGTAGGACGTAGTTGCCGCTGGCGTCCACACCGATACCGTCGAACTTGGCCCACGTTTCGCTCGAGCCGGCGACGATCGCATCGCCTTCGGTCGCGACCAGATCGCCCTCGACGACCGCCCACTCGATGCCGTCGACGTTGAACCCGCGGGCGTACCAAAGGCCGGCCTCGTTCATCGCGGCGAAGCCGACGGCACCGTCGGTGACGACGCTGTTGAAGCCGCTGTTGGGCAGGACCTGTCCGCCGACGATGACGGACGTGCCGTCGACGATGACGGTGTCGACCGTCCGGTTCGGCGGGAAGCTGCGGGCCTGCGTGAGGTAGCTCTGGCCTTCTTCGCCGAAGTAAGTCGACTCGAACTCGAACACGTCCGTCGGTGCCGGCGCGCCGGTCGGCGTCGTGCCTTCCTGCTGGTAGATCGTCTGCTCGAAGACGACGGCCTGTCCGGCGCCGGCGAGGACGCCGTTGAAGCCAGCCCCGCCGCCGAAGGTCAGGTAGGGCGAGTTGATGCCGCCCTCGACGACGGTGTCGCCGCCGAAGCTGCTGCCGGTCTCGGCCAAAACGGCCAAGTCCGCCGGGAGCGGGCCGAACTTGAAGAGGGCGTCGGTGCCGAAGACGTTGGTCGTCGTGTCGCGTGTCTGGGAGGTGAAGGCGAACGCGCCCGTGTCGAGCAGGGACAGCCGCTCGTCGAACGCGACCGTCACCGCGTTGGGCCCGCCGGTCGGTGCGGGCGTGCCTTCGCGCAGGGCAAAGCCCTCGTCCGGGTTGACGAGCGGCGCGACCACGATCACGCCGTCGTTGAAGGTGCCGGACTGCTCGAGGTCCCCGCGGAACGCGACGAGGTTGCCGTCCGGGCTCAGGACGGGGCGGCCGAAGGTGAGCTGGCTGCCGGTCGTGTCATTGAAGACGAGCCCCGGCAGGCCTGGCACCTCGCTCGTAGCCGAGCCGGAGACGCCGGAGAACAGCACGTCGACCTGCGCGACCGCCGGCGTTGCCAGCAGGGGCAGGGCGGGGACGGCGAGGAACGCGAGGCGGTGAGAAAGGTTCGTTTGCATGTCTCTCCTGAATCAGTGCAGCCGACGGGATGTGTCGACCGTGACGTGCCGAGCGTACCGGCGATGTCCGGCCCTGCAATGGAAAAAGCAGCAGGCACTCGCCACGGCAACTGAGGCCGTCGACTCGACAGACTGACAGATGCTGCTGTGTCAGACTGACACGAGCAGCAAGCGGCGATCGTTCCGCCACAGCCGGTCCGGCCATATCCGATGAGACCGATAACTTACCCGGCGGTCTCAATGAGCATCATCTGCGGCGTTTCGACACCGTAGAAGCTGATCGAGACGCTCGATGATATCAGATTCTTTGCAACGTGCGCGGGAAACGATTCTTCATCTTCAACCGTGGCAGGAGCCTTGTTAGCGTCGGCGTGCCGCTGCTGCCGGGCGACCCCGCTTCGCCCGCACCGCCGGCCTCACTCGTTTCCGTACGTCCCGCCCGCATCATGACGCCTTCGTCTCCCGCCACACGCCCCGTTCGTCAGCTTCGTCGTGGCGAGGAACCCCCGGCAACGCACCGCCAACCCCCGACCGCCGCCTTCGACGTCGACGGCAAGCGGCCGCAGGTCCTGATCACCGGCGGCGCGGGCTTCATCGGGTCGCACCTCTGCGACGCTCTGCTCGACGCCGGCTGGAGCGTCCGCGTCCTGGACAACCTCAGCCCGCAGGTCCACGGCCCTGCCGCCCGGCAGGCGGGGCGGCCGGAGTATCTGGACGAACGCGTCGACCTGCACCGCGGCGATGTCCGCGACCGCGGTGCCGTCGAGGCCGCGTTGGGTGACGTCGATGCCGTCGTGCATCTCGCCGCCGCCGTCGGCGTCGGCCAGAGCATGTACGAGGTCCGGCACTACACGGACGTCAACAACATCGGCACTGCGACGCTCCTCGAAGCCGTCGCGGCCCGGCACAAGCAACGCCCGCTCCGCCGACTTGTCGTCGCCAGCAGCATGAGCGTCTACGGCGAAGGCCAGTACGAAGACGCCCGCGGAATTGCCGTCGGCGACGCCTCGCGCCGGCTGTGCGACCTCAAGGAGAAACGCTGGGAACCGATCGACCTCGACGGCCGCCCGCTCCGGCCGGTGCCGACGGGCGAAGGCAAGTGCCCGGACCTGTCGAGCATTTACGCCCTGAGCAAGTTCGATCAGGAACGCATGACGCTCCTGCTCGGCCGCGCCCACGACATCCCGACGACGGCGATGCGCTTCTTCAACGCCTACGGCCCGCGACAGGCGCTGGGTAACCCGTACACCGGCGTGCTCGCCATCTTCGCCGGCCGGCTGCTCGGCGGGACGGCACCGATGGTCTACGAGGACGGCGAGCAGCGTCGCGACTTCGTCCATGTCCGCGACGTCGCCGCCTGCTGCTGGCTTGCCCTGGAGGCCGACGCGGAGGCGATCGACGGCGAGGTGTTCAACGTTGCCAGCGGCGAGCCGCGGACGGTGACGCAGGTCGCCGCCGATCTTGCCGAAACCGTCGGCCGATCGGACCTGGCCCCCGAAGTCAGCGGCAAGTACCGCGTCGGCGACATCCGCCACTGCTTCGC
>CAYQCT010000248.1:0-3044 GCA_964416015.1 uncultured Tepidisphaerales bacterium
CCTGGGCGTTGAGCTTCTGCACGACCTCGATCGAGTCGTGATACACGCCCCGGCCGCGCTGCTTGTCGACGTTGTTCTCCAGGTAACACGGCAGCGACGCGACGAGGTGCACCTTCCGCTTCGCGTACCACTCCGGCAGGTCCGTGTACCCGTCGACGAGCTGGATCGTCAGGTTCGTCCGCACCATCACCTGCAGGCCGATGGCGAGCGCGTCATCGACGAACTCGCGAAAGTGCGGGTTCATCTCCGGTGCACCGCCAGTGATGTCGAGCACCTTCGCCCCCGCACGCTTCGCCGCATGGAGGACCATGTGCTGCGTCTCGCGGCTCATCTGCTCTTGTCGTTTCGGCCCGCTCGTGACGTGGCAATGCCGGCAGGCGAGGTTGCACGTCAGGCCGATGTTGACCTGCACCGTGTCGAGCGTCGCCCCGACGAGCGGCCCCGGCTGCGACGCCTTGACGGCGGCGGCGAACGAGCCGCGGGCCGGGCCGCCGTTGATGCGGAGCGAGATCGGCTTAACGGACTTGAGGCCGGCGGTGGTGGCAGTCATGCGGAGGGATCGTATCGAAGCGAAGGCGGCAGCACACGAACGGCCGCCTTCGACCGTACCGCGTTCGACGCCCGCGGGTTCGACCACCTCCTCCACGTGCGGCGATGGCGACGCGTCAGTCATGCCCGAGATACAGCGGCACGAGCCGCGAGCCGCCGCGGCTTAGGGCGTCGCCGCTGGTGAAGTCGCGGGTCACGCCGCCGCGAGTTTCGCGGACCAGGATCGGGAACGTGCCCCCGTTCGTCTGGAACGCGCCGCTGAAGTCGGAGTCGACGACCTCGATCATGACCGTGCCGGCCGCGGGCTTGCGGAGCGGGTAGATGAAGCCGCCGAGAAGCTCGGTCGTGCCGCCGTTGATCGTGCGGAGGACCATGTCCTGGCCTTCTGTTTTGTAGCTGTGCAGCCAGAGCGTGCCGCCGTCGTTGAGGATGTAGGGGCCGCCGGCGAACTCGATATTGACCTGTCGGCCGAAGACGCGGCCGCCGTCGCGGATCGTCAGACGTGTGCCCTTGGTCGCCTTGTCGAAGATGACGTCGTCGAGGAAGCTGTCGCCGGCGCCGTTGCCGCGGTTAACGAAGCCGCCACCGCCTCGGAAGTCGCCGTGACGGATGGCAAAGTCGCCGCCGCCGCTGTGCTCGACCCGGCCGCTGAGCCAGACGTGCTCCATCGTCGTCGCCTCACCCGACTTGCCGACGTACTCGACGAGCGGCTTGTCGTCAGGGAAATCGTCGCCGCGACCAAGCGATGCTTGGCCGCCGAGGATGAGCTTCGTGCTGCCGCGGACGAGCAGCGTGTCGGACAGCGTGTAGCTGCCGTTGGGCAGGTAGACGATCGCCTTGCCGGAGTCGATCGCCGCCTGGATGCCTTCGCTGTCGTCCTCGCCGCCGCTGGGTGTTGCGCCGAAGTCCTCAACGTTGGCCCAGTCGGCCGGGTCGTCGCTGTGGAACCGCGGCGTCGCCGGGGCGTCGAGGTTCAACGACGCGTCGGCGGAGTCGAAGGAGGTATTCGCTTCGTGCGACGTCCACTCCGCGATCGTCATCTCGTCGCTACCCAATGGCAGGTCGTTGTCCTCCCGCGAGGTGACGTCGATCGCGGTGCCGTAGCCGGCGATGGACACGTTGCTCAGGAAGGCCTTGCCGCCGAGCTCAATCGCCGCCGTATCGCTGCCGCCGCCGGCGAGGTGCGCGTCGGTGATCGTGATGAGACGATTCTCCTTCAGCACGACAGCCGGCACGTCGTTTTCGCTCGTCAGGCCGCGCAGGTGCAGCGGGTTGGCCTTCGAGTAGACACCCGCCTCCCGCTGGTTTCGTACAGTCAGGTTCTCAAAGACCATGCCGTACTGCGTGTGCGAGCCCATGTTCACGCCGTGGTCGAAGCCCTCGATCGTCACGTCCTGGATCAGCCCCGGCCCGGGCCAGGAGCGGGACATGTTGAGCCCGAACCGTCCAGCGTGGTCCGGATCGCTGGAGCGGATCGTGACCTGCTCGACGGTCCCGCGGTTGTGGACGAGGAAGTCGATGCCGACGGCCCCGGGGTTGCCGCTGCCGACATCGACGGTGAGGTTCATGATGCCGTGCCGGAACGCCTGGTTGCCGCCGCCGACGGAGTCGACGGGATTCTCCGAGCCGGTCATGAGCACCGGCTTGGGCTTGTTGGCGTCCTGAAAATCGCGGTGGTTGTCGGCGAGCTTCAGGATCGTCCGGCGTTCGTCCTGGCCTCGCAGGATGCTGCCGGACCGCCAGCCTTTGCTCCATCCGCCGGTGCCGACGCGGGTTTGCAAGGTGTCGCTGACGAGGTACGTGCCGATGGGCAGGTAGACCATCCGCGGCGTGGCGTAGCGAGACTCGGACGTCTCGATCGCCTCCTCGATCGCCGCTCGGATTGCGGCCGTGTCATCTTTGCCGTCGTCCGGCACGGCTCCGTGATCGAGCACGCTGACGTAGCCGATGTCCCGCGGCAGAAAGCCGTCGCCGCCGGCCGCCTCCTCCGCAAGTGCCGGAGCAGCGGCCATAGCGAGCACGCACGCGAGGAAACGTTGCTTCATGCCGCGAGCTTACCTCGCCAGCGCTCGTGTTCCAACCGATTTAACAGCAACCACTCGGCCCACAAGCCGAGGCCGACTGGTCCGGCGTCGTCGTCTCGACGTAGTCGTTCCCCTTCGTCTCCCGCGGATCACGCACCACGTTCCGCCGGCAGTCGAACGGCGTCGCGTCGTCCAACGGCACCTCCTGCAACGGCTCGACGTACGCGAACTGCCCCTTGTACGGTTCTTTTCCGTACAACTTGAACGTCTTGTCACAAACCGCCATTCGCTCGCCGCGGGTCAGGGTGTGGCCGTCGTCGTCGATCACCCGCTTCCACGGGCCGAGGTAGATCACCGCTTGATTCCGGTCCATGCACGGCCCCTGCTTGCCCTTGTACGCCTCGACGGTGACGCTGCGGAACTCGATGCCGCGGATCGTCTGCCACGCCTTGTCCGCCCGCTCGAGGATGC
>CAYQCT010000249.1:0-1617 GCA_964416015.1 uncultured Tepidisphaerales bacterium
GTCTACGGCCCGCACGGCACCTACGACGGCGGACGTGAAAAGGCACCGGCCGCCATGTGCCGCAAGGTCATCAAGGCCAAGCTCAGCGGCGATCATGACATGGAGATCTGGGGCGACGGCGAGTAGACCCGCTCGTTCATGTACATCACCGACTGCGTCGAGGGCGTTCACAAGATCACCGACAGCGACATCCTCGAGCCGATCAACCTCGGCTCCAGCGAGCCCGTTAGCATCAATCAGCTCGTCGACATGGTCGAGGATCTGGCCGGCATCAAGCTCGAGCGTCACTACAAGCTCGACTCCCCCAAGGGCGTCCGCGGGCGAAACAGCGACAACACGAAGATCCAGGAGTACCTCAGCTGGGAGCCGAGCGTCGCCCTTCGGACCGGCATGGAGAAGACGTACAAGTGGATCTACGACGAGATGACCAGCGGCCGGGAGAGCGTGGTCAACCTGACCTGAACCCGCTCAAGGATCCGCCGAGTCGACCTGGGCGGCCGATCTTCCTGCTCGTGTCGATGCCGGCGCTTCCGTCGCCGGACACTTTCAGCCCCTTGTGGCGGGTCGCGAGGTACGTTCTTGCGAAGCATCCGGATACGCCGCTCTCGACGCCGCTTTTCCTTCTCTTCCTGTGGCTCGACAATGTGGCGAGGAAAGACAGGCTTTCAAGCCGAACGGTGCGCTGAAGCCGGCCCGCAACCTGTTGTCATTTAGCCACATAGTGGTTCTGCAGGGCGACTACTCTGAAGATTCTCCTGCCACACTTGCCGGCGGCGGCCGCCGGGGCGCAGCGCGTCGCGGAGGGTGAGCGGTCATCGCGGCTCGGGACGAGGGTCCCAGCGATGGCCGACGCCTCACCCCCTCCGCAGGAGACGCCCCGTGCCCGACTACATCCCGACCCGCGACGCCGAGTTCGACCTCTGGCTCGACACCTTTCGCAACCAGCTCGCCACCCGCGGCATCAGCCTCGGCTTCACCGAAGAAGAGACCGCCGCCTTCTCCAGCCTCGCCGACGACTGGAGCGATGCCTTCCAAGACCATCTTGAAGCGCAGCAGTCCGCCCGCTCGCTCCGTCGTGCTAAGGAGAACGCCCGCAAGCTTGTGACTGAGCTTGCCCGTGCTCATAGCCGCCGTCTGCAGGCCCACCCCACCATCACGGATTCCACGCGACTCGAATTCGGACTCACCGTCTCCGGCACTAACGCCGGCCCCGGTCCGACGGCCGTGCCCGAGACGCGGCCGATCGTCAGCGTCAACACGGCCGAGCGGCTCACGACAAGTTCCCGGCGCCGACCGATCGGTGTGGCCGCCTGCGAGATTTGGGTCAAGGTGGGCGGCGTCCCGCCCGTCGACGCTTCCGAGCTCCGCTTCCTCACGACGGCCACGCGTTCGCGTTACACCGCTGCCTATGACGGCGACGAGGCGGGTCAGCCGGCGCACTACATGCTTCGCTGGATCGGCACCCGCGGCCAACGTGGTCCGTGGAGCCAGACCATCACCGCAACGATTCCGGTCTGACCGGCAATTTTGTTCTTCCATGCGTCACCCGACCAGAATGCAGGTCGGGTGACGCTTCGCTGCGAGTGGTGCACCAAGACTCGTTTGCCCTGCCGCATG
>CAYQCT010000249.1:1627-1958 GCA_964416015.1 uncultured Tepidisphaerales bacterium
GATCTCCGTCCTCATTCCAGCCCACAATGAGGAGGCCGTCATCGGCCGGTGCCTGACGCACCTGGCCGATGACGGTCCTGCTTCGTCGGACGCCGATTCGCTCGAGGTGATCGTCGTCGCGAACGGCTGCCGTGACCGGACGGCCGACGTGACACGCGAGGTCGGACGGCAATTGCCGGGCCTGCGGCTGACGGTCCTCGAGACGCCCGTCGGCTCCAAGAGCAACGCCCTCAACCTCGGCGACGAGGCGGCGACCAGCTTCCCCCGCTTCTACGTCGACGCGGACGTGCTCGTCAGCGGCTCCGCCATCTGTGAGGTGGCACGGGCGCTT
>CAYQCT010000249.1:1968-3015 GCA_964416015.1 uncultured Tepidisphaerales bacterium
CCTGCACTGGCGGCTGCGCCGCGGATTGAGGTCGACCTTTCCGGCCGAGGCCGGGGCGTGCGGAGGTTTTACGACGTCTGGACCCGCCTGCCTTACTTCAACAACGGCATGATTGGTTCGGGCGTCTACGCCTTGTCCGAGGCGGGTCGCCAGCGGTTCGACCGCTTCCCCGATCTGACGGCCGACGACGCGTTCGTCAGGCTCCACTTCAAGCCCGGAGAGCGGGTGACGGTGCCGACGTGCTCGTTCACGGTGACGCCGCCCACGTCGCTCGAGAAGATTATCGACATCAAGACCCGCAGCCACTTCGGCAACGCCGAACTGAAGCGGGCCCGGCCGGACCTGTGGGACAACGAGGACGCTGATCACGGCTCTGGCCTCCGCCGCCTTGCACGTGATCCACGGCTCTGGCCAGCGCTAGGCGTCTACGGCTACGTGAAGGTCGCCTCACGCCTTCGCGCAAAGTGGCGCGATCGCTTCGGCGATCCCAAGCATTGGGAGCGCGACGACAGCTCCCGTCAGCCGACGCCGACACCGTCGTGACCCGCCCCGCCGTGCCTGATTCGCCCGTCGTGACGACCACGCCAGACATCTCCGTCGTCATCGTCTCATTCAACACGCGCGAGATGACGCTCGCGTGCCTCGCGTCGGTCTTTGACCAGGCGCGGGAGGCGACGCTCGAGGTGATCGTCCTCGACAACGCCTCGACCGACGGCTCGGCCGAGGCCACTCGCCAGCAGTTCCCGCAGGTCCGCCTGCTCGCCCGTGACGACAACCTCGGCTTTGCCGGCGGGAATAACGTGGCGGCTGGCGAGGCCACAGGCCGCTACCTGCTCCTGCTCAACCCGGACACGGTCATCCTCGACCGGGCGATCGACAAGGCTTTCGCCTTCAGCGAGCGACACCCGAACGCGATCGTCGGCGGGCGCACGTTCTTTGGCGACGGGTCGCTGAACCGCAGTTCCTGCCACGGCTGGCCGACGTTGTGGGGCGTGACGTGCCAGGGACTAGGGCTGTCGAGCCTTTTCCGGCGGAGCCGGCTGTTCA
>CAYQCT010000250.1:0-3013 GCA_964416015.1 uncultured Tepidisphaerales bacterium
CCCGCCGCATCACCTACGCCGGCCGCACCCGTCTATCCTGCGGGCATGAGCGGCCCGGCGACTCCCGAAACCAATCGCGGCACCAACGACGCCGTCTCGCCCGCGCGACCCGTCGCCCATCCAGCCCTACCACGACTCAAAGAGAAGTTCGCCGACGTCGGCCTCGCCGCGGGGCGGTTTCGCGACATGGTCACCGTCCGCGTGCCCCGCGAGCACATCGTCGACGTCTGCACCTTCCTCCGCGACGACAGCGAGCTGCAGTTCCGCCTGCTCCACGAGCTCAACGGCATCGACTACCTCAACTACCCCGGCGGCGCACCGGGCCGATTCGGCCTGACGTACGGCCTGACGAGCTTCCACCTGCCCGCCGAGGACGCGCGGCTTTGGCTCAAGGTCTTCCTCGATCCCGAGCGTTCGACCAAGCCCGGCGTCGACGAGTACATGGACGAGGACGCGATGGAAAAGGCCGACCCCGGCCTGATCGTCGACAGCATGACCGGCGTCTTCCCGACGGCTGAGTGGCACGAGCGGGAAATCTACGACATGTTCGGCATCGCCTTCCGCGGCCATCCGGACCTGCGTCGTCTGCTCACCTGGAACGGCTTCAACGCCCGCCCGCTCCGCAAGGACTACCCCCTCCGCGGCGTCGGCGAACGTGAGGACTACCCCATCGTCAGCCGCGAGACGGCGTAATACGGATCCTGAAAGGACCGTGCGCCTCTTCCATGCGAGCCCTGAGCGTGAGCGAGGGGTTCTGAGCAAGTTGAACGGTGTCAGAACCCCTCGCTCACGCTTGGGGCTCGTGTCGGAGATCGCGCAGGTTCCAAGCAGAATCCGTATAAGACAGTGTCCGCACGGCCTGGTGTCGTACGAGGACGTAGCAGCGGCGGCTCGCCGCTGCCTCTGGTCCCTCAGTTCTCCGCAACACCGGACGGTTCGTTCAAGACTCGTCTTCGGCATCCGCCGCCGGTTCTTCCTCGGCTTCAAATGGACCGGTGTCGGCCGGGAAGCCGTAGTCGCCGGGCTCGCGTTCGAGCGCTTCGGCGATCCAGCGGCGTGTCGCCTGATAGCGAAGGTCCTGCATCCCGGTCTGCAAGGGCTGGTAGCCGTCGACTTCGGGGTGCGGGAACTGAGCCAGCTCCGGCGGCAGCATCGACTGCAGCAGCAGCGACGCGTTCGGATCCGCACGGTCGATGACCTTCCGCTTCACCTCCGCCGGACCGCCAAAAGCGTCGCCGGCGGGATTGGGTACGGTCGTTTCGCTGCGAACGAGACTGTAGAAGTTGGTGTAGACGTACTCGTCGGTCCGCCCCTGATCGACCAGCACCGGCACGCCGTGGCCGCTGTCGGGGCTGTGGCAGGGGCCGACCGCACACGTCTGCAGCACGGCCGGCATCACCTCGGACTTGAAGATCGCCAGCGAGCCCGGATCGGTCAGCACCTGCACGCTCGGCACGAACTCCTCGTTGCCGTCGGCGATGATCTGCATCGCCTTGGCGACGTCGTTCTGCTGGTTGAACGTGCGGAAATCGAGATCCTCCCGGGCCTCGACGAAGCGTTGTACGACGCGGTCCGCGAACCGAATCCGCGGCGGCCGACCCTCGTAGCCGGCCTCGTCGGCGGTCTGCAGTTCGACCTGGCGGATGCGGTTGATCTGCGCGTCGGTCAGCAGAATCTCCGGATCCACCAGCCCCGGCCGCCGCGATTGCGCGAAACTCGGCACGGCTACGGCGGCCAGCAACCCGCTCGCCAGAGCGACAGCGAGCACGCGGGGCAAGAGCGATCGGCGGCGGTCATTCGGCACGCCCCCAACGTACCGCCTGCCGCACCGCCTCCGCAACGGCCGACACGCTGCGACACGGCGAGCAACTCCCGCCACGAGGCACGACCGTGAGGAAGTGCTATCGCGGAACGCGATCTCCGTACGCCCGACATGCCCTCAGGGCATGGCACTTCCTCACGGTCGTGCCTCGTCGCGAAGCTCGTTCTGCACTTCGGGCACAACATCGGCGACCTCAACGTCACGCGTCTCACCGGTGCGACGGCTCTTCAACTCCACGACACCCTTCGAAAGCCCACGATCGCCGACGACGACGCGGAGCGGGATTCCGATCAGGTCCGCGTCCGCGAACTTGCTCCCCGGCCGATCGTCGCGGTCATCCAGCAACACGTCGACGCCCTTGGCCTTCAGCTCGTCGTAAATCGCATCGGCCTTGGTCTTCGCGACGCCGTCGTACTTGATCGGCGTGACGACGACCTCGTACGGAGCGATGTTGATCGGCCAGATGATGCCGCGGTCGTCGTGGCTGGTCTCGACGGCCGACAGCAGGATCCGCCCGACGCCGATGCCGTAGCAGCCCATGATGACGGGCTTTTCGGCGTTGTTCTCGTCGAGGAAGGTCGCCCCCATCTTCTCGGAGTAGACGGTGCCGAGCTTGAAGACGTGCCCGACCTCGACGCCGCGGGACTCCTTGAGAACGCCGCCGTCGTTGAGGGGCGACGGGTCGCCATCGACGGCGTCGCGGATGTCGGCGACACGAGGTTCAATCCATGAATCGAGAATTGGGGGCTCAGCCTGTGCACCCGGCAAGCTATTCGAAGCGGCGTCTGTTCTGTCAAAGTTCCCAGCCGCCTGCTTCGCCACCACGTCCCTGTCCCAATTGAAGTGTTTGACATGATAATCCCTCCTATTTGCACCGGTTGCCCAGAAGCCGGGCTGCGCAGCGTCGGGGTCAACAACTAAAAAGGTGTCCTTTCTGCCAACGACGACTTGCGGTCCCACGTACCCGATGGCAAAACCGGCCGCCCGCGCCGACGCCTCGTCCAACTCGATCGATCCCACGCCCGCAGCTTCCTGCAGCTTCGCCGCGTTCACCTGCTTGTCCCCCGGCACGACGCCGATGACGAAGCCCTGGCCGTCGAGTCGCGTGAAGACGAGCGTCTTCAGCATCCGCGGCGGCTTGACCTTCAGGTGCTTGCACACCAACTCGATCCCCGGCATGTCCGGCGTGTG
>CAYQCT010000251.1:0-2642 GCA_964416015.1 uncultured Tepidisphaerales bacterium
TTCCCGACCGACTACCGCATGACCGCCGGCAAGCGGGGCGGCTCGCAGGGGTACTACCTCTCCATGTGCCGCGTCAAGCCCGGCGAGAAGGTCGAGCGGAACATCAGCCTCAAGTAGCGCCCGATCCCGCGGTTTGCAAGGCCGCCGCCGCGCCCGGTAGGGTGCGGCGGCGGCCTGTTGCTGCGCGTTGCCTGCCATGCACGCCCTCGATTACACGATCCTCGCCGTCTACCTCGTCGGCCTGCTCGGCATCGGATTCTTCCTCGCCCGCAAGGCCGGACGCAGCGACGGCGACTACTTCCTGGGCGGACGCAACCTGCCGTGGTGGGCGCTGGGGGCCAGCGGCATGTCGAGCAACCTCGACGTCGCCGGCACCGCGGCCATCGTCGCCCTGATCTACCACTTCGGCCTGCACGGCTTCTTCATCGAGATGCGCGGCGGCGTCGTCCTGCCGATCGCGGTCTGGCTCGCGTTCATGGGCAAATGGCACCGCCGCAGCGGCGTCACGACGACCGGCGAATGGATGAAGCTCCGCTTCGGCGACGGCCCCGGCGGCGCGGCGGCCCGCTTCGCGACGGCGACGACCTACCTCGTCATCACCGTCGGCATGGTCTTCTTCTTCCTCAGCGCCGCCGGCAACTTCGTCGCCGAGTTCTGGCCCGACACGCCCAGCAAGGTCGCGGTCGTGCAACTCGAGCAATCCGCCGACGAGCTGGCGGAACAGGCCGGGGTCGAGCTCGGCGACGACAAGGCCGCCGATGCGGTGCGGTCCGCGGCGGTCGTGCCGACGGCGGAACAGGTCGATGCCGCGCACCAGCTCGCCGCGACGCAGGCCGAGCTTCGGCCGTTGCGGGACGAGCGCCGCTCCACCGAGCAATGGCTCGCCGTGGCCATGGCGACGATCGCCCTCGTCTACACCGCCGCCGCCGGCTTGTACGGCGTGGTCTGGACCGACGTCTTCCAGGCCTTCATCATCGGCACCGCCGCGATCTATGTCAGCTACGTCGCCTATACCCTCGTTACGCCCGACCTGCTCGCGGCGTGGCCCGGCAGTGAGTTCAACACGGCGTATCCGCAGCTCTACAATAAAGGTTTCGACCTCTCCGAGACGCCTGGCGTGAACGCCGATTATTCGCTGTTCGGCCTGTTCCTGCTCTACTTCGTCGGCAAGGGCCTGCTGGAAGGCCTCGGCGGCTCCGGAGGCAGCGCGTACATGGCCCAGCGGTTCTACGCCGCCAAGGACGACGCCGCGACCCGCCGGATCACGATGCTCTGGGCCGTCCTGTTCACCTTCCGCTGGCCGATGGTGCTCGGCCTGGCCATCATCGCCGTGCAGATTGGGGCCGGTGGCGACGCGATCGACACGCTCCTGCCGGCCGTGCTCAAGAGCGAGTACTTCCCCGTCGGCGTGCGCGGCCTGCTGATCGCGGCCTTGTTCGCGGCGAGCATGAGCACGTTCGACTCGACCGTCAACGCCGGCGCCAGCTACGCGGTCAAGGACGTCTTCCTGCCGTTGTTCCCGTTCGCGACGCCCAGGCAGCAGGTCGTCGTCGGCTACATCGCCAGCGCCCTCATCGTCGGCGGCGGGCTCGCGTTGACGCTGCTCTTCCCGGCGGGCGTGTTGCAGATCTGGCAGACGATCGTGCTGCTGTTCAGCGCGTTCCTCGTGCCGTTCGCCCTGCGGTGGTTCTGGCCACGCTTCAACGGCGGCGGCTTCACGGCGGGCATCGTCTGCGGCTTCGGCGCGTTCGTCGTGATGCGCGCTGCCGGGTGGACCGACGACTTCAACGAGGCGATGCAATTCTGCATCTACGCCGGCTCGTCGCTCGTCGGCAGCGTGCTCGTGACCTACCTGACGCCCGGCGTCGACGCCGGCACGCGGCTGGCGTTCTACCGCAGCACCAAACCGCTCGGCCCGTGGGAGGGCAACAAGCTCGACCGCACGGAGCACCGCAACGACCTCGCCCGGCTCGTGATCGCGTTGCTCTGGCAGATTTCGACGTTCCTGTTGCCGATGCTCGTCGTGTTGCAGATGTGGCAGAGCGTGATCTACGTCGGCGTGCCGTGGCTCTTCTTCACGGTCGTGCTCTGGCGTGACGCCCGCGGGACCGAAGGCGACCTGCCCCGGCCGGCCGTAGCCTCGCGGGCATGATCTGGCTCGCCCTCGTCGCGACGGTGGTGTTCGCGGTGACGCACCTGTTCGCGGGCAAGATGCGGTTCCTGACGATGCTGCCCCGCAGCCGCTGGCTCAGCTTCGCCGGCGGCGTGAGCGTGGCGTACGTCTTCGTGCACCTGCTGCCCGAGGCGGCGCATCTGGCCGGGCGGTTCGAGGACCAGCGGTGGCTGTACCTGCTGGCTTTAGCAGGCGTGACCGTCTTCTACGGCCTGGAACGTTGGGTCGTGAAGCGGCAAGGCGGCCGCGACGCCAACGACACCGCGACTGAGCAGACGCCGGCGACGATGTTCTGGATCCACGTCGGCTCGTACGCGACGTACAACGCCTTGGCCTGCTACCTGCTCGTGCGCGAGGCCGAGTACGAGCCGGGCGGGTTGGCGTTGTTCACGGTTGCGATCGCGTTGCACTTCATCGTCAACGACTTCGCGCTCCAGGAGCACCACCGCGACCTGTACCACGACCGCGG
>CAYQCT010000251.1:2652-3001 GCA_964416015.1 uncultured Tepidisphaerales bacterium
CGTGCTGGCCGCGGCGACGTTCGTCGGCTGGGGCGTTGGCGTCCTGCTGCCGGTGAGCGGCGTGGTGACCTCGGCCTTGTTCGGCTTTCTCTGCGGGTCGATCGTGATGAACGTGCTGAAGGAAGAACTGCCGGCCGAGCGGGAGAGCCGCTTCGGCGCCTTCCTCCTCGGCACCGCCGGCTTCGCCGCCCTGCTGTTCTTCCTCCCCGTCGCCGACGCCGGCCACGCCGCAGCAGAGCAGGGCCAGCACGACTCGTCCGACGCGGCGGGAGCGCACTGATCGACCGCATGCATGCGGCTCTTACACGGATCCTGTTCCGAACCTGCGCGATCTCCAACACGAGCCCCA
>CAYQCT010000252.1:0-526 GCA_964416015.1 uncultured Tepidisphaerales bacterium
CATCGCGCTGCGCCTGAATCAGGGGGTTGAGACAGAGCCGGTCGCGAGCCTTAGACGCTCCGCCTCGAAGTTGACACAGGGCAGGGTCCGTTGCTTTGCACGGTCGAAGCGTGCTAGCAAAATTTACCGGGACGGAGGAACCGCACGTACACCCGGCAACAGGCGGCGAAGCTGGTGCAGGAGTGCGATCACCGGCAGCAGGGTCAGGAAGCGGCCGCGGCCGGTGGTGAGGTTCCAGGTGAGGGTGCGGCAGTAGATTTCGAGGGCGGCGGCTGGGCGGCCGCGTTCGGCGCACTCGCGGGAGATGCGGCGGGCGGTGGCGGCGAGCCAGGCGCGGCGTTCGGTGCGGCGGGCTGTTCCGCCCGGGTAGCGGCCGTCGCGTTCGCCGTCGAGAAGCAGGCGGCAGCCGTCGACGTAGGTCTGCAGCTGGCTAATCGACTGGCCGGCGTGTCGGCGGAACGCAACGGTCGGCTTGTCATCGACCTGCACGAGCGGCCCGGCGTCGCCGAGGCGGAGGAACAGGTCG
>CAYQCT010000252.1:536-2992 GCA_964416015.1 uncultured Tepidisphaerales bacterium
GGTCGATGTCTTCCGCCGACACACGAGCCGAGGTGAATCCGCCGACCTGTTCGAATGCGTCACGCCGGACGACCGCAAGGCAGCTGCTCGGCATCATGTCGGCAGCGCCGTTGCCGGCGAAGAAGTCGTCGAAACGCCGGCTTCGCACGGGCGTGGCACCGTGCTCAGCCCGTAGGTCGGCGAGCTCTTCATCAATGGTAAACCGAGCGACGCGACCGAACAACAACGCCGGCTCCGCGTGTGCTTGCAATAGTTCTACGTACGTCTCCAGCGTCCAAGGGAACCAAGCATCGTCGCTGTCGATCAACGCCAAGTACCTGCCCGTCGCCTCCTTCGCCGCAAGATTTCGGGCAGCACCCGGACCTGCGTTCTTCTGTCGCAGGACGCGTACGCCCGGCGTCGCCTCGGCGATCTCGACAGTCGCATCGCTCGAGCCGTCATCGCCGACGATGATTTCGAATGATCGATACCGTTGCTCTCGAACTGACGCAAGTGTCGTCGCCAGCGTCGCTTCCCGGTTGTAGGTCGGAATGATGACACTGAACAACGGCTGGTTGCCGCCGTCGATCATGCTTCGCTACCCGCCTGCCACTTGCGGCGAACCAGCGCCGTCGGCAATAGAAGGACGAGCGGGTATGTTGCCAGAAACTTCGTACGCTTCAAGCGACGCTGGTGCGGCCATTCCCGCTTGTACAGCGAAAGTGCACGACTGCGGTAGCCGGCCGTGGCGAGGTGAACGGCGGCGAGTCGGCCGAGCATGGCGAGGAAGTCGTCGAGATCTTCCCGGTGTACGCCTTGGGCCTCAGCGAACTCACCTTGCTCGTCCATCTCGCGAAGAAGTTTAATGCCGTTGTCGAAGAAGACGGCCTGCTTCGAGTAGTTGCCGGGGTGGATGCGATAGTGGGTGAGGATGTCCCGCCCTGCCACGCCGAAGGGGCCGCGGAGCAGCAGGCCGATCTGGAACGAGACGTCCTCCATCGCCTTCGGCACCGTCGCATACCGCAGGCCGGCCGCCTTCTCGCGATCGAAGAGGAGCGAGGCTGTGATGATCAAGCAACGGCCGAGCGCGAAGTGTAGAAGTGGCCGCTTGACGGTACCGTCAGGCTCGCAACATACTTCGAGCGGAAAGACGTGTCGCCCCGGATCATTCGTTCGATCCCAGGGCGTAGAGACCGCAACGGCCTCGGGATGTTCTTGCATCCACCGAACTTGTGTCTCGAGCTTTTCCGGTTCCCACAAGTCGTCATGATCCAAGACGGCGACATAGTGGCCGCGGGCTTCGTCGATGCCGCGGTTACGGGCTGCGCCGATGCCGGCGTTCTGCTGGCGAACCACACGCAGCCGCGGCTCCGTCGTGGCCAGCTCCGCCAGCCGTTGCGGCGTGTCATCGGTAGAGCCGTCGTCGATGACGACGATCTCGAAGTCGCCGAAGGTTTGTGCCTGCACGCTCGCGATTGTCTCAAGAAGCAGGTCCGGGCTGTTGTACGTCGGAATCACGACGGAGACGGTCGGGCCCGCGGACGAATCGTGAGGAACATCGTCAGCCATGGGACCTGCCGATGTTAGCCGTTGCCCGTCAGGCCGCCGGCGACCAGGAAGCGATGCCTCCAACCTTCGCCCACGACTCGCTGGCCGTTCCGCCATGGATGCTGGCTTGAGGTTTATCTGCATCGTGCGGGTGGAGGTCCGCCGGACCGGACGCGGCGCGGGGGACGACGGTTCTGCGCTACAAGCTTTTTCTTCAAGCGCCCATCCGTCCACTATTGATTTGCGTGCACAAGCACAACGTTCTCGCATCCGCCGTCAGCTGCTTGATGGCCGCCTTGACCGATGCTGCTCTTCTCGCTGAAGTCCGCGACGGCGGCAAGGCCAGCACTAATCACGCCTACACCGGCGCCCACGGCAGTACGGCCGCCAATTCGACCCTCAGTTTGTCCGCGCCCGGCACCACCCCGACCGGACGCACCCCGGCAGCCCCGGCGGCCCCGGCAGCCCGAACAGTCTTGGCGGCCCCGGCTTCGTCTCCATGCGCTGCTACGGCGTCACGTGGGAGTGCGCCCGCCCATCGCTGAACCCGCCAGCCTCCCCGTCCTCGCCCGCGCCTGCATCGGCCTGTTGCGTCGCCTTCTCTAGCAGCAAGCGGTCCACCTTACAGGCTCGCGACCCCTCATACGGATCCTGACGTGAGCAGGCGCGCCGCTCGCGCTGCGGCTCGGGCGGCGGCACGCTGCGGGGCATGAACGTTACCGAACGCCAGCCGGGGGACCGACAACGCCTCATCGACCGGGCCCGCCGCGAGAGGTCGGCCCTGCTCCGCGACCGCTACCGGGCCGTCGCCCTGGCCCTCGACGGCGGACAGGCGATGGAGATCGCCAGCAAGCTCGGCCGGGCCCGCCGTCCGGTGCAGCGGTGGGTCTACCTCTACCGCGACGGCGGCCTCGACGCGCTCTTGCCCC
>CAYQCT010000253.1:0-306 GCA_964416015.1 uncultured Tepidisphaerales bacterium
GCCGTAGACGCCGAGCGAAGTCGTGCCCCGCTTTGCATACGCCATCGGCCGTTCCGTCGGCAAGCCCGCCACCGCGGCACGGTGCGTCCGCCACCAGGCACGCGCGGCGCGGTCACGTCGTGCGAAGGCGAGCCACTTCTTCCAGCCGTCCGCGCGGCGCGGTCGTTTGACGACGACGCGCGACGATGCACCGTCCGTATCGAGCGTCCCAACCGCCACCCGCGCCTCGCCGTCTTGCTTCAAGGCCGGCCACGCGTCGATGCCTGCGACGACCTGCGGCCAAAGGCGACTCCAATCTTGTTGCCC
>CAYQCT010000253.1:316-2948 GCA_964416015.1 uncultured Tepidisphaerales bacterium
CGGCACGATGCCCGTGCCACCCATCGGCCGTCGCGAAGCGGGTCGTTCGCACGCCGGCAACGTAGGCCGAGGGCGGCGGCGACTGCGACACTTGGGCGCAGCTTCGTCGAATCCTGCGTTGCCGCCGGAGCGGTCTACCGTCCGCGCCGTGCAGCCGCACCTCCTCAAGCTGGCCCGACTGCTCGCCGCAGCCGGCGTCGTCGGTACGTCGGGGTGCGCTGTTGGGCCGGATCCGTTCGATGAACTCGATCACGGCGTTCCGTTGGAGCAGGCTTACCTGGCCACGACCCGGCCGGCGGACGATCTCTCCTCGGCCGCAAACTGGTGGCAGCGGTTCGAGGATCCGACGCTCGACGAGCTTGTTCGCCAAGCCGCGTTGGGGAATCTGGATCTGCGAGCCGCCGCCGCCCGGGTGCGGCAGGCAACCGCGGCCCGGCGGCAGGCGTCGTCGTTTCTCCTGCCGGACGTCACCGCCGGCTTCAATGCCTCGGCACGCGACCAGGGCGAAGCAGGCGGGGCAATCCTTGCAACGCCCGACGTCGGCCTGCCGGCCGGGCTCGATCGCGGCGACTCGCTGATCGAGTTGTACGACCTGTCCGTCGACGTCAGCTGGCAGCTTGACCTCTTCGGCCGCCTGCGTCGCAACGAGCAAGCGGCCCGCCTCGACGCGATTGCCGTCGCCGCGGATCGGCTGGCGCTGGAGCACACGGTCGTCGCGCAGGTCGCCCGCAGCCGCGTCGCCGTCGCCACGCTGCAGACGCGGCTCGACTTGGCCGAGCAGAACCTGGCGGCGTTGCAGGAGACACGCGACGTCGTCGCCAACCGCTACGACGCCGGCGTCGGCGATCCGGTGCAACTGCGACTATCGCGGGAGAATGTCGCGACCGCCGAGGCGGCGTTGCCGTCGCTGGAAGCGCAGCTGGCGGCCGAGCGGTTCGCCTTGGCCGTTCTGCTGGGCCAGCGTCCGCGGTCGCTGGGCGAGTTGCCGGAGACGTTGCCACCGTTGCCGCCGCTGGAGCCGCCGCCGGTCGGGCTGCCGGTGGCGTTGCTCGATCGCCGGCCGGACCTGCTGCGGGATGAGTTCCGCGTGCGGGCCGCGACGGCACGCGTCGGTGCACGAACGGCCGAGCTCTTCCCGAGCCTCACCCTCGGCGGCGGCGTCGGCCTGAGCAGCCAGGACATCGGCGACCTGCTCGACGCCGACGCGTTCGTCTACAACGTCGTGGCTTCGCTGACGACGCCGATCTTCAACGCCGGCCGGCTTCGCGCCCAGGTCCGGCAGGCGCGGGCGGTGCTCGACGAGCAGGCGGCGAATTACGCCGCATCGATCCTGCAGGCGGTGCGTGAGGTGAACGAGGCGATGGTGCGTGAGTCGATGGGCCATCGCGAAGTCGCCGCCAACGGCAGAGCACTCGTGGAAGCGTCCGCCGCCGAAGAGCTGGCGCGGGATCGTCTGTCCCGCGGCGTCGGCGACCTGCTGGCGGTCTTCGAGGCTGAGCAGCGACGACGCGCGGCCGAGGAACGCCTGGCCCTGGCGCGGCAGGGCGTCTGGAATGCCCGCATCAACCTGCACCTGGCTCTCGGGGGTGACTGGAACGTGACGCCGCAACCGGAGACGCAACCATGATCCGCAAAGATGGCGACGTGAAACCCACTGCCGAGCCCGCACCCCCACCCCCACCCGTGGTCGAGGCGGTCGAGGTGCCTGCCGCGTCTCCGGAGGACAAGTCGCACGACGTTTCCAAGGCCGCCGGTGTCGTCGCGCAGTTGCTCGTCGCGGCGGTCCTGCTCGCGCTCGCCGGCCTGGCGACGTGGACGATCATCTCTCGCAAAACGGCTCCGGCCGAGCTGCCGGCGTCGACGCTGGCACCCGTTGTCCGCGTTGTGCAGGCCGAGATCGGCACGTACCAGCCGACCATCATCGGCTACGGCCGCGTCCGCGCGAGCCGCGAGGTCGACGTCGCGCCGCAGGTCGGCGGCCGCGTCGTGAACATCCATCCCGACCTTGTCACCGGCGGCACGATTGCCGGTGGCGCGACCGTGATCGAGATCGACAAGACGGATTACGAGCTGGCCCTGACGCAACGCCGCGCAGATTTGCGGCGGGCCGAGGCGGCGGTGACGCGGGTCGCGGCGCGTGAACGGGCGGCGCGGGCGGAAGTCGCGCGGCGGGAGACGGCGCTCGAGACGATGCAAGCCGAGGCGGCGGTGGCGCGGGACGAGTACCGCCGACTGAACCCGGACCGGGCCGTGCCGCCGTTGGTCGCGAAAGAGCCGCAATTGCGGGAGAACGAGGCGGCCTTGGAAGCCGCCCGTGCTTCGCTGGACGATGTCGCCGCCGAGGAGCTGGAGCTGCAGGCCGGCGTCGAACAGGCCCGAGCCGCCGTCGCGCGGGCGGAAGCGGATCTTGCACGCACCACGCTCGTCGCACCCGGCGACGCCTCGACCCGCTACCGCGTCGCCAACGAGTCCGTCGAAGTCGGCCAGAACGTCGGCGTCGGCCAGGTGCTGGCCCGGCTGTACGAGGCCGACTCTCTTGAAGTGCCGGTGCCGTTGGACGATCAGGACCTGCGGTTCCTCGACGTGCCCGGCGCGTCGGCAACGGTTCGGCTGGACAATGTCGACGCCTTAC
>CAYQCT010000254.1:0-2945 GCA_964416015.1 uncultured Tepidisphaerales bacterium
TTCCTCGCCTACGTCGACGCCTGGCGTCGGCTGCTCGACTTCGAGCTCGCCCAGAGGCGTGCAACCAGCGCCCTCGGCCGGGCCGCCGCCGACCTGAACCTCGCCCTCGGAAAGGACACCACCCATGAGTGAATCCACCCCACCGCCATCCGACCTGCCCCGTCGCAGCGTCGCCTGGTGGAAGCTGCTGATCGGCATCGCCATCGCGATCGCCGTGCTGATCCTCGGCGTCGTGCTCAGCGGCCCCATCCGCGCCGGCACGGTCGCGCTGATCGGCAGCGACGATCACGAACATTCCGAGGACGAAGGCTGGTGGACGTGCGGGATGCACCCGTGGGTCGTGCTGCCGTCGCCCGAGGGTGGCTGCCCGATCTGCGGGATGGACCTCGTGCCGCTTGACACGGCCAAGTTCGCCGGCGGGCTGACGATCGACCCGGTCATGGTCCAGAACATCGGCGTCCGTATCGGCGAGGTAGTCGAGGGGCCGCTGGTGCGCGAGGTGCGGACGGTCGGCAGCGTCGAGGTCGACGAGACGCGCGTGGCCGATGTCAACATGCGCTTCAGCGGGTTCATCGAGGAGCTGTTCGTCGACGAGACCGGCGAGAAGGTCGAGGCCGGCGAACCGTTGTTCAGCGTCTACTCGCCGGAGCTGTACGCAGCCGCCGACGAGTACCGGTTGGCGGTACAGAATGCGGACGGCGGCGGTGACGTGCAACAGGACATCGTCGCCGCGGCCGAGCGTCGGCTGCAATTGCTTGGCCTGAGCGACGACGAGATCGGTCGGCTGTCGGACGAGGAAGGTGGTGGGGGCGAGACGATCACGATCCGCAGCCCGGCGTCGGGGACGGTGCTCGACAAGATGGCCGTCGCGGGGATGCGGATCGAGCCGGGAATGCGGATGTACCGCATCGCCGACCTGTCGAACCTGTACGTCCAGGCGACGGTTTACGAGGACGATTTGCCGCTGGTCGAGCTGGGCATGCCGGCGGTCGTGACGCTGGCGAACTTCCCCGGAGTCGAGGTCGAGGGCGAGATGACGTTCATCTCGCCGACGGTCGACGCGACGAGCCGGCAGGGCCGCGTGCGGGTCGAAATCGACAGCGATGGGGGGCAGATCAAGCCGGGCATGTTCGCCCAGGTCACGCTGCTGCACGACAACGACCGCCCGGTCGTGCTCGCCCCGCGGGAGGCGATCCTCATGACCGGCCGGCGCGACATCGCGATGGTCTCGCTCGGCGAGGGGCGGTTCGAGCCGCGCGAGGTGACGGTCGGCCGCGACGCCGTCGGCGGCATGGTCGAGATCCTCGACGGCCTCGCGCCCGGCGAGATGATCGTCACCAGCGGCCAGTTCCTGCTCGACAGCGAAGCCCGCACCCGCGAGGCACTAGCCAAGATGCTCGCCGGCGACGACATGGCGGCCGACCAGCAGGCGACGGTCGAGGCGGCGGCGGTCGGAACGAGCGAGTTGTCGGCCGACGAGGCCGATGCGGTAAGTGCCCTACTCCGCGCCTACCTGCCGATGAGCGACCTGCTCAGTCGTGACCGCACGGATGGATTGGCCACGATGGCGGACGATGTCGCGGCCGCGTCACCGGACTTGTCCGACGCGGCGCAGGAGGTCACATCGGCGGGCGATGATCTTGACGCCGCCCGCGCCGCGTTTGCGAAGCTCAGCACGCTTGTCAGCGACCGCGTGATGCAGACCGGCGTGCCTTCGACACTCGGCATCGAGGTCGCCCGGCTGCGGTGCCCGATGTACCCGCCCGGCGAGAAGTCGCCGTGGCTGCAAACGGCTGGCGAGCCGAGGAACCCGTACTACGGCAGCGCGATGCTCGCCTGCTTCGACGAACGGGCCCTGATCCCCGCGACGCCGGTGGAAGGTGCGTCGCCCGTGACACAGCCAGCGGAAGACGTCACCGTGGCCGAGGCGACGGATGTCGAGCCGATGGCCGTGATGCCGGCGGGGATGGCCGCGGCGCTCACCGATGTGCTTCGCGCCTACCTCGTCGCCGCCGACGCGCTTGCCGGCGACACGACGCGCAACCTCGACACCGCCGCCCCGGCACTAGCCGAGGCCGCCGGGCGACTGGCGGCCGAAGCACCCACGCTCGATGCCGAAGCCCTCGCCGACGCCGCGGCGCGACTCGACACCGACGACCTGTCCGACGCACGCCTCGCGTTCAAGGCGGTGAGCGACATGCTCTACCCGCTCGTCGCCGACGTCGGCGTGCCGCTCACGCTCGACGCGGGTGGTGGTGGGCTCATCGCCGCGCGCTGTCCCATGTTCCCGATGGGCGAGAAGAGCTGGTGGATCCAACCCGCGGGCGACCTACGGAATCCGTACTACGGCAGCGCGATGCTCGCATGCAGCGACGAACAGGTCGAGCTTGCCACCGTGCCCGTCTCGGAAGGAGCCGACTAGATGATCGCCGCCCTGATCCGCTGGTGCGTTTACAATCGCGTGATGGTCCTGCTGCTGGCGGCCGTGCTCGTCGCGGCCGGGGCGTGGGCGGCGCGGAACATCACCGTCGACGCGATCCCCGACCTGTCGGACGTGCAGGTCGTGGTCCGCGTCGACTACGCCGGGCAGGCGCCGCAGGTCGTGCAGGACCAGGCCGTCTACCCGCTGACGACCGCCCTGCTGGCCGTGCCCGAGGCGAAGGTCGTCCGCGGCTACAGCATGTTCGGCAGCGGGTTCGTCTACGTCATCTTCGACGACGGGACGGATCTTTATTGGGCGAGAAGTCGGGTGCTCGAACAGCTCTCGACGCTCGACCTCCCCCCGGCGGCGAAGGTGACGCTCGGGCCGGACGCGACCGGCGTCGGCTGGGTCTACCAATACGCGCTCGTCACCGACGAGGACGCGGACGTCGAACTCGCGGAGTTGCGAAGCATCCAGGACTTCTACCTGAAGCCGGAGCTGACGGCCGTCGAGGGCGTGAGCG
>CAYQCT010000255.1:0-2894 GCA_964416015.1 uncultured Tepidisphaerales bacterium
TGACGAGGTAGTTCCACTTCGTGCACGGCCGCGTGATGCCCGTCACGTCAGCTTCCTGGAAGGCGTCGTTGCCGATGACGCTGGTGGCGACCTGTCCGCTGAAGACGATCATGGGGATCGAATCCATCTGGGCCGTGGCGAGCGGGGTGACGGTGTTGGTCGCGCCCGGGCCGGACGTGACGATGCAGATGCCGGGCTTGCCGGTGACGCGGGCGTAGCCGTCGGCGGCGTGGCCGGAGGCTTGCTCGTGTCGGTTGAGGATGAAGTTCGCCGAGGTGTCGTAGAGCTCGTCGAAGACGGGCAGGATCGCGCCGCCGGGGTAGCCGAACATGGTGTCCACGTCGTGCTGCTCGGTGAGCATGTCGCACAGGATCCGCGCGCCGGTCTTGCCCTTGTAGCTGGGGCGGCCGGCGGCGGGAGAGGGCGGCGACTTGGTCGGCGTCGCGTCGGGCAGGTTGGTCGCGTGCATCGGGAAGGTGGTGGGGCGGGTGGAGGGAGAACCGTGCCGGCTCGCATCAAGGGCGAACCGGGCAGCTTCGGTGCCGGCGGAGTCCGTTGCGGGACTTGCGCCGGCTAGGCAACGACAAGAATCGACCGAAGTACGGCCGGAGCAAGAACGGGCGTCGCGAGAAAGGCGGCCACAGGTTCAGGAGTTAATCGGACGCAGCGGGTCGTGTCAAGCCGACTTCCGCCGATTCTGGTGAAGCCGTCGCGTACGATGCGTCGCCGTGGCCGACGCTGACGATCATGCCGACGAGCCGACGCGTCTGCAGAAAGGTCTAACCGTCGCCGGTCGGCCGGCGGAACTGCTGCTGGAGTCGGGCCGATCCGCCGTCGTCGCCACCGGTGCCGTCGGCGTCATGACCGCCGCGGCCGCCCGACGCGTGCCGCTGACTTACTTCGGCACACGCGGCAAGACGCTGGCCTGGAAGAACCTCGCGGCCCAGATGGTCCGCGTCGGCGTCCACGCGATCCCCATCGTCGGCCTCGTCGTCTTTTGCATCGGCGCGATCCTCTCGCTGCAAATTGTGCCCATTCTCGGCGAATACGGTGCCGAGAACGAAGTCGCCCGCATCCTCGCGATCGCTATGTTCCGCGAGCTGGGCCCGCTCGTCGGCGCGATCACGCTGACAGGCTTCGCCGGCGCGAGCATCGCCGCCGAGCTCGGCACGATGACCGTCAGTGAAGAGATCGAGGCGATGGAGGCGCACGCGATCGACCCGGTCTCGTTCCTCGTCATCCCGCGGATGCTGGCGACGGCGATCATGACCGTCTGCCTCGCCGTCGTGGCGAACATCATGGGCGTCACCGGCGGCATGGTGACGGCGACGCTGCTGCAGGGCACGAGCGTGGCCGAGTACGTCGGCAACACGATCGACGCGATCGAGCTCCGCGACTTCTTCACCGGCCTGTTCAAGGCGTTCGTCTTCGGCACCATCATCAGCGGCCTGGCCTGCTGGCTCGGCCTCGGCGTCCGCGGCGGCGCCCAAGGCGTCGGCGACGCGACCACCCGCACCGTCGTCCTCACCATCGTCGCGCTGACCGTCGTCGACCTCCTGTTTACCTGGGTCTTCTTCAGCGTCGGCGTCTGATCCGAGAACACGATGCCCTTCCGCAAGCCGAATCCCGACGCTGCCTACTGCGACGACAACTTCGGCGTCGACGAGGACGTCGTCATCCGCTGCGACCACCTCGTCAAAACCTTCGGCGACAACACGGTCCTGAAAGACGTCAACCTCGACGTCCGCCGGGGCGAAGTGCTTGTCATCCTCGGCGGCTCCGGCAGCGGCAAAAGCACGCTGCTCCGCCTCATGGCCGGCGGTCTACGCAGCGACGGCGGCAGCGTCGTCGTCAACCTGCCGGACACGCTCGGCCGGCCGGTGAACGTCTGCGCGATGACCGACCAGCAGCTCGTCGACTACCGCAAACAGATCGGCGTCCTGTTCCAGAGCGGGGCGTTGTTCAACTCGATGAGCGTCGCCGAGAACGTCGCGCTGCCGATGCGGATGCACGCGGATCTGGACGAAGAGACGATCGACATCAGCGTAAAAATCAAGCTCGAGCTGGTCAGCATCCGCCACGCCGCGGACCGCAAGCCGGCGGAGATCAGCGGCGGCATGAAGAAACGGGCCGGCCTCGCGCGGGCGTTGGCGCTGGACCCGCAGCTGCTCTTCTACGACGAACCCTCGGCCGGCCTCGACCCGATCACCAGCGCGCAGGTCGACCACCTCATCTGCGACCTCAACACGAAGCTCGGCGTGACCAGCGTCGTTGTCACCCACGAGATGGACTCGGCGTTCCGCATCGCCGACCGCATGGTGCTGCTCGACAAGGGCGAGTTCGTCGCCGAAGGCACGCCCGACGAGTTTCGCGAGAGTGACGATCCCAAAGTTCGTCAATTCGTCCACGGGCTGCCGGACGGTCCGTTCACGGATCGACAGAAGGACGATGACTATGAAACGTCGTTGTTGGGGACCTCGGGCCGTGAGGAGAAAGTCACTTCGTGAGATATTGACGAGACGCCCACGGGCTGAGCCCGTGGGCTTTGGTTTCTATAGATGATGCGAAGGTGACGTCGATAGCGTCATGCTTCGTCCTTCGCCTGCTTCACTTCGATGCGGACGCGGTTGACACGGTGGGGTTCTGCGTCGAGGACGCGGAACGAGGCCGCACGTCCTTCGCCCAGATCGCGTTCGTAAGTCGCGCCGGTTGCCGGGATATGCTCGAGCGTGCTCGTCAGGAAGCCGGCCAGCGTCTCATAGCCGGCGTCTTCCGGCAGGCGGACGGGCAACAGCTGGTTCAATGCCTCGATCTCGATACGCCCGTCCGCCTCGCCGCCGTCGATGCCGGGGATGCGTTTGAACATCGCCTCGGAGTCGTCCTCGTGCTCGTCG
>CAYQCT010000256.1:0-2755 GCA_964416015.1 uncultured Tepidisphaerales bacterium
TAGAGCAGGTACGAAAACGCCACCGCCATCGCGATCAGGAGCACGAGACTCAGCACTGCTTTCAGCATCGTCGGCGTGGTTCGTGGGGGCGGGCGGGAAGGACGGGATCAGGCGGAGACGTCAGTGCGTTCCAGCCGCGGTTGCAGCGACTGGCCGCAGAACATGCAGAACTTGTCCCGCGGGTCGGGGAACGCGTTGCACGACGGGCAGCGTGGCACGACGGGCACGAGCTGGTGCCCGCAGGCCATGCAGAAGTTGTCGCTGGTGTCGGTCCGGCTGCCGCACTGGCCGCAGGCGTGCGACCGGGCGCGGCGGGCGGCGTCGACGTTGCGAACCTGCGCCTGCCCCGGTCGGTGCTCGACGGCGATCAGCCGGTCGTCCGGCCGGGCATCGCCGGTGCCGACGAGGTCGCCAGCGAAGGCTTCGGCCGAGCCGTAGCGACGGTCGATCCGCGTGTAGCTCTTGCGGAAGACACCGTCGAGGTGCTTGGGCAGGTCGGCGACGACGTCCGACGGCAGGTCCGTGCCGGTCGGCCGCTCGCCAGTGAGCATTTCGAAGAGCACGACGCCGCAGGCGTACAGGTCGGCCCGCGCGTCGACGCCGGTGCCGGCGCGTTGCTCGGGGGCCATGTAGTCGAGGCTGCCTGCGACGGCGGGGCCGGTGTCGCTGGGGGCGTCAGTCGAGAAGACGATGCTCTGATTCCCTGCGACCGCCCCGGCGGCTTCGTGCTCCGCCTGCCCGAGGCCGAAGTCGGTCAGCTTGACGAGGCCCGTTCCGGCCAAATCGCTTCGCAGCGACCCGTCGGCGGCCAGGGCCTGCTCATGGATCAGGACATTCTCCGGCTTCACGTCGCGGTGCACGACGCCGCGGGCGTGCGCGTGCGACAAGGCCGCAAGGATCTCGCGGAGCACGGCCACGGCTGCCTGCGGCGCCAGACGGCCGCGGCCCAACATGTGACGCAGCGTCGTGCCGGGCACGAGCTCCATGATGAGGTACGGCACCTTCGCGAACGGGTCGAGGCCCAGCGCGCGGACGACGTTCGGGTGGTCGAGTCGGTGGGCCACGACGCCTTCGCGACGCAGCGCCTGCAGGTACGTCCGATCGCGCGGCAGCTTGATCGCCGCGTGCTGGTCGGCCCAGACGTGATGCTGGCCGCGCCAGACCTCGCCGAACGTGCCGAGGCCGAGCGGTTCCTGCAGGATCCACTCGGCGACGCGGTCCCCCGCGCGGGCGGTGTAGGCCGTGTTGTCTCCCGCGTTCGACATGCGTCGGTCTCCTTACGACAACGGATCCAGCGTTCTCCACCAAGTCCTACGACCCGCGGGGCGGCGAGGTGCGGCGGACGCAGCCACGATACCACGCGAGGCGAATCCGGAGTAGCCACAACTTCTGACGGATGCTTGCGGATTTAGCCGACCAGCTTGTCGGCGATCCAGTCGCACGCCAGCACGTTGTACGCCGCCGCCAGCAATCCGCCGGCGGCGAAGAATCCGACCGCCACGGCCGGGCCGACTCCAAACCCGAACATCCACCAGAGCACCAAAAGTTCCACCGTCGTCAAAGTTCCCACCAGCCAGGCACCGGCGGCGTTGCTGTCGGCACGAGCCGCGGCCGTCGTGAGGAAAAACAGGGCCCACGGTGCGGCGGCGACGAGCAGCGTCCAGCCGAGGATCTTGCCCGACGCGTCGAAGAACGCGGCCCGGCCGTCCGGCCCGGCCTGGTAGAAGGCGACAGCCGCGACGACGACGCCCAGCAGCACGACGCCGCCGACCACCTTGCCCGCGATGCTCTTGAGGAAGTCCACGCCGTGGCATGATACTGCCGTGCCTTTGTCGGCAGCGCGTGTAGTGTGCGGGTCTTGCGCTGGATCGTGGGAGATCTTCATGGCATGAGCGGGCCGCTCGATCGGCTCGTCGAGACCGTCACGCGACGCGACGCCGAGGCCCGCTTCTACTTCTGTGGCGACTACGTTGACCGCGGCCCGGACGTGCGCGGCGTGATCGACCGCGTCATGAAGCTCCGTCGCGAAGGACGGGCCGAGGCGGTGCGGGGGAATCACGACGACGTCCTGGACCTGATCCTGAACCGGCAAAGCCTCGCCAGCGGTCCCGGCGGCGCGGGCGGATCGGCCTCGCAACGAGACGTCGACGACGCGATTCGGCTGTTCTGGCGTGAGGGCCTGATCGAGACGCTCTGGTCGTACGACATCGACCTGCCGTCGGCCGTCGCGTCGGGTGCCGCGGCGACGGCGGACGCGTTGGCGGCGGTGCCGGTGGAGCACCGGCAGTTCCTACGCGAGCTGCCGCTGGTGGTGGAAGAGGACGACTTCTTCGTCATTCACGCCAATTGGCCGGCGGATTATCCGGATCGCGACGCCGACGGGCTGGGGCTCGAGGCGTGGCTGGCGCGGGACGCCGGCCTGCGGCACGAGGCGGTCTGGGGTCGGTACACGGGCCGGCAAATCCTGTCGCCCAAGACCCTGTGGGAGCGGCCATGCTACTGCGGGCACACGCCGGCGCCGTATTACTTCAACGATCCGCTCGTCGGCGAACAGGCCCACGCCGGCGATCGCGTGGTCCGCGGCGATCGGCTGACGCTGGTCGACACCGGCGCGTTCCTGCACAACGGCCGCCTGACCGGCATCTGTCATGAGACGGGAGAAGTCGTGCAGGTCCATCACTCGGGCGAGATCCTGTAGAAGTCGTAGGTCGTGCTTGACAAACATGCGCATCAAGCGGTCGCGTCAGGCGAGCCC
>CAYQCT010000257.1:0-2512 GCA_964416015.1 uncultured Tepidisphaerales bacterium
TGATCGTGAAGGAGTCTAGCCCCTTCGGTGCGTATCTCGACTTAGCAGGCTCGTCGGTGGCGTTGGCCTTGGTGAAGGAGTCTAGCCCCTTCGGTGCGTATCTCGACTCTGCGGACGACGCGGCGAAAGGAACCGCTGACCCTTCTCCACCCGGTAAGTGCGACGACCTTGCCGTCGGACTCGATGGTCTCGACGATGTCCAGGTCGGTGTTCAGCCGTTCTTGGACTTCGGCTGCCGCTTGATCCCGCATTCGCGCGAAGTCCTCGGCGAGCAGCAGGTTCTTCGCGTCGGTGCCGATCTTTAGCGTCGTGTCGACGAGCTGGGCGGAAGCTGCGAACGCTCTTATGGCGATGTCGAGCTGGGAAGGTGCAGCGGGTCTGGCCGCTGGCGTAGTATCTCGCACTGGTCCTCCCGGCCTGCATGCCGGTGAAGGGTCTGCCCGTCGAGCAGCTACTCGGCGGGCTTCTTTATTGGCCGCGGACGTTCCCCGGCGACGACGCACAGGAGCGCGTCGTCGCCGTTCCGTCAAGCCAATCGCGCAGATTTATGATGACCATTCGTCGCCGAATCTGATGCCCATTCGCTTCGAAACGGCCCTGAGAAGCCGGAAACGCCCCTTCGGTCGGGGTTCGACTCCCCTTGGGGGTATTCTGGAGTCGCGGATCGCTCATGCTACTGCGTCGGAAAGACCGCCCGGTCGAGGCGGAGGTCGACGTAGGCCGGCCAGCGTTTGCCGGCGAAGCGGGTGGCGGCGCTGCGAAGGTTCGCCAGCTTGTCCTGCGGCGACGGCTCGACGAGGAAGTCGCCGCCGGCCGGTGGGCCGCCCCAGTAGACGTCGGTGCCGAAGCGGGTGCGAAGCACGATCGGGCTGGCATCACGCGAAGTCGGGCGGGCGAGGTTCGTGACGTCGATCGCGGTCACGACCGACGCTTCCGGCCGGCCGTGAAGCAAGGCGGCAACGTCGAGTGCGGCGGCGAGCGACGGGCTCGACCACGACTCGCCCGGCCGCGACGGCGGCGGCGTCGCGATGCCGTCGACGAGGCGGAGCTGATCGACGCCCCCGGCCGAACCGTCACGCATGCGGCGAACTGTGCCCGCGTCGTAGGTCATCGGCAGCAGGACCGCCTTCGTCGCCTCGCCCTCGCGTTCGGCGGCGACGAGGTGGTGCGCAAAGCCCGGCCCGCCGTCCCACCGCACGACGGCCGCGGGCGTTCGCCACTCGCAGAGGATCAACAGCCGGTTCCCGTCGCGGCGGACCTGCGTCACTTCGGCAACCCACGGATTCTTCGCAAGTGCATCGACCGCCCGCTCGAGCGCGGCGGCGTCGAGCATCGACGACTCGCCGGCCGCGACGAGTGCCTCGCGGCCGACCTGTTCGGCAACGTCCTGGCTCATCCACGCAGGCCGGTCGACGATCCACGCTTCCAACGGCTCCGTCGGCACGGCGACCTCGGCTCGCACGTGCGAGGCCAACGCGGAGTAGCCGACCGCGAGACCGCCAAGAGCCGCGGCGACGGCGGCGGCGTGGATGACGCGGAGCAGCCGGACGCGGCGTTTGGTCTGCTGCTCGGCGGCGAGCTTGGCGGCCTGCTTGGTCTTGCGGGTCGGGCGTTTCGGGTTTGGCGTGACGCGGGCCATGAGCGGGAGGACGCCCCGCGGGTGCGGACGCCTGCTTCGTTATCGGAAGGCCGCTGTCGGTCCCGCCAGCGGTTCGAAACGTCGCGAACGGCTGACGGCCACTTCCGCAGTCCGCCACTTAGCGACCCCCTCAGCCGACCGCCCGCGACGCAGAATCAGTCTACGCGGCCCGCCGGAGCGACCGATTCGCGGCGACGCGGACGAGTCGGTCGCAGAGGGCCGGGAAGTCGATGCCGGCCTCGCGGGCGGCGTCGGGCAGGAGCGAGCGGCCGGTGAAGCCGGGCATCGTGTTGATCTCGAGAATCTTAAACGTGCCGTCCTCGGCCACGATCGCGTCGACCCGGGACAAGTCGCGGCAGCCGACCGCCTGATGGGCGGCGACGGCGGCGGCTTGCAACGGCGCGATCCACTCCGGCGGCAGGTCGAACCGGTGGGCGGCACCTTGCTTGGCGTCGTACTTGGCCGCGTAGTCGAACCAGCCGGCGGCGGTGCCTTTGGGGTCGATCCAGACGGGCGGCAACGCGACTTCGCCGAGCACGCCGACGGTCACTTCGCGGCCAACGAGGCGATCTTCGACGAGGCACCGGCCGTAGCGGGCGACGAGGTAGTGCACGGCCTCGGCGATGTCGCTCGAGCCGGAGGCGTCGGCGTCGCGGAGGAAGACGTCGACGCTGCTGCCGCCGGCGACGGGCTTGATAACGACGCTGCCGGCCGCCTTGGTCACGCCGACGCCGGTGACGAGTTCGCCGCGTGGCACGGGCAGTCCGGCGGCGACGAGGCGTTGCTTGCAGGCGTGCTTGTCCATCGCCACCGCCGCCGCCGGGCCGCTGCCGACGTAGGCCAGGCCGCGTGATTCCATCTCGCCCTGCAACG
>CAYQCT010000258.1:0-2499 GCA_964416015.1 uncultured Tepidisphaerales bacterium
ATCGTCGGCGGAATGATGCCGTGCTTAAGCGCGAGGGCCGTCAGGATCGTCTCCACGCCGCCGGTCGCACCGAGGCTGTGGCCGAGCATCGACTTGGTCGAACTCAGTACCAGCGACATCGCGTGCGTGCCGAAGCTGGTCTTGACAGCCCGCGTCTCGGCCGGGTCGCCGATGGGCGTGCTCGTGCCGTGTGCGTTGATGTAGTCGATGTCCGTCGGGTTCCGGCCGGCATCCTTGAGCGCAAGATTCATCGCCTTGCTCGGACCGCTGCCGTCTTCGATCGTCGCGGTGATGTGGTACGCGTCGGCCGTCATGCCATAGCCGGAGACTTCGGCGTAGATCGTCGCGCCCCGCTTCTTCGCCGACTCGTACTCCTCGAGCATCACGATGCCCGCGCCTTCGCCCATAACAAAGCCGTCACGGCCTTTGTCCCACGGCCGACTGGCGATGGTCGGGTCGTCGTTGCGCGTCGTCATGGCGCGGGCGGCGCAGAAGCTGCCCATGCCGAGCGGTGTCACGGCGGCCTCGCTGCCGCCGGCGATCATCGCGTCGGCCTGGCCGTGGCGGATGAAGTTGACGGCGTCGCCGATCGCGTTGCCGGCCGTCGCACAGGCAGTCGCAACCGCCGTCGTCGGGCCGCGCAGGCCGTAGAGGATCGAGACGTTGCCGCTGGCCGCGTTGACCATCAGCCGCGGCACCGTGAACGGGCTCATCCGGCCCGGCCCCTTGGCGGCGAGGATGCGGGCCTGCTCTTCGAGCGTCTCGATGCCGCCGATGCCGCTGCCGATCAGGACGCCGACGCGGTCGCCGTCGACGCTGCCGTTCGTGAAGTCGAGCCCGCTGTCCGCAACGGCTTGTTTGCTGGCGGCCAGGGCGAACTGGGCGAAGCGGTCGAGCCGCTTGGCTTCTCGCTTGTCGATGCCGTGCGCTTCGGGGTCGAAGTCGTAGCACTCGCCGGCGATGCGGGTCGTGAACGCCTCGATGTCGAACCGTCGGATCGGCCCGATGCCGCTCTTGCCGGCCAGGACGTTGTCCCACAGCGTGCCGACGCTCTCGCCGAGCGGCGTGATGACGCCCATGCCGGTGATGACGACGCGACGGGACATGGCAGGAAGGGTTGGAAGGGAGGAGCTAGGAGCTAGGAGCTAGTAAGAACCGGAGCCGGAAGCGTCACTTCTGACTAACTCCTAGCTACTAGCTCCTCAGCTCCTTCGGCCGACCCTACTTGCCGCTGTTGGCCTTGATGTAGTCGATGGCCTGGCCGACGGTTTGGATCTTTTCGGCCTCTTCGTCGGGGATCGACAGCTCGAACTCGTCCTCGAACTCCATGACGAGCTCGACGGTGTCGAGGCTGTCGGCGTTGAGGTCGTTAATGAAGTGCGTCTCGCGGCTGACCTGGGCCTTGTCGACGCCCATTTGCTCGCTGACGATCTCGATGACCTTGCTCTCGATTGCGGATTCGTCCATGGTATTTCGGTGAGTCGGGATCGGCCGCGACGCCGGCTTCGGGCGAGGCGGGCACGCATACTAGCCAGCGGCAGGCGGCGACGAAAGGTTCAGCCTCGGCCGGCACACTGTCGGACCTGCCGACCCGCCGCGTCGGACCTGCCGACCCGCCGCGGACGTCGTCACATCGCCATGCCGCCGTCGACGCAAAGCACCTGCCCCGTAACGTAGCCGGCCTGCTGGCTCGCAAAAAACGCCACGGCCGCGGCGATGTCCTCGACCTGCCCGAAGCGGGCCAGCGGAATCAGCTTCAAGACCTCGTCCTTGATCTTCGTCGGCAGCGCATCGGTCATGTCCGTCGTCACGAAGCCGGGCGCGATCACGTTCGCCGTCACGCCCTTGGCCGCCAGCTCCCGGGCGACGGTCTTGGTGAAGCCGTGCAGGGCGGATTTGCTCGCGGCGTAGTTGGCCTGACCCTTGTTGCCGATCACGCCGCTGACGCTGCCGATATTGATGATCCGGCCCTGCTTGCTCCGCATCAGGTACCGGGCGGCGGCCTTCGTGGCGACGAAGACGCTCTTGAGGTTCGTGTTGATGACCTCGTCGAACTGCTCGTCCTCCATGCGGAGTAGCAGCGTGTCCCGCGTGATGCCGGCGTTGTTGACGAGCACGTCGAGCCGGCCGTAGTTCTTCGAGACGGTGTCGATGCCCTCGCGGATGCTGGCCGCATCGCCGACGTCCATGGCCACCGCCGCCGCGGTTCCGCCGGCAGCTTTGATTTCGGCCACGACCTCGGCCAGCTTGTCCGCCGACCGCGCGCAGCAGGCGACGCACATGCCGTCCGCCGCAAGCTTGACGGCGATGCCGCGACCGATGCCGCGACTTGCTCCGGTGACGATGGCGACAGGCTTGTCCATGCCGCGAGACTAGGTGCCGTTCGAGGCGATCAATCCGATATAGGATGGGCCCCGGCCCACGATCGGGCTTGGCAAGATCGGTCAGAGACCGACGGTGGGCCGGGCAACGATGCGCAGAAAGCGACGGTGCGAGGCG
>CAYQCT010000259.1:0-360 GCA_964416015.1 uncultured Tepidisphaerales bacterium
TCGCGTCAGGCCGCCGCTGTCGCGTCGTGCTGGCGGAGGACGATGTGCGGGACGGGTCGGCGCGACAGGTTCTGCACACCCGCCGGACGGCCCGGGCGTGGATCGTCCCGTACAATGCGGCCGACCGTCGAACTCGAACGAACTGACCATTATGAAGCGCAACGCAATCCGTCTCGCTGCCGCCGTCGTCGTCGCCTCGCTGGCCGTGCCGGCGTCGGCGTCGGCGCAGTATGTCCGCAACCAGGACGGCGGCGGGGCCGATCGCAACCCGCGGCTCGGCTCCGGCGGACGCAACAACGCCGGCGTCAACACGGGCTACGGCGCGTACAACAACCCCTACTCCGGCTACGGCAACGCCGT
>CAYQCT010000259.1:370-2285 GCA_964416015.1 uncultured Tepidisphaerales bacterium
CCGGTGCCGCCGGTCCGACCGAAATCTTCGAGTTCGAGTTCACCTCCTTCGCCAACGGCGGAAGCACTTACCTCACCAGCGCCCGCGCGGCCGGCTTCCAGGACACGCTCGTCCTCAACGGCAACGCCGTCGTCACCGGCAACGTCACCGGCGGCCGGGCCTTCCGCGGCAGCCTCGGATATGGCGACCCGCGGGCCTTCCGCGACGGCACCAGCGGCGACGACTTCGACAGCTTCCTCCGCGACTCGGCCGGCGTCACGACCGGCGGACAGCTCATCGACAACGCCAGCGCGGGCAACAGTCGCGCCTTCTATAGCGCCACCGGCGTCGCCAACCCGCCGCCCGGATTCGTCCGCACGCCAGGCAACAACGCCTTCGTCGCGCCGCGACTGTCCGACCTCTCGGCCGACCTGGGCGATCGGCGGCAGCTCATCGAATCCAGCCCGGCCGTCGTCGGAGCCGGCGGCGGTGTCGGGTTCAACGCCGGGGCCGCAGCCGTCGGCGGGCAGGACTTGACCGGACTGCAACGGACCTCGCCGCTCGCCCGATTCTTCACCGGCGGAGTCAGCGACGTCGATACTCGGGTCGACACGACGCGGCTCAACGCGATGGACCAGGTCGACGCCGCAGCCCTACGGGATACGCCCGAGGCGCTCGTGCTCGGCGGCCGACTGACCGGGGCGAACGACGAGCTGACGCTGGCCGACGCCGGCGGGCGGTCGCTGTCGGACTTCACGCGGCTGGGTCGCGACGACCGACTCAGCCGGCTCGACGGGCGGACGCTGCGGGATTTAGGCACGGAGCTGCTCCGCGACGAAGAAGGCAATCGGCTCGAGGACGAGGCTTTGCAGCAGTTGATGCTGCAGGCGCGGACGCCGGACACGCGGGTGGACGCGCGGGTCGATCCGAATGCCCCGGCGGCGGCAGACGCGGCACGGTTGGAGGAGGTTGTCGACCGGGGCGGGGCCGACCCGGTGCTGCGGCTGGCGGATCCCTCGGAGCAGAGCGCGCAATACGCGCAGCTGCGTCGGCGGCTGGACCGATTCGCGAATGACCCGTTCTCCGAGGTGCTGCGGCCGGCCGGGCTTCGCTCGCCGGAGCCAGGCGAGGAGCTGAATCTGCCGGGTCTGCCGGGCGAGGGCGGGAATGCGTTGCCGCCGGGATTGCCGTTAAACACGACGCCGAGCACGCGGCCGGCGGCACAGGAGCGGAACGTTCCCGCCGATCCCCCGGTGGCGATCAGCAGTTTCGCCGAGGGTGTTACGAGTCCGACGTTGAAGTCGCTGCTGACGGACGCCGAACGGCTGATGGCCGACGGGCAGTACGTGACGGCCGTTGCGCGGTACGAGGCGGCGGCGCGGCTGGTGCCGAATCAGCCGCTCGTCGACGCCGGCCTTGGCACGGCCGAGCTCGCCGCCGGCTACTACCGCCGATCCGCCGCAACGCTGCGGCGGGCGTTCGAGACGCACCCCGAGCTGACGATGGCCCGCGTCGATGCTGCGAAGATCATTGGCGACGAGCGGATGATTGAAATCGCTGACGATCTGCGACAACTGGCCCAGAACGACCGCCAAGCCCGCCCGCAGTTCTTGCTCGCCTACCTGACCTACGGCGCCGGCCGCTACGACCAGGCCGCCACGCTCCTGGACGTCGCCCGGCAACGGAGCAACGACCGGTTCTACACCGACCTCAAAGGCATGTGGAGTCTGGATCGCCAACCCGCGACGCAACCCGCAACGCTTCCGGCCGATGTCAATGCGACGAAGTAGATGTCCTGGACACCGAAGAACAGCTTCAAGTCGACGAACGCCGGGCAGGGCAAGAGTAAGGCTCGCGACCGGCTCTGTCTCAACCCTCTGCGTCGCCGCAGGATCATCGTGTTGTGGACCACGCTCTTGAGCAGCATCTCCATCTC
>CAYQCT010000260.1:0-2262 GCA_964416015.1 uncultured Tepidisphaerales bacterium
CGCGCTGGCCCGGCAGGCGGCGGAAGATGCGAGCGGGGTCTTGGCGACGGTCTTGAACGCGGCGAACGAGGTGGCGGTCGAGGCGTTCCTGAAGGAGCAGCTGAGCTTCGGCGGGATCAGCGAGGTGGTCGCCGCGGCCATGCAGGACGCACCGCAGGCGTCGCCGGCGGATTTGGAGGATCTGCTGGCGATCGATGCGGAGGCACGCACCGCCACCGAGAGGCACGTTCATTGAGGATCTGTAGGGTGGGCCCCGGCCCACCCCGATAAGCCGGTGCCAGATGGTGGGCCAGGGCCCACCTTACGGCAGAGATGGGTCGGTCGTGCCCCGGCTGACGGGACGACCTTGAGGTTCCGCAAGGGAGCGGCAGTCCAAGACTACTTGAAGTCAAGCCTTCGCGCCACTCGCCCGCCGACATCGGCGGCCGGTCGCGTATCCTGCTGCCACTCATGGACCCGGTGGCGATCTTCAACTTCCTGCTCCTAGCGCTCGGCTTCGGGTTCGTCATCTTCTGGCACGAGCTGGGCCACTTCCTCGCGGCCAAGTGGGCGGGCGTGCGGGTCGAGCAGTTCGCGGTCGGCTTCGGCAACGCGGCGATCAGCTACCGGCAGGGCCTGGGCGTGCGGCGGGGCAGCAGCGTGCCGGAGTACGAGCGGCTCAAGGCGAGCGATCCCGCGGCGGCGAAGGACGTCAGCCCGACGGAGTACCGGCTCAATTGGCTGCCGTTGGGCGGGTACGTGAAGATGCTCGGGCAGGAGGATCTGGTCGTCGACGACGCGACGGATGCGCCGCCGCCGGACAGTTACCTGGCCAAGACGGTCGGGCAGCGAATGGTCATCATCAGCGCGGGCGTCGTCATGAACGTCCTGCTGGCGGCGGTGCTGTTCACCGGCCTCTACTTCGTCGGCTTCGGCGCAGCAGCGGCGAAGGTCGGCTTCGTCGCGCCCGGATCGCCGGCGGAGCGAGCCGGGTTGCAAGTCGGAGACGAGGTCCGCGAAATCAACGGCGGCACCATCCACGACTTCGACAAGCTCCGCCTCGGCGTGGCCCTGCTCAAGCCGGACGAGGACGCGCAATTTACGATCCTGCGCGATGGCGAGGAACAGACGATTCCCGTCCGGCCCGACGCGATGGCGGGAGCCGCGGGCATGCTCGGCATCGGGGTCGCGCCGACGCCGATGCTGCACGTGCCGGACGAGCTGCAGATCGTGGCGGGCGAGGCGGATCTGGAGGAAATGCAGGCGTTGTCGCTGCCGGACGTGCTGGCGGTGCTGCCGGGGCAGCGTGTAATCGAGGTCGACAACCGCGCGGTCGGGCCGGGTGACTACGCGGTGTACCACCGGGCGTTGCAGGAGGCCGGAGAGGCGGGGCGGACGGTGACGCTGTTGATTGAGGAGCCGAGCGGAGATGGCGAAGCGCCGATGACGCGGCGGGAGCGGGTGCGGCCGGAGCTGATCGGGGTCGGCAACGACGTCGACGCCGTCGGCACGTTCGGCGGGCTGCGGCCGTTGCTCGAGGTGCGCCAGGTCCTGCCCGACAGCAACATGCGACCTGGCGGCGAACGCGAGGCGGCGGGTAAGGACGTCATCAAGCCGGGCGATGTCCTGCTGGCCCTGCGGGTGCCCGCGACGGGCGACCTGCTGCCGCGGCCGACGCGGGAAGAGCTGGCGAACTGGCTGCAACGCGTCGGCGACGGGACGGTCGACCTCCGCGTGCAACGCGACGGCGAGGCGGTTTGGCTGCGTGATTTGCCTTTGACCGGGCGCGACGGCGGACTGGTCAGTCGGTTGGCAGGGAACACGACGTACGGCCTGGGCGTCATGATCCGCGACCACCTCGGCGGCACCGGCCTGGCCGCGGGCGTGCGGCCCCAGACGCCGGTGGCGGCAAGCGAGCTGAAGGATCTCATCGCCGACCCTGCCGTGACCTCGGCCCGCATTGCGAGCGTTGGCGATGTCGAAGTCGCCACGCTCTACGACGTCAGCCGCGAGCTGCGAAGCCGCGTCGGCACGACCGGCGGCGACGTGTCAATTGCAGTGGAAGTCGAGACGGCCGCCGGCACGGAGGTGCGCGAGACGACGCTGACCTTCGACGAAGCCGCCGCCGCCGCGACGGCGGTCACATGGACGAATCCGGTGCTCGCGTTGACGCCGACGAGCGTCAACGCGGTCGAAGCGATCCGCAAGACACGCAACCCGCTGCGAGCGATGTACTGGGGCGTCTTCGAGACGCGGGACCAGATTCTCAATTTGTACCTCACT
>CAYQCT010000261.1:0-2218 GCA_964416015.1 uncultured Tepidisphaerales bacterium
CCGAGGGCGACTGGCGACTGCCCGGCGAGCCCGCGGCGGAGGCGGCGGACGAGGTGCTCGGCGACTTTCGACGGTGGCTCGAAGCGCGGTGGGACAAGACGCCGCGCGACACGCGGGCGATCGAGTGGCTGGCCAAGCGTGTGCCCGGCGGGCAGAAGGCGGTGAAACTGACCGAGACGGCGCCGTACCTGCTCGTCGCCGCCAGCGCCGCGACCAGCTTCGTCACCGCCGGCGCCGAGCAGGTCGTCATCGGCGGCTACCTGCTGACGACATGGCTCGGCGAGAAGCTCAGCGACGAAGTCGCCGCCGAGACCCGCCGCACCAACACGCGACTTGCGGCCAGCTTCGCCGACGTCTGCGAGCGACAAGCAACCGCCGCCGCGGCTTGGGCGATGCGGCAGGCACCGTCGCCCGAAGCGGTCGCGGAACTGGCCGACGCCGTCGACGACGTGGCCCGTCGGGCGGGAGTTTCGAAATGAGCAGTATCGCTCGTAAAGATCGACGCGTGATCGATATTGATCATTTGGTCACTCGCGTCGCCGCCGTCACGGGCGACACGCCGCCGGCCGTCCTGGCGGCCGACGCGCCGGTGCCGACCGAGGCCGGCGTGCTCGACTACGTCGCCCTCGTCGGCGGCAAAGACGTCGGCAAGACGAGCCTCGCCAACGCCATCGCCGGCGTCGAGCTCGCCCCGCCCGTTGGCCACGGCGAAGGCACGCGGACCGCCTTCGCCCACGCCCACCGTTCCGTCGTAACGCAGGTCAAGGAAGATCTCGCGTGGCTCGACGAAGCGCTGACGGTCGTGCCGCACGACGTCGATCGACTTCGACGGACGGTGCTGCTCGACCTGCCCGACATCGACAGCCGCTACGAGGAGCACGTCCGCCTCACGCGACGCGTGCTGCGGCACGTGCTGTATCCGGTCTGGATCCAGAGCGTCGAAAAGTACGCCGACGCCAGGCCGCGGGAGTTGCTGAAGGCGGTTGCGGAAGGCAACGATCCTGGGAACTTTCTGTTCGTCCTGAGCAAGGCCGACCAGGTCGCCGACCGCGAGGGTGAGGCAGCGGCGCTCGAGATCGCGGCGGACTTCGGCGAGCGGGTCGCGCGGGCGTTGGACCTGCCGACGCTGCCGGAAGTGCACGTGGCCAGTGCGCATCGGCCCGATGCGTACGACCTGCCGCGGCTGCGTGCGCGGCTGGGCATAGACCGTGACGACGCAACGCGGGCCGACGATGCCGCGCGGGCGAAGGCGCGGCGGCAGACGAGCATCGCGACGTGGCTGGCGAAGCAGAACCTTCCTGCACGGGCGGACGCGGCGGACCGGCTGTTGGAGGAAGCGACGAACGTGCTGGCCGATCGCGTGGCGTCGCCGATGTTGGAGCACGCCCTGCCGCGGCTTGCGGAGGATCCGGGGCACCGGATGGCCCTGGCGGAGCCGGCGGCGAAGGCGGCGACGCGGGCGTGGCCGCTGGTCGGGTGGATCGACCTGGCGCTGTCGCCCGTCGTGTCGGTCGTGCGGGCCAACCTCCTGCCGGCGGCGAGCGAGTCGGCGGCGCTGGAAACGTTTATGAGCGAAAGTGGTCAATCAACCGCCCGCAACGTGCGGGCGGCGTTCGCCCACCTGCACGCGACGCATCCGGCCGTCGCGGAAATGTTCAAGTCCGATCATTTGTGGTCGGCACCGGCGGCGGAGGCGGCGACGTCGGTGCTGCGGCAACGGCTGGACGCGGCCTTGTCGCAGCAGCGTGCCGCCGTCGCCGAGGCGGCGCGGCCGCGCCGGTGGCTCGCACCGCTGCGGTGGCTGCTGACGGTCGGTGTCGCGTTGTGGTTCGTCATCGCGCAGCCGGTGCTGACGGTGCTGCTGCCGCGGACGGGCGACTGGAGCTGGCCGGAGATCGCGATGGAAGCGGTGGCGCTACTGAGCGCGCAGGCGTTGCTCGCGTCGGCGGGACTGGTGGCGACGTACCTGTTGATCCTGTGGGCGGCGGTGCGGCTGCGGGCGTACCGGCGGGTGGCGAAGCTGCGGGAGAAGCTGGACCGGCTCGATGCCGATGCGTCGCCGGCGCGGGCGGTGGTGGCGTGGACGCAGGACCTGGTGGGTCCGTTGCGGCGGCACCGGGACGACCTGCGGGCACTGGCCGACGCGGCGGCGGTTGCGGCGAAATGAACACCGGCGGCGGCGGGCCCGCTAGCGTGGCGGCGTGCCCAAATGCATCGT
>CAYQCT010000262.1:0-2176 GCA_964416015.1 uncultured Tepidisphaerales bacterium
GATCCTGAGCGAGAAACTTCGCGTCCGCCGCGGCACCCTCGTGCTGCTCGACGAAGCGTCCGGCCGACTCCGCACCGTCGCCGCCGTCGGCCTGACGCCGGAGGAGATTCGGCAAAACCGCTTCGCCCTGGGCGAGGGCATCACCGGCCACGTCGTTGCCACCGGCCGGCCGCGGATTATCCGCGACGTTCGCGAGGAGCCGGATTTCCTCAACAAAACCAACCGCCTGCGATACCGCGAGGGCGACGAGCAGGTCAGCTACTTCTGCATCCCGATCCGCATCGAGGACAAACCGGTCGGCGCACTTGCCGCCGACAAACGCTTCCTCGGCGAGGAGCAACTCAAGGCCGACGTCGAGCTGCTGGACGTGATTACCAGCTTTCTCGCCCAGGCGATTCAGGTTCACCGCATGGTGCTGCGGCAGAAGGAGGAGCTCGTCGCCGAGACGCAGGAGCTGCGCGGCCAACTCCGCGAGCGGCACAAGTTCGAGAACATTATCGGCGACTCGCCGGCCATGCACGAGGTCTTCAAGACCATCGCCCAGGTCGCCCGCAGCCGGGCGACGGTGCTGCTGCTCGGCGAGACCGGCACCGGCAAGGAGATGATGGCCAAGGCCGTGCACTACAACTCCGACCGCCACGACAAGCCGTTCGTCCGCGTCAACTGCGGCGCGATCGCCGGAACCCTGCTGGAATCCGAGCTGTTCGGCCACGTCAAGGGCAGCTTTACCGGGGCGATCCGCGACAAGCCCGGCAAATTCGAGGCCGCCGACAGCGGCACCATCTTCCTCGACGAGATCGGCACCATGGAGCCGCAGCTGCAGGTCAAGCTGCTCCGCGTCCTCCAGGAGCGCGAGTTCGAACGCGTCGGCGACAACGAGACGGTGAAAGTCGACGTCCGCGTCATCGCCGCCACCAACGTCGATCTGGAAGAAGAGGTCGCCCGCGGCAATTTTAGAGAAGACCTGTTCTACCGTCTCAACGTCGTCAGCATCTACCTGCCGCCTCTAAGAAACCGCCGCGACGACATCCCGACGCTCATCGACTACTTCCTTGATCGCTACAACGCGATGAACAACCGCAATTTGCGTCGCCTTTCCCGCGACACGATGAACCTGATGTTGCGTTACCCCTGGCCGGGCAACGTCCGCGAACTCGAGAACAGCATCGAACGCGCCGTTGTCCTCGCTCAATCGGAAGACTTCACCGAGGAACTCCTCCCCCTCGGCGTGAGAATGTATGCCCAACAACGAAGAGGCAGCGCCCCCGGCGAAAGCGTCGAAGGCATTGCCAAACGCTTGGCCGAACAGGCGATGCAAGAGCTCGGCATGCGCGACGGCGAGATCCACGCCGCCGTCATGGACCATGTGGAGGGCGCCCTCATCGAGCAAGCCCTCAACCGCACCGGCGGCGTCAAAACCAAAGCCAGCGACTTCCTCGGCATCAACCGCAACACGCTGAACAAAAAGGTCAAGGACCTCCACATCGTCGCGACGGATTAATCGGCCCAATCCACCATGATGCCGTTGGCAACCGCGAAATCGAGGGCGGGCTCACGCCAAAACTCGAACCCGGCGAGTTGCACCTCCACATCCCGAAGATCGGCCACAAACCGGCGGACGGCAAAGTCGCGACCGGCCCCGCCGTCGAGCACCTGCGGCACGGTGTCGGCCGCGTCAACGATGTAATCCTCCCGCGACTCCCACAGCACACCAAGCAGCAGATCGTTGCCGTCGCCGCCTTGGAGCGTGGCGAGGTTGCTCGACGCCAGGAGCACGTCGTTGCCGCTCCCGCCGATGGCGATGCCGCTCGGTTGATCCGTTGGGTCGTACAGGTAGAAGCGGTCCTGATCGAGGTGCAGGTAGTCGTTGCCGCCAAGGCCGATGAGCGTGTCGTTGCCCCCGAGGCCGACCAGGCGGTTCGGGCTGTCGTCGCCGTAGAGCAGGTCGTTGCCGAAGCCGCCGGTCAACTCCTCGACGTTGTTGATCAGGTCGCCGTCGTTGGCTCGGCCCTGAATGAGCGACGCGACGATATCGTCGCTGCGCATCAAGTGAGACACGCGGTCCCTCCCGGCGCCGCCGTCCATCAGGTCGACGCCGTCGGCGTCGAAGAACTCGAACAATAGAGCGTGTTCAGTCCATCTGTAGCGTGTAGCCGCAGTGCCGGAAGAACCCGTG
>CAYQCT010000263.1:0-2021 GCA_964416015.1 uncultured Tepidisphaerales bacterium
GTGAGCGTCATCGCGTTGTAGTTGAGCTGCGCCTCGGCCACGACCGCCGCCCGCAGCGGCAGCACGACGTCGCGCCGGTAGACGGCGTTCGCCTGCGTGGCCTGCAACTGCGCTTCGAGCGCCCGCGCCGCCGCCCGCAGCTCGACGGCCATCGCGGCGTAATCTTCTAGCAGCATCCGCAGCCGTGACGCCTCGCGTGGGTAGGCGGCTTGGCCGAAGTCGAAGATTGGCAGCGGCGTCGCGAAGGCGGGGCCGAACACGAACTCGTCCATCGCCGTCCAGGTCGGAACCACGCCCATGTTTAAGAACGGGAACATGGCTGTCAGGATCTCGCGGTCCATCTCCGCGGCTTGAGCTTCGACCAAGTGGCGCTGGGCCGATAGGTGCAGGTTCCGCTCGATCGCGACGGTCTCCACACGCGCAAACCGCTCCGCGGCGTCGGCGCCGAGGGCATCGGTCTCGCTGTAGCCGCCGGCCGGGCCGGCGACCTGCTCATTGGTCGGCGGGCCGGCAAGGCGTTCGACCTGGAACTCCTCGATGGTCTCCCCCTCGTTGAGTTCCCCAGGCAGTCCGTCAGCCGCCATCGCCTTGGGATATGGCAACGCAGCATCCTCGCCTTCGGCAATGTCGACCCCGTCCAACCCCGGCACCTCCGGCAAACGCGCCGGCGTCTGCCACGTCGTTTGCGATCCCCACAACCCCATCGCACCGTTGAGCCGCTCCCGCGCGAGGGCCAAGTCGCGCTGGGCTGCGTTGAGGTCGACCTTCGCTTCCTCGTAGAACGCCCGCTCGCGCAGCACGTCGAGCTGTTTGACGTTGCCCGCCTCGCGCAGCCGCTGCATCGCCATGTAGCTGCCTTCAGTGGCGACCACGGCCTGCTCGAACAGCTCGACGAGTTGCTTGCTCGCCTGGTACTCGATGTACGTCCGCCGCGTCTCGGCACCTGGTCGGTCACCTTCTCGACCGTCGCCTGGAACTGGTTCCGCTCGCGCTCACGGCGGAGCGGGATCGTGAGAATGCTCATCACGTTCTGCGTGACGGCCGCCTCGTGTTCCGCGCCCGCGTCGAAGAAGCGGATCTCGTCGCTGGCGACCGGGTTGTCGGGCAGTGCCGCACCGATCAGCTCGCCGCGGGCGACGCCGAGGTGCTCGTAGGTCGCCTGCAACCGGCGGTTCGAGAGCAACGCGACCTGCACGGCTTCGTCGACACTCAGCTCCTCGCGCAGCAGCGTGTCGACGTACCCGGCGACTTGGCGATTATCCTCGGCGTTTCGGGCCCACGACGTCGCGAAGCCGGTGCGGTCTCGTGTGACCGCTGACACCTCGGAGAAACCGGCATCTTTCGGAGCGGAGCAACCGGCGAGGGTCGCCGACGCCGCGACACAGAATAGAAAGCGCTTCACTCGTCCACCTCCGGTGCGGCCGGAAGCTCCGGTCGCTCGGCGGCGCGGGTTGTCGGGTTCGCGTACTGGTCGTATCCCGCCGGCATCTTCCGCTCCTTGAACTGGCCATCCATCTTCGGCAGGATCGGCTCGGGGTCGACGCGTGGCGTCTCCGTCGGGCCGTAGGGCGAAGGCGCGATCGCCAGCGCCGCCGGCGCAACGGGCGGCGGGGCGACCCCCGCGTCGGCCTTCGCCGGGTGCGGGCCGGCGAGGTTGTCGTCGATGATGTCCCGGGACGACTGACAGCCGGCGGCGAGAACGCCGCCGATCACCAAGGCCGCTGCCGTGGTCAATGGTTGTGGTCGCAAACCGCGACTCCTTTGGGCGAGATTAAAGGGGTGGTGGTGCGGAGGCGGATCAGAGGCTCGACAGCAGGTCGTTGCACTTCTGCTCGCAGTCGCGACACGTCTCGCCGCAGAGCTTGCAGTGCTCGTGCATGTCGGCGTGGCTCATGCAGGTGTCGCCGCACGCCTTGCACGCCGCGACCATCGCCTGCACCTGCGCCCGCTGGGTCGCCGCGTTCGTCTTCGTCTGCCGCGTCAGCACGGCGATCGTCGCGGCGCAAACGTCAGCGCAGTCA
>CAYQCT010000264.1:0-1950 GCA_964416015.1 uncultured Tepidisphaerales bacterium
GGCGGTGACTTTCTCCTGTGGTAAGGCGACACCGAGCAGGCGTTCGATCTCGGACCACCGCACCGTCAGCTCCGGCGTCGCCACGTCGGCACGACCGGCTTCGACGCGACCGGCGAGCACCTCGCCGCCGGCTAAACCGGCAATGAGAGCGGCCGCGCGGTCGCCGGCGCGGTGCGGCAGGGTCGGGTCGAGGCCGCGCTCGAAGCGGTGACTGCTGTCGCTGCTGAGCTTGAGTCGGCGGCTCGTCGTTCGGATACGCAGCGGGTCAAACCGGGCCGTTTCCAGGAGAATCGTCGTCGTTTCGCCGGTAACTTCCGTTGCCTCGCCGCCCATGACGCCGGCGAGCGCGACCGGTCGCTCGGCGTCGGCGATGACAAGATCGTCGGCGACGAGCTTGCGGTCCATGCCGTCGAGCGTCCGCAACGGCTCGTTCGCTTCGGCCCGCCGGACGACGATCCGGCCGCCGTGGAGCTTGTCGAAATCGAACGCGTGCAGCGGCTGGCCGAGCTCGAAGAGGACGTAGTTCGTGACGTCGACGACGTTGTTGATCGATCGCAGCCCGACCTGTCCGAGTCGACGCACGAGCCAGTCCGGCGACGGGCCAACGGTGACGTTACGGATGATGCGGGCGACGTAGTGCGGGCAGAGATCGTCGGCGTCGATGGCGACCTGAGTCACGTCGGCCGCGGCGTCGGCGACTTCGTTGACGTCAGTCGACGGCAGCGTGAACGAGCCGGCGGTCATGGCGGCGAGCTCGCGGGCGACGCCGACATGGCTGAGCAGGTCGGGGCGGTTGCTGGTGACTTCGACGTCGATCGCGTCGACGCCGTCGACGGCGAAGAACTCCTCGACCGGGTAGCCGGCCATGGTGAGGATTTCGCCTGCATCGCGTGCCGGGGGCACGGGAGAGAGGTAGTCGCCGAGCCACTGCAGACTGATGCGCATGCGTCGCGAGCGTAGTCGGCGGTTCCAGAAGGTCGTCCTTCTTTATGAGACGTGCGGCAGGTCCGCGTTTGGTTGGTGCGTCCGCGATTGTGCGTCCGACAAGACAGGCACTGCCTCTCACGGACGAGCAGGCGGACATTCTCGGCAACTCTTGGGTCACGGAGGACTCACGCCATGCGGATCAACACCAACATCACGTCGCTGCAAGCCCAGCGTTCGCTCGCCAACAACAACTCGGACCTGAGCATGCGGCTCAAGCGTCTGAGCACCGGCCTGCAGGTCAACACCGGCAAGGACGGCCCGGCGGCGCTCATTGCCAGCGAGAACATGCGTAGCGAGATGGCTGGCATCAAGCAGGCCATCAACAACTCGGCCCGCGCCAACAACGTCGTCAACACCGCCGAGGGCGCGTTGGCCGAGATCAACAACCTCCTGCTCGAGGTCCAGTCGCTGACCAACGAGGCCGCCAACACCGGCGCGCTCTCGCCGGCGGAGATCGAGGCCAACCAGCTGCAGGTCGATGCCATCCTCGGCAGCATCAACCGCATCTCGAACACGACCACCTTCAACGGCGAGAACCTGCTCAACGGGCAGCTCGACTACCAGCTCAGCGGCGTCACCGCCAGCAGCGTCGCGGACGTTCGCGTCAACAGCGCTCAGCTGAAGGACAACGCGGGCCTCGCGGTCGAGATCGAAGTCACCACGTCCGCCGAGACCGGTCGACTGACCGTCGGCGGTCCGACGACCAGCAACACGACGATCGAAATCAGCGGCAACGAAGGCGTCGAGCAGCTGACCTTCGCCAACGGCACCGCCACGAGTGCCATGGCGTTCGCGATCAACCAGATCACGGACGCGACGGGCGTCGAGGCGAACATGAGCGGCTCGGTGCTCCACATCGATTCGGTCGGCTTCGGCTCGAGCCAGTTCGTCAGCATCACCGCCCTGAGCGGTGCGTTCCCGACGACCGGCGTCGACGAAGGCGTCGATGCGGAGGTCAACGTC
>CAYQCT010000265.1:0-1902 GCA_964416015.1 uncultured Tepidisphaerales bacterium
CTCCTCGGGAATGAACGGCAGCGGCGAGCCGCCGCTGCTACGACCCGAGTTCTCCAACGGCTCCTAGTTCAGATGACTCCTAGATTGTTGAAGATGATCCGCTTCTTCGTTGCCGTCATGGCCGGGACGCTGCTCGTCGGGTGTTCGAGCCGGCCCGCCGCGCCGCAGCTAGCGCAGCTGTACGATGCGGCCGCCCAGAGCACGCTGCACGAACGGCGGCCGGTCGTCGTCATTCCGGGCATCCTCGGCAGCAAGCTCGTCCAACACGAGACGGAGACGACCGTCTGGGGTGCATTCACGGGCGACTTCGCGAACCCGGGGCGACGCGAGGGGGCACGACTCGTCGCGCTGCCGATGGAGCGTGGAGCGGCACTGAAGGATCTGACGGACGATGTCTTCGCAGCCGGCGCGCTGGACCGGGTGCGCCTGAGCATCCTCGGGTTGCCGGTAACGGTGAGCGCGTATGCAGAGATTCTGAACGTGCTCGGTGCCGGCGGATATCGCGATGAAGCGTTGATCGAGTACGCCGAGGATCACTTCACCTGCTTCCAGTTTCCTTACGACTGGCGACGCGATAACGCGGAGAATGCGAACAAGCTTTATCGCGAGCTCATCAATTTGCGGCAATACACGCATGACCGGCTCGTTGAGAACCACGGCGACGAGGCGCCGACTCTGCAAGAGATCAAGTTCAACCTCGTCGCCCACTCGATGGGCGGGCTCGTGACGCGGTACATGCTCCGCTACGGCGACGCGCCGCTGCCGGCGGACGGGTCGCTGCCGGAGGTGACGTGGAAGGGAGCGGAGCTGGTCGATCGCGTGATTTTGGTCGGCACGCCGAGCGCCGGCAGCGTCGACTCGTTCCGGCAGCTGGTCGAGGGCAAGAGTTTCGGCCCGCTCTGGCTGCCGTTCGCGCCGCCGACGGTGCTTGGGAGTATGCCGAGCATCTACCAGCTTCTGCCGCGTGTGCGTCATCGGCCGGTCGTGGACGAAGACGGCGAGACGATCGACCACCTCGACGCCGGCGTCTGGATCGACCGCCGCCTCGGGCTGGCGGACCCGGACCAGCTTGACGAGATCGGCTGGCTCGTCGGCGACAAGACGCCGGCCGAGAAGAAGGCCATCGCGCACGATCACCTTCGCAAGTGCCTCGCGTTGGCGAAACAATTTCATCAAGCGATCGACCTCCCGGCGACGCGGCCGACCGGCTTGGACATTCACCTGTTTGTCGGCGACGCCGAGGAGACGGCGATGCGGGTGACGCTCGACGCGGACGGCAACGTCGAGACTTCTGCCGAAGCACCCGGCGACGGAACCGTCTTGCGAAGCAGCGCGCTGATGGACGAGCGTGTCGGCAAGACCTTCGGGAACCAAAAGCCGCCGCTGCAGTCGCCGATCGACTTCAGCAGCGTCTTCTTCCTCTTCCAGGACCACCTCGGCATCACGCGGTCGAACGAGTTCTACGACAACGTGCTTTTCCTGCTGCTCGAAGCGCCCTGACCAGGGTCGTAGGCTGGGGCCGACGTGGCGATGCGACTGGCTGATTCTCTGCGGGCAAAGCCGGTCGGGCCGGTGCACCTGGTGCCCTTCCTCCCGGCCGGGTATGGCCCTGCCGGGACGACCGCGGACTGCGTCAAGGCCGTCGCCGCGGCCGGGGCGACGGCGGTCGAGGTCGGCATCCCGTACAGCGATCCCATCGCGGACGGGCCCAAGATCCAGGCGGCCTATCACGCAGCGCTCGAAGCCGGCACGACGCCGGACGATGCCATTGAACAAGGGGCTGCCGGCAACCTCCCACGGCTGGCGATGGTCAGCTACAGCCTCGTCCGCCGACGCGGAGAAGCGGCGTTCTGCGAGAAGCTGGCCGAGCACGGCTACGATGGCGTCCTCGTGCCCGACCTG
>CAYQCT010000266.1:0-1857 GCA_964416015.1 uncultured Tepidisphaerales bacterium
TGCGGTTGTAGACGGCGATCGGGTAGCCGTTGCGCTCGATGTTGAGGGCGATGTTGCGGCCCATGACCTCGAGGCCGACGATGCCGAATTTCTGCGTGCCGTGCTGCGGGTCGCTCATGGCCGCGAAGGTAGGCGGCGGCGGGCGGAGGCACAACGGGCAGAGGCGGTGCCGCTAATCCTTCCGCGGGCGGACAGCCGTCGGGTAGAAGCCGCGATCAACATAGTCGACGTCCTCCTTATCCGCCGCAGTCGGGCGTGGCGCATCGTCGTCCTGCGTCAATTGCCGTTGCGGCGCTTTCGCCGCGGCGGGCGGTTGGGCCCCGGCGTCATCGACGTTCGTGATCGCGGTCGGGGCGGCCTCGGCTTGTGGTGCTCCGGCGAGGACGGAGTCCATGTACGCGTCGATCTGCGCCGCCTTCGCCCGCTCGGCCGCCTCAATCGCCGCCAGGTCCGGCTTTGTTGGCTCGGGGTTCTTGACGTTCGCCAACTCGCCGAGGCCCAGCCCCGGTTGACGTGGCCCGAGGGCGAGTCGCGAGACAGCAGCGAGGCCCAAGCCGCCGACCACGCCTGCCGCCATCGGCAGGAACCACTTCTCGCGCGGCGAGCCTTTCTGCGGCAAGACGTCGAAGTCGGCTTCGACCGATGCCAGATACGCCGGCAACGTCAAGGTCGCACCGTCGCCCGCCATCGCCGGGTCGTCCTCGCGGAACCAACGCCGCAGCTGCCGCCAGTTGTTGCCTTGGTACGGCTCGCGCCACACGACGCCGTCGGCCGGCACGACCATCTCGAAGTCGCTGTACACACCACGCCGCGTCGACAGAATCCGCTCGCCCGTCAGGCGATGCCCGGCATCGTCCCGCAGCTCCTGCACCGCCAGATTCCGCAGCAACGGCTCGTCGTTTCGGCCGGCCCGGTTCAAGTCGCGCGCGAGATCCTCCCGCGCCATCGTCCGCACCGGCGTCTGAACCGGCTCCGGCCGCGTCACCACGTACGCCGCCGCCGCCAGAGGCCCGAGCAGGATCAGGCCGAACGTCGCGATCGACCACCGCCACGGCCGCGCCGCCTCCTTCGCCAGGATGGCCGGGTCGTTGACGCTTGTGGCCGGTGCCTCGTCGGTCGACTTCATCATCAGTCCTCCGCCTTGACGTCGCTCCAGCTTTGACCGCCGACGCGGGGATGAAAGGTCATGTCGCCGGGGTCGAACTTCGCGTGGAGCTGGGCGTGTCCGTCGCCGAACAGGACGACCAGGCCGCGGTTCTCGTGGATGTTGATGCCGTTGGGCTCGCCGGCGAACATGAGCATCGGCTGCGTCGCGTCGTCCTTGTCGACGTCGATGTGGTCGCCGCCGCTGGTGCCGAAAGGCGGCGGGTAGAAGCCGAGGTTCACGCCGTCACCGCTGAGGACGAACTGCGAGCTCGTGCGGATCTCCGCCAGGTTCCAGGAACTGCGGATCGGATCCTGACTCGCCAGCCATCCGGCGCCGAGGAAGTAGGTATGCGTCAGACCTTCGGGAAACGCCGGGCAGTCGAAGATCGGGTCGGTCGGCTCGAGGTCCCACGCCGTCTCGAGCTGCTGCGACCATCCGAGCCCTTCGTCGTCCGGCGGGCCGACGCCGTCGGGGTGGAGCTGGATGCCGCTCCACTCCGGCAGACGGCCGTCGTTGTCGTTGGCGTAGAGGTTGAGCGCCGCCCCGATCTGCCGGAGGTTGCTGGCACAGACGAGCGTCGTCGCCGACTGCCGGGCCTTGGTGAGCGTCGGCAGCAGGATCGCGATGAGCAGGCCGACGATGCCGATGACAACGAGCAGCTCGACAAGGCTGAAGCCGCAGTCACGGCGCTCGCGATCTTCCGGTCTCAT
>CAYQCT010000267.1:0-1844 GCA_964416015.1 uncultured Tepidisphaerales bacterium
TCCTGCTGATGACGGCCGAAGCCTGGGACGCGGGCATGATCCAGCCGGCGTGGCGGCTCGTGCTGCTCGGCCTGCTCGCGCTAGGCGTCGCGACGACCTTCTTCATCCGCAAGCAGCGCCTGCTCATCGCCCGCCCGCGCTACGGCCGGCCGCACACGCACAGCGAACAGCGCAGCGTCGGCAACGTCGCCGTCGGCCTCGCGGTGCTCGTCGGCATGGGCGTGACGTACGCGTTGCTGTTCGTCGTCGCGCTCGCCGCGGCCTGGACGTGTTACCCGGCGGCGTTAGTCGAGACGTGGGCGGCGAGCGTCGACGATCCAACCCGCTTCGACCGCTACCTCCGCCTCGCCGCCGGCGTCGCCGCCCTCGGCCTCGGCATCGGTGCGCTCGGTGCCAGCTTCGAACCACGCGGCTACGTCCGCCACGTCGCCTACGTGGACGAAGAAGTTTGACATCGTGCAGCGACGCCTGCAACGAGGCACGCCCGTGAGGGAGTGCGATCGCGGAACGCAATGTCCGGCCGCCAGACAGCAGACATCGGCTACGCCGATCGCTCTCCCTCACGGTCGTGCCTCGTCGTGAACGTGTGCCTCGTCGCGGGCGCTCCTCCGCTACGCTGACCCAATGCCCCGCCTCAGCGTCAACGTCAACAAGATCGCGCTCCTCCGCAACCAACGCCACAACAAGGGCCCGGACGTCGTGAAGATGGCCGGCATCGCCCTGGACGCCGGGGCGCACGGCATCACCGTCCACCCGCGGCCCGACGGCCGGCACATTCGTCCGCACGACGTGAAGGACTTGGCCGAGCTCATCGCGACGCGGCCCGACGCGGAGCTGAACGTCGAAGGCAATCCCTTCGAGGGCAACTGGCTGACGCTCGTGCACCACGTCACGCCGCAGCAGGCGACGCTCGTTCCTGACGCTCCAGGCCAGAGCACGAGCGATCACGGCTTCGTCGCCGCAGATGCCGCGCGGTTGAAGCCGATCGTCGACGACCTGACCAGCCGCGGCATCCGCGTCAGCGTCTTCGTCGACCCCGACCCGAGCACCATCACCGCGTTGGCCGCCTGCGGTTGCGCGCGGGTCGAGTTGTACACCGAGTCGTATGCCGAAGACGCGTCGATGCTCGACACCTTCGTCGCCGCCGCCGAAGCCGCCCACGCCGCCGGCCTCGGCGTGAATGCCGGGCACGACCTGAACCTCGACAACCTCCCGACCTTCGTCCAACGCGTCCCCCACCTCGACGAAGTCAGCATCGGCCACGCGCTGATTGCGGACGCACTTCTACTCGGAATGCAGGAAACCGTCACAAAGTACAAGCACGCCCTCGCCTGACCCGACGTTCACCTTTTCCCTGATCCCAAGCGCACGGGCTCAGCCCGTGGGCGTCGCGACGACACGCTCCACCCGCGACCGCGGCGGCAAGGCATCGTCCTCCGGGTTCAACAACATCACACCCAATGCCGCCCCGTACAACACAAGCCCGACCAACAAAATCACCATTCCCACGCGGTAGTAGTTCGTCTTTGTATCGCGGTACGCCAGCGACGTCACAAGCCACGCCGCCGTCGTCGTGCCGCCTTGCATGGTGAGCCACCGCAGGTGCAGGACGCCACGCACGACGACCGCCGCCGCGACGACAATGAGGGCGACGCCGGCGAGGATGAGCACCTGGCTCAGCCGGTTCGTTCCAGCCACAAGTCTCCCGCTGAAGCCCGTCGTGCTGATGACGACGCCGCAGAGGACCAGCGCGACTTGCGCCCGATTGTGCAGCACGCCGAACTGCCGCTCGAGCATGGCCATGATGCCCGGCAGGTCGTCGCCGTACACGTCGAGAATCCGCC
>CAYQCT010000268.1:0-1816 GCA_964416015.1 uncultured Tepidisphaerales bacterium
CGGGCTTCACCGCACAGACGAATCTTGCGTACAAGCGGGACGTTTCGACCAGCTCGGCCGCGACGACCCACTGCGGCTTGGAGCCGAAGACGACGCTGCCGGGGAAGACGAAGAACTTGCGTCCGCGGACGCCGTCGTACTCGTTGGCGTCGCCTTTGTGCCCGACGTTGCCGAGGAGTCCGGGGAGGATCGCCCTGTGCACCTGATCGGCCGACGCGGGCTGTTTGTTCAGCTTGAACGGCGCCCGCAACGAGGCACGACCGTGAGGGAGAGCTATCGCGGAACGCGATGTCGGGCGAGCACCAGCAGGTTCAAATATCGCGTTCCGCGATAGCACTTCCTCACGGTCGTGCCTCGTGGCGATCGGTGCTGGCGAGAGCGGGCGTCCCTGTTGATCGGCGACGTATTTGATTGCCGCCGGCAGCGACTTTTCTTCGTTGATCCACCGCGTGCTGCCGTGCCGCGTCCACACGGTTTCGGCAGGCGCGACCGACTGCTCCCGCATCTTGCGTGTCGCGTACGACTTGAAGTCGTTCATAACTTTCTCTGGCTTGACGCCTTGCGCAGAGACGATCGCGTGTACGTGCGTCGACCGAACGTGCAACGCATGGAGGTGCCACTTGCGGTAGTCGCAGACGCCGAGAACGGCATCTTGAACCGCGTTGCGAGCGGACTCGCTCAGCTTGACGGACTCAGCCGACGCCTGCTGCGTGCGGAGGCGCAAAAGATCCGGATCGTCCGGAAGGAACGGCGTGCCCGGCGTGTTGTTGTCGCGATCGACGCTCCCGGCGACAGCACCGTGCAGGCGGGTGCCTTTGGTCGTGAAGGTGATGAAGTATGCGGGCAGGTTCCAAGACGAGGCACGACCGTCAGGGAGTGCTATCGCGGCACGCGATGCCTGGGGTTCGTCAGACATCGTGTTCCGCGATAGCTCTCCCTCACGGTCGTGCCTCGTGGCGGTGCGTCGTTCGCTGCTCAGGCCCGCCACCGCTTCGCGAAGTTGGCGCTGCACGTCGCCCCATTCCATCATGCGGAGGTAGTTCAAGTACCTCGCCTTGCACGCAGACTTGAGCTTGTTACGGCTGAGCTCGCGACGCTCCTTGACGTACCACCGCCAGAGGTTGACGAGTGTGAGCAGGTCGCTGCCGCCGGCTTTCCAGATGGCGTGGGCCTCGTCGGCCTCCTTCCGCTTGTCCATCGGCCGCTCGCGTGGGTCCTGCACGCTGAGGCCGGCCGCGATGATGATCGTTTCGTCCAGGCAATCCTCGGCGTCGGCGGCGAGGATCATGCGGCCGAGCTTGGGGTCGACGGGCAAACGCGCGAGCAGGCGGCCGACGTCGGTGAGGCGGCGGTGCTCGTCGAGGCCGCCGATTTCCTGGAGGGTTTGGTAGCCGTCGCGGACCTGCCGGGGGTCGGGCGGGTCGATGAACGGGAACGACTCGACGGCCCCGAGGCCGAAGGCGGACATTTGCAAAATGACGGCCGCGAGGTTCGTCCGCTGAATCTCCGGGTCCGTGAACTCCGGCCGTTGCTCGAAGTCGGTTTCGTCGTAGAGGCGGATGCAGACGCCCGGCGCGACGCGGCCGCAACGTCCCTTGCGCTGGTCGGCCGACGCGCGGCTGATCGCCTCGATCGGCAACCGTTGGACCTTGCTTCTCGCGGAATATCGCGAGACGCGTGCGACGCCGGTGTCGACGACGGACCGGATGCCGGGCACGGTCAGCGACGTTTCGGCCACGTTGGTCGCGAGCACGACGCGGCGTTTGCCTGACGGCGAGAAGACGCGGTTCTGCTCGGCGTTGGAGAGGCGTGCGTA
>CAYQCT010000269.1:0-1755 GCA_964416015.1 uncultured Tepidisphaerales bacterium
AACTCGCCTGCCAACCCGCGGGCCAGACCGTCCGCCGTCGTCGCACGCAAGGCCGCGAGTCGCGTCTGCTCGTCCTCCGGCAAGGTTCGCAGCCGAACGTCCGGCGAGACGACCTCGGCCTCGGTCAGCAACTGCCGAATCGCCTCCGTCGACCGATCGTCCTCCCCCTTCGGCAACGTCCGCGGCGGCTGGCCGCAGAGCAGTTCGTAGAGGATCGTGCCGAGCCCCCAGACGTCGCCACGCACGTCCGGCACGGCGAAGCCGCTCGCCTGCTCCGGCGGCATGTACGCGGGCGTGCCGAGCAGGCGATCGACCCACGTCACGAGCGTCTGATCGACCAGCCGATCCTCGCCCATCGCACGGGCGAGGCCGAAGTCGATGACCGTCGCGACGTGGCCGTCGTCGTGGGCGTGGGCGAGCACGTTGCCCGGCTTGAGGTCGCGGTGCAAGACGCCGCGGCCGTGGGCGTGGGCGATGGCGCTGCAGACTTGTTCGAACAACGCCAGCCGATGCCGCAGGTCAAGCCGCGCCGCGTCTGCGTACTCCGTGATCGGCCGACCCGGCACGAACTCCATGACGACGTACGGCCGATCGTTGGTCGTGCGACCGTTGCCCAGGATCCGGGCGATGCCGTCATGGTCGAGCCGGGATAACGCCTCCCACTCGGCCTCGAACCGCAGCAGGACTTCCCGGGTTTCGAGCCCCGCGCGGATGAGCTTGATCGCCACGAGCCGGCGGACGCGGTCGGCCTGATCGTCGCGTTCTTCCGCCCGCCAGACGCTGCCCATGCCGCCTTCACCGAGGAGGTCGAGCATGCTGTACCGACCCTGCGGCAGCAGTTGCTCCGAAGCCGCCGCCTGCTGCGTGTCCATCCCGGCGGCAACTTACGGCAACGCGCACAGGCCGGCAAGACATCCGACCCGTGCGCAGGCAGCAACGGCTTGACGCGGTACGCTCACTCCATGGCCGGCTTCCTCGCGACGCTGTTCGGCCGGAACGGTTCAACCACCTCCCACGGTTCCTCCGCTACCGACCTTCCCACCTTCGACGACGCGCGTGGGGGGTTCGAGCAACGCGTCTTCGAGATCGGCCGCGAGTTCCTCGCCGACGCCCGGGCCAACCAGGACGGCCTGCTCTCGCGGCGGTTCTGGAACGACAAGCTGATGGACTGGTCGATGAAGGACGAGGCCTTCAAGGTCCAGCTCTTTCGGTTCGTCGACGCCTTCCCGAACTTAAAGACGCCGGACGAGATCTACGAGCACCTGGTCGACTTCATGAGCCAGCCGGGCGTCAAGCCGCCGCCGGGGATGCAGCTCGGGCTCAAGGCCGGCGGTGCGATGAAGGGGACCGTCGCCAAGACGATGGCGGGCCAGATCACGGGCATGGCCGAGAAGTTCATCGCCGGCACGGACGCCGCCGACGCGAAGGACAAGCTGCGGCGGATGTGGGACAAAGGGTTGTGCTTCAGCGTCGACCTGCTGGGCGAGGCGTGCATCAGCGACGCCGAGGCCGACGCGTATCAGCGGAAGTACCTCGATCTCGTCGAGAACCTGCCGACGTGGGTGAACGATTGGCCGCCGACTGTATCGGGGTGCCACGACACATCGTGTAGTGGTGACGGCGCAACTGGCGAGTCGAACGCACCAGCCACTACACGTCGTGTAGTGGCACCCGAACCGCGTGACCACGACCACCTCGGTCCGATCCCGCGGACGAACGTCTCGATCAAGTGCAGCAGCCTCGTCGCCCGCTTCG
>CAYQCT010000270.1:0-1691 GCA_964416015.1 uncultured Tepidisphaerales bacterium
ACTTCTTCTGGAAGCGATCGACGCGGCCGGCGGTGTCGATGAAGGTCTGCTTGCCCGTGAAGAACGGGTGCGAGGCCGAGCTGATGTCGACCTTGACCAGCGGGTATTCCTTGCCCTCGTACTCGACGGTCGCGTTCGTCGCGACGGCCGAGCGGGTCAGGTACATCTGGTTGGCGCCGGTGTCCTGGAAGACGACGGGGCGGTAGATCGGGTGCGTGTCCTTCTTCACAGGTGGCTCCAAAAGCGGGCCGGCACTCTAGACCTCGGCAGGCCGCTTGTCGACGGCAGCGGTTCGCTTGTCGATGCTCATCTCGATCATCCGTCCAAGCACCGGCCAGCGCAGGCGGTGCGGGTGGCCGACTTCGCAGAACGCCTGCCGCCCGCCGCCGGCGTCGTAGGCGACACGTAAGTAGAAGGGCGACGAGTCGACGACGTGTGGGTTTCGCAGCTGCACCTCGCCCAGCTCGACGTGCTTCGGGTACGACAGCAGCCACGACGACCGGCCGGCCCAGTCGATCGCGAGGTCGCCCGGCTCGATCTCCCGCACGCCGGTCGCGTCGGCCTCGAACTGGTGCACCTCGCTCGGCAGCCGGCGGTCGCGTGGCTCGGCGACGTGGAAGCCGACGCAGCGGTCGTCGGTCAGGATGCGGCCCCAGATCCAACGCCGCAAGCCGGGGCCGAGCGGGGCGTCGCCGTAGTTGTGGTCGTGGTAGCCGCGGCCGGTGAAGTCGATCGCGTCGTCGCCGCAAGTGATTCGCCCCGCCACCCGGCAGAGCGGGGCGGCCAGGTGCCACGCGTGCGTCGCGCCGGTCATCTTCTTCGACAGGAACGGTCGCGTCGGCAGCGAGTCGGGCGCGACCGGCTGAAACCGCAGCTCGCCTTCCAGCATGCGATCATCGAGAAAGCGCGGCCCCCGCGGCGTCAGGATCCACGGCACCGCAGACAGCTTCAGGCGATAGCTGCCGTCGTCTTCGAGCTTCATCGTGTTCGGCCCGGCCGTCACGTCCGGCTGGTCCGTCGCCGCGACGAGGCCACCGGGCGGGTATTGGGCCATGAACTGGTGCGCGACGCGGCCGTCGCGGTAGACGGCGAAGTAGACGCACGGGAACAGGTCGGGCGTCGCCGTTTTGCTGCGGCGGAGGTAGCCGGCGTGGAAGACGAAGCCGTCGAGGAAGATCGCGACGAGCCGCGTGCGGCCATCGTCGGATTCGGCGTCGAAGTACCACCACTCGTACCCGCCGGGCGTGCGGACGTCGTGCCAGGCGTCGGGATGACCGTTCTCGAGCAAGGCGGCACGATAGCGGCAGCGGGCCGCGGACTTGCACCCGGCTGCGGCTGCGGCATGATGGTGCGAACGCGCTCGCTCGATCCCGGTTGCCGCCCATGGACACGATCAACTCCTTCGTCAACGCCCTGAACGGCATCCTGTTCAGTCAGTACGTCATCACGACGCTGCTCATCACGGGCGTCGTCTTCACCCTGCTCACTCTCTTCGGCCAGTGGCGGGCCGTGACGCACGGCATCGACGTCGTCCGCGGCAAGTACGACGAGAGCGACGATCCCGGCGCGATCAACCACTTCCAGGCGTTGGCGACCGCGTTGTCGGCGACGGTGGGTCTCGGCAACATTGCCGGCGTCGCCATCGCCGTCAGCCTCGGCGGGCCGGGCGCCGTCTTCTGGATGTGGATCAT
>CAYQCT010000271.1:0-1687 GCA_964416015.1 uncultured Tepidisphaerales bacterium
AGCTCGTGCCATTCCCAACCGCGCAAGTCCGACCGCCGCGGTGGCAGCGGCGGGGCGACGAGATCATCCAACGGCCGCCAGCGTCCGCGGCTTCGCCCGAGTCGATCCGCCAGTCGCAACGGCCACGCCTGCCGCTTGAGCGTGTCGACCGCGTCGCGCCAGGTCGGCCACCTCACGGCCGCGCCAGCTCCGCGCCGACCGGCAGGTGGTCACTGGCCGCGTGCGCCAGGCGATCGCGTTCGACCCACGCGTCGCGGACGGCAAGGCCGTGGGCGAAGACGTAGTCGAGCAGGCCGGGATGTTGCGTCGTGAAGGTCGTTGCTGTCGCGGCGGCGGTCGGGCTGACAGCTTCCAGCGTGTCGACGTAGCCGGCGTCGAGCAGGCGGCGGACGACGTCGCGCGGCAGCGTGCGGCCGTTGGATTCGTAGTGCGGCACGACCTTCGGCGGCAGGGCGGCGGCGTCGATCTGCTGCACGGGTGAGCTCGCGTTGAAGTCGCCGGCCAGCACGTGCGGCAGACCCTCGTCTCGCCACGCGGCCGTCGCGGCAATCACCTGTTCGACTTCGGCCAGACGCTGCTGTTCACGCTCGACGCTCGCGCGGCCGCTCAGGTGCACCGCCGCGACGCCGACCTCGCCGAGCGGCGTCTCGACGAGTGCCAGCAACAGCGACCGCGGCTGCGGTGCGTCGCCGCCGAGATGAAGTGTCTCGCGGATCCGGCCGCGGCTGAGGATCGCCGCCGTCCGCCCGTTGCGTCCGACGGCCGCCGCGTGATCCATGCCGAGCCGCCAAGCGATCCGCTCGCGAACGTCCGCATCATCGGCCTCGACGAGCACGACGACGTCCGCCCGTTGCGCGAGCAGCACTTCCGCCAGCGGATCCGCCCGGCCGATGCCGCCGTCGAGGATGTTGAAGCTGGCGATACGCACGACCGGCCGACCGTACGCGATCGCTCAGGCCACGCGTCGCCGCCGCGGGCCGGGGTTTTTGCGCTTGCTCGGACGAACGGCATCGCCCGCCGTCGCCGCGGCGGGAACCGTCCTCGGCGGTTCCCCGGCGGTGTCTGCAAAGAGAGACGCCGGCCGATCGGCGACGGCGGCGGCGCGTTGCTGTTCGAGGAGCATCGGCTTGAGCTTCGCAATCCGCTCGGCTAGCTGCACCTGCTGCGTGAAGAGATCGCGGTTGACGCTGCTGATCGCGCGATCGTCGGCCCGGTGGATGTCGCCGGTGAGCGTGCGGGCGATGCAGCCTTCGACGATGGTCGACTCGGCCACCTCACACCAATCCGCCCGCCGCGTCACCGTCACGCCGGAGTCGCCCAGTGTCAACAGGCCCCAGCGCTGCGGCAGGTCGCTGAGCTTGAGCAGGCCCTTGGGCGCCATGACGTAGTGCAGCTGCGCCATCGGCGTTAGCAGGCAGCTCTTGAACTTGCCCAGCCCGGCCTGGCCGCGGAGTTTGCGGTTGCGGCGGTGCACGCCCCGCGACAGGCAGTCTTCGCGCTTGGCCCGCAGCGCCAGCTTGAGCTGCTTCGGGTCGCGGCAGCAGTCACGTAGGAAGTCGCCGCGGCTGGCTTTGCACTCGACGAAGACCGCCTGCGGCAGCGCGTAAGGCGTCGAAAGGTAGTTGTGGTATGCTCTGAAGACGCCCGCACCGACGGCGTCGATGATGCCCAGCGGCGGCACGCGGAC
>CAYQCT010000272.1:0-1618 GCA_964416015.1 uncultured Tepidisphaerales bacterium
TCATCGCCGACGAGCCGACGACCGCCCTCGACGTCACCGTGCAGGCCCAGATCCTTCGGCTCATCAACGAGCTCAAGGACGAGGTCGGCGCCAGCGTCCTGTTCATCACGCACGACCTCGGCGTGATCGCCCAGGTGGCCGACGACGTCGCCGTCATGCGGCACGGCCGGGTCGTCGAGATCGGGTCGACCCGCGACCTGTTCCACCGCCCGCTCCACCCGTACACGCGACATCTCCTGCGTGCGGTCCCCGGCGTGCCGGCGTTCCAGACGTCCGATCATGCGTGGCGCGATCGGCTGCCGGCGGATCTGACCGTCTTCGAACCCGCCCTCCACACCGCGACCGCGGACGCCGAGCCGCACCTGCACGACCTCGGCGACGGCCGACAGTTGCTGGCGACCAACGCTGCGTCGCCGACGGACCTACGCGCGGCGCAGGAAGGGATGAACGAGGCGCAGACTTCTACGAACGCGGCGCGAGGCGACATGAGCGCGGCGCGAGGCGAAACGAAGGCGGCGCAGAGCAACATGAGCGCGGCGCAGAGCGACATGAGCGCGGCGCAGAGCGACATGAGCGCGGCGCAGAGCGACATGAGCGCGGCGCAGAGCAACATGAGCGCGGCGCAGACCGACATAGACGCGGCGCAGACTGTGGTGAACGCGGCGCAGGGTTGGAGCAACGCTGCTCGAGGCGCGGCCTCCGCCCACCCTACCGGTCACGCCTCACCCGACGGTGGCCCAGGGCCCCGCCTACTGACGGTTCGCGGGCTGACGAAGCGGTTCGTCGTTAAGCAGAGCAAGCGACGATCCCTCGCCGACACGTGGCGGCAGGTCCGGGAACGTGGGCCGATCGCGGCACTGCGGCCGCCGCGAGAACTCTTTGCCGCCGTCGACGACGTCGACCTCGACCTGCGTCGCGGCGAGACGCTCGGCCTCGTCGGCGAAAGCGGCAGCGGCAAGACGACCCTCGTCCGCTGCATCCTCCGCGTCCTCGAACCGACGGCCGGCTCGTGCCTGTTCGGCCGCGAACAGACGGACCTCGTCACGCTCCCGGCGTCGCAGCTCAAGCCGCTGCGGAAGCGCATGCAGATGGTCTTCCAGGACCCGATGGCTTCGCTCAACCCGCGGATGACCATCGGCGACATCATCGCCGAACCCCTGCTCATTCACGGCCTGGGCAACCGCCACGAGCGACGCGACCAGACCGACGCCATGCTCGACCGCGTCGGCCTGCCGACGAGCTTCGCCAGCCGTTACCCGCACGCCTTGTCCGGCGGCCAACGCCAACGCGTCGGCATCGCCCGCGCCCTCATGCTCGGCCCGGAGCTCGTCGTCCTCGACGAAGCCACCGCCGCCCTCGACGTCAGCGTCCGCGGCAAGGTGCTCGATCTGCTCCGCGAGCTGCAGGCCGAGATGGGCCTGACGTACCTGTTCGTCGCCCACGACCTGAGCCTCGTCCGCACATTCTGCAACCGCGTCGTCGTCATGCGCAACGGCCGGATCGTCGAGCAGGGCGACGTCGAGAAGGTGCTCGTAAGCCCCGAGCAGGCGTACACGCGCGACCTCCTGGCGAGCGTGCCGATGCCGAACCCCGACGTGCCGCTGGCGGCGTTGCACGG
>CAYQCT010000273.1:0-1558 GCA_964416015.1 uncultured Tepidisphaerales bacterium
GGTTGGTCCGTTGTCCGTCGTCGGTTGTTGTTGATTGTCAGACATGAACGCGACTGAGGAAAAAGCCTGTGCTTTGGTAACAACGGACAACCGACCACTACCCCCACACCGCACACACGCTGGTCGTGAAGCTGCCGCCCATGTTGAAGGTGAGGTACTTGCTCGCGCCGTCGATCTGCCGGTCGCCCGCGGTGCCGCCGAGTTGTTCGAACATTTCGCAGAGCTGGCGGACGCCGGTCGCGCCGACGGGATGGCCGTCGCCCATCAGGCCGCCGCCGGGGTTGATGGGGAAGTGCTTTCCGGTGCCGCCGCACTGTTCGAGCATCGTGTCGCCGCGCTCTGCGACGTTCTTCCCCTCACCGGGCCCGCACAGGCCCATGAGTTCGTAGGCGACGATCTCGCTGATGCTGAAGCAGTCGTGCACGTCGGCCCCGTGCAGGTCGGCCGGCGTCATCCCCGCCTGATCAAGTGCGGCCTTGCATGCGCTTCCGGCAACGCTGAATTTCGGGGCATCCTTCTGACGTAGCGGAAGGTGATCCGTCTTGTGACCGAGGCCTAGCAATCGCGGGGCTTTACGACCGACCTTGTTCATAAACGATTCGCTGCACAGGATGACCGCCGCCGCCCCGTCGGTAATTTGCGAGCAGTCGCTGGCCTTGATGAGCGGCTTGGCGATCATGGGGTTGCCGTCGCTGACGGTGCAGGCTGCGTCGCGTTCCAAGGCCTTGGTCCGCATCTGGGCCAGCGGGTTGAGCTTGGCGTGAAGGCGGTTCTTGTAAGCGATGGAGCTGATCTGCTCGGGCGTCAGGCCGTGGGCGTCCTGGTAGAGCTGGGCGATCTTGCCGAAGAGGGAGGGGAACATGAAGTCGCCGTACATCGGCCGCTCTTCGCCGTAGTCGCCCGCACCGGCAAGCACGTCACCGACGTCGCCGGGGGCCATCGTCTTCTGCTGTTCGGCACCGACCACCAGCACCACGTCCGCCAGCCCGCCCATGACCTGCTGTGCACCGGCGACGAACGCGACCGCCCCGCTCGCGCAGGCGGCCTCGGTGTGGTAAGTCGGGATGCCGCGCAGCGCGTCGTCGACGTCGGTCAGAAAGCTGCCGAGGTGGAGCTGCTTGGTGAACCGCCCGGCGGCGAAGTTGCCGACGACGCCGGAGGTCACGTCACTCGGCTGGATGCCCGCGCTGCCGATCGCGAGCCGGCCGGCTTCGACGATCACGTCGCGCAGGGTCTTCTCTTCCTTGCGGAGGTTGCGGGCGAAGTCGGTTCGACCCGCGCCGAGGACGTAGACGGGTTCAGGCATGGTGACTCCAACGTGTGGCAAGCTTCCAACTCGCCATGTCGTTCGAAGGCAAGCTGGAAGCTTGCCCCACTTCGGTTAGATTCAAGCAATGACCCATGACTTCGAAGGCAAGGTCGCGCTCGTCACCGGCGCGGGCCGCGGCATCGGCAAGGGGATCGCCGAAGCACTGCGGGAACGCGGCGCGACGGTTTTGATGAACGACCTCGACGCCGGTGATTTGCCGGCGGACGTGGGTGACGCCGACGCCGTCGC